>NZ_CP018221.1:934687-1261875 GCF_001890385.1 Tardibacter chloracetimidivorans | reverse complement strand
CCGGTGCGGGCGCGAAGATCAGATCGCGCAGGTCGTCGCCCGATGTGGCCGGCGGGGGCATGAGCTTGGGGCTGGTGCTTCGGGTCGAGGTCTGCACCTCTCCGATGCGGATCGGCAGCGGCCGACGCGACACCGCCGGGCCGAGCGCGACGAAGTGGCCGCGCTCCAGATCGCGGAACATCTCGGCGGTGCGCTTTTCCATGCCCAGCAGATCGGCGGCGCGGGCCATGTCGATGTCGAGAAAGGTGCGCCCCATCAGGAAGTTGGACGCTTCCGCCGCGACATTCTTCGCCAGCTTTGCAAGCCGCTGGGTGGCGATCACGCCTGCAAGCCCGCGCTTTCGGCCCCGGCACATCAGGTTGGTCATCGCGCCGAGCGAGGTCTTGCGCGCCTCGTCCGATACCTCGCCGGCCGCTGAGGGGGCGAAAAGCTGCGCCTCGTCGACCACCACCAGCACCGGATACCAGTGATCGCGATGGGCGTCGAACAGCCCGCCGAGGAAGGCGGCGGCGGAGCGCATCTGCGCTTCCACATCCAGGCCTTCCAGGTTCAGGACCACCGACGCGCGATGCTCGCGCACACGGGCGGCGACGCGCTGCACATCGGCTTCGGAATAATCCGCCGCCTCCACCACGATATGGCCGTAGTGATCGGCCAGCGTCACGAAATCGCCCTCGGGGTCGATGATCGCCTGCTGCACCCATTCGGCGCTCTGCTCGATCAGGCGGCGCAGCAGGTGCGATTTGCCCGAGCCGGAATTGCCCTGCACCAGAAGACGGGTGGCCAGCAGTTCCTCCAGATCGAGCATCGCCGGCTTGCCGCCCGGCTCCAATCCCATATCGATGCCGACCTTCACCGTCTGCCCTTGCCCCTTTTTCCGAATCCCTGACCGCGCGTGGATAGCATGGCTGCTCGCATTTTGCGCAAGACCTGCTAGGAGCGGCCGCAAAGCGAAACACGAGATTTGCGACATGGCACTGGCAGACAGAGACGCGGCGGCGGTGGCCGACCGGCGTACCTTTGCGATCATCTCCCACCCCGACGCGGGCAAGACGACGCTGACCGAAAAACTGCTCTATTTCGGCGGCGCGATCCATCTGGCGGGCGAGGTCAAGGCGCGGGGGCAGAACCGGCGCGCGCGGTCGGACTGGATGAAGATCGAGCAGCAGCGCGGCATTTCGGTCACATCGTCGGTGATGACGTTCGAGCGCGACGGAATCACCTTCAACCTGCTGGATACGCCGGGCCACGAGGATTTTTCGGAAGATACCTATCGCACGCTGACGGCGGTGGATTCGGCGGTCATGGTGATCGACGCCGCAAAGGGCATCGAGCCGCAGACGCGAAAACTGTTCGAGGTCTGCCGCATCAGGAACGTGCCGATCATCACCTTCGTCAACAAGGTGGACCGCGAGGGCAAGGAGCCGTTCGCGCTGCTGGACGAAATCGCCGATGTGCTGGCGCTGGACGTCGCGCCGATGAGCTGGCCCGTGGGCATGGGCGGCACCTTCAAGGGCATATACGACCTGCGCCGCAACCGGCTGTTCCAGCGCGCGCCCGACGCGACCGGGGCTTATGAGGGCGGCAAGGCCAATCTTTCCGGGCTGGACGATCCCAGGCTGGAAGAGCTGGTGACGCCGGAAATCGCCGCCCATGTCCGCGACGAGGCGGAGCTTGCGATGGCGGGCTATGCCGCGTTCGACGCCGCGGCCTATCGGCACGGCGATTTGACGCCCGTCTATTTCGGATCGGCGCTGAAGGATTTCGGCGTCGAGCAGCTCATCGACGCGCTTGCCGAGTTCGCGCCGCCGCCGCGCGAGCAGCCCGCGACCCCGCGCGTGGTGGAGCCGGGCGACCCCGCCGTTTCCGGATTCATCTTCAAGGTGCAGGCGAACATGAACCCGCAGCACCGCGACCGCGTGGCGTTCATGCGGCTGTGTTCAGGCAGGTTCAGGCGCGGCATGAAGCTGACCCAGGTGCAGACCGGCAAGACGATTGCCGTTCACAGCCCGATCTTCTTCTTCGCGCAAAGCCGCGAACTGGCGGACGAGGCCTTTCCCGGCGACATCATCGGCATCCCCAATCATGGCGCGCTGCGGGTGGGCGACACGTTGACCGAAGGCGAGCAGATTCGCTTCACCGGCCTGCCGAGCTTTGCGCCCGAGATATTGCGCCGGGTGAAGCTGGGCGATCCGACCAAGACCAAGCAGCTCAGGAATGCGCTGAACGATCTGGCCGAGGAAGGCGTGACCCAGGTGTTTCGCCCGATGATCGGGTCGAACTGGATCGTCGGCGTGGTCGGCCAGCTTCAGCTCGAAGTGCTGATCTCGCGGATCGGCGCGGAATACAATGTGGACGCCGGTTTCGAGCCGTCGCCCTGGGAGACCGCGCGCTGGATCGCCGCCGATGACGAGGCAAAGCTCAAGGCCTTCATCGAGGAAAAGCGCAGCGCCATCGCCGAGGACAGGGACGGCGCGCCGGTGTTCATGGCCAAGGATGCGTGGGAACTGAACTATATCTCCCAACGCCATGCCGATATCCGCTTTACCGCGACAAAGGAACGGCACTAGCCCGAATGTGGGCGCTGCCCGGCCCCTGAATGCGAAGACGCCCGGGTTCGATGAACCCGGGCGTCCCGTGACGAACCTAATCGTCAGCCCCCTTGTGGCTCTCGCCAACTGTGCCGCGCTTCTGTTCGGTTCCGTGGAACCGCGAGCTGCGATCTGTCCCCCCTGAACCGTGGCCAGCGAGCCAAGCTTCAGAGATCGCCACGCTAGGAGCGATGGGCCGATTTGTCATCCCGCCAACCCGGCAAAGGTAAATTAAACGCACCCCCTGTGGTCAGAATGCAACATACGCCGCGCGCGCCCCGGCGTTGCCAAAGCGGGCCGCCGTGCTAGATGCGGGAAACATCATTTTCAGAAAAAAGCGATCCATGCGCCTTTCCAGACACTTCCTCCCCGTTTCCAGGGAAACCCCGGCCGACGCGCAGATCGTCAGCCACCAGCTGATGCTTCGCGCCGGGCTCATCCGCCAGACTGCCGCCGGCATCTATGCGTGGCTGCCCGCCGGTCACCGCGTGCTGCGGAAGATCGAGCAGATCGTGCGGGAGGAACAGGACCGCGCGGGCGCGATCGAGCTGCTGATGCCGACGGTCCAGTCTGCCGATCTCTGGCGCGAAAGCGGGCGCTATGACGCCTATGGCCCTGAAATGCTCCGCTTCAAGGACCGCCACGAGCGGGAGATGCTGTACGGCCCGACGGCAGAGGAAGTGATCACCGCGATCTTCCGCGATTCCGCCAGAAGCTATCGCGACCTGCCGCGCACGCTCTACAACATCCAGTGGAAGTTCCGCGACGAGGTGCGCCCCCGCTTCGGCGTGATGCGCGGACGCGAGTTTTTGATGAAGGACGCCTACAGCTTCGATCTGGACGAGGCAGGCGCGCGCCACAGCTACAACCGCATGTTCGTCGCCTATCTGCGCACCTATGCCCGCATGGGCCTGTCGGCGATCCCGATGCAGGCCGACACCGGTCCCATCGGCGGCGATCTGAGCCATGAGTTCATCGTGCTGGCGCCCACCGGGGAGAGCGAGGTCTTCTACCACCGCAACTGGGAGCAGCTTCGGTCGCTGGACGTGGATGCGGACGATCCGGCCGCGCTTCAGGCGTTCGTGTCGGGGCTGACCGCCGACTATGCGGCCACCGACGAAAAGCGGGATCCTGCGCGCGAGGCCGCGGCTGGCGATGCGCTGCGCCAGTCGCGAGGCATCGAGGTGGGGCACATCTTCTTCTTCGGCACCAAATATTCCGCCGCCATGGGCATGACGGTGCAGGGGCCGGACGGAAGCGCGATCACGCCCCAGATGGGGAGCTACGGCATCGGCGTGTCGCGGCTGATGGGCGCGATCATCGAGGCGAATCACGACGCGAACGGAATCATCTGGCCGGAATCGGTCGCGCCCTATCAGGTGGCGCTGATCAACCTGCGCGCCGATGACGCGGCCTGCGCGGCGGCCGCCGACGAAATCTACGCAAAGCTGATGGCGGCGGGCAAGGACACGCTCTATGACGACCGAGACGAGCGGGGCGGCGCGAAATTCGCCACTGCCGACCTGCTGGGCCTGCCCTGGCAGCTTGTGATCGGGCCGAAGGGGCTTGCCTCCGGCGTTGTCGAGATGAAGAACCGCCGCACCGGCGAGAAGGCGGAACTGTCGCCGGAATCCGCGCTTGCGAGGCTCATCGGGTGATCCCTTTAACCGTCATTCCCGCGAAGGCGGGAATCCATGAACGCCTATGTCCTGAGATGATGGACGCAGGATTGCCGTATTCATACGAAGCCGTGTTCATGGATTCCCGCCTTCGCGGGAATGACGAAATTGAGGCGTCGGCGCGATGATGCTGTCCCGTTATGAACGGATGATCGCCAAGCGCTACCTTGTCCCCGGCGGGCAGGGCGAAGGCTTCATCTTCCTCGTCGCCTCGATCAGCCTTGTGGCCGTGATGCTGGGCGTCGCCGCGCTCATCGCCGTGATGTCGGTGATGAACGGCTTTCGGGCCGAACTGTTCGACAAGATCATCGGCCTCAACGGCCATGCGGTGGTGCAGGGCTATGGCGGACGGCTGGACGACTGGCGGGAGGTGCGCAAGCAGGCGCTGGCCACGCCGGGCGTCACCGAGGCGCTGCCGCTGATCGAGCAGCCGCTGATGGCCTCGTTCGGCGGGCGGGTGGAAGGCGTGCTGGTGCGCGGCATGGAGATGGACGACATCCGCACCAATCCCACGCTCAACGAAAAGGTCATCGACGGCAGGTTGCGCAACCTTGCGCCCGACCGGCCCGTTGTCGCCATCGGCGTCCGGCTGGCGGAGGCGCTTGGCGCGACCGTCGGCTCGTCGATCAGCCTCATCAGCCCGCAGGGGCAGGTCACGCCTTTCGGCACCGCGCCGCGGATCGTCAGCTATGAGGTCGGCGCGATCTTCGAGGTCGGCGTCTACGACTATGACAAGGCGTTCGTCATCATGCCGATGGAGCAGGCGCAGACGCTGCTGATGCTGGGCGATGCGGTCGGCATGATCGAGGTGATGACCACCGACGCCGACAATGTGCGGCAGATACTCGCGCCCCTGGCAGACAAGGTGACGGGCAGGGCGGTCGTCACCGACTGGCAGACGATGAACGCCTCGTTGTTCGACGCGCTGAAGGTGGAGCGGGTCGTCATGTTCTGGGTGCTGTCGATCATCATATTGGTGGCGGTGTTCAACATCCTGTCGTCGCTCATCATGCTGGTGCGCGCCAAGACGAAGGACATCGCGATCCTGAGGACGATGGGCGCCAGCCGCATCGCGATGATGCGCATCTTCATGACCGTGGGCACGCTGATCGGCGCGCTCGGCATCGTCGCCGGGCTGATCCTGGGCTTTGCGATCCTCTATTTCCGCCAGTCGATCGTGGGCGGCATCGGCTTCATCACCGGGCAGAACCTGTGGGACCCGTCGATCCGTTATCTGACCGAACTTCCGGCCAAGACCGATCCGGTCGAAGTCGTCGCGATCGTCGTCATGGCGATGGTGCTTTCCTTCCTCGCCACGCTCTATCCCGCGTGGAAGGCGGCGAGTACCGATCCCGTACAGGTGCTGCGCTATGAGTGACGTGCTCCAGATCCGCAATTTGAAGCGCAGCTTCACCCAGGGCGGGCAGACCATCCATGTGCTACGCGGCGTCGACCTGACGGTGAAGGCGGGGGAGATTGTCGCGCTGCTGGGGCCGTCCGGCTCCGGCAAGTCCACGATGCTCCAGGCGGTCGGGTTGCTGGAAGGCGGGTTCGAAGGCGAAATCGTCATCGACGGCGAGCACTGCGAGCGGTTGGACAGCGGCGACCGCACCCGTGTGCGGCGCGAAAAGCTGGGGTTCGTCTATCAGTTCCACCATCTGCTGCCCGATTTCACTGCGGCCGAGAATGTGCTGCTGCCCCAGTTGGTCCGCGACACCGATCCGGCGGATGCGGGGCTGAGGGCAAAGCAGCTTCTGGCTGGCCTTGGCCTCGGCCATCGCCTCGACCACCGCCCGTCGCAGCTTTCCGGGGGCGAGCAGCAGCGCGTCGCCGTCGCCCGCGCGCTCGCCAACCGGCCGGTGCTGGTGCTTGCCGACGAGCCGACCGGCAACCTCGACGAGCACACCGCCGATGTGGTGCTCACCGAGTTCCTGCGGCTGGTGCGGGAGCATAATTCGGCCGCTCTCGTCGCCACCCACAATCAAAGGCTTGCGGCGCAGATGGATCGGGTGATCCGGCTCCATGACGGGCGGTTGGAGTAGGCCTATTTGTTGTTAGTTGGGTAAGGTTGCTCGAAAGCGCTGCATGGATTTTCGGTCCATCTCTATCGTTGCAGTTATGAGTGCTGCACTCATCGTATTGAAGCGATCGCGTGATAAGATGGCGGTGATGGCACGCTATTTGCCGCCTAGCCGGACACCCACCCCGCACGAATTGATAACCTATAGCGATTCGTTTGTTTATTGCCCCGGCAGGCCAACGGGATATGCCGGCTATACCGATTACACCGCCATGGCCTGCGAGATGAATGACTGCTTGGTCGGTTATTCGCCTCAGGAACAATTTCAATTCGTGGGATTTGGAATGGGTTTTCTCCAATCAGCATTGCAGCGAGCCGATATATCGTCTCGTGATGAGAAATGTTTCATCACGGTGCACGATGCGTCGGAGGATGATGAACTTCGTATTGGCTGGTTGAACCTGATGCAGAAGATCGGGGTCGATAACGCACCGGCTTCCAGCGCGAACTTGAGCAATGCTATTTTAGCGGCCGCCAGACATATGCAAAAAGATGGGCCGTATATGATGAAGTTTTGGGACAAGTTTCATAGCAAAGAGGCGGAGAGCGTTACAAAAAGTGGTACGTCGCCCGAGAACCTTGAGGCGCTCGTCGAACTAATGGGTCAATTGGAAGAGCGTGGGAGGCAATTAGCCTTGGGTGCTCGTATATCTTAGCGCTCGGGCGCTGCCCTTCCTTCGTCATTCCCGCGAAGGCGGGAATCCATGAACGCCTAGGTCTTGAGATGATGGACGCAGGATTGCCGTATTCATACGAAGCCGTGTTCATGGATTCCCGCCTTCGCGGGAATGACGTTAGGGCGAGGAATCGGTCGCCAAGCTGGTTCTGACACCCTAAAGTCCCGCCATGCCCCATGCCGATTTCGTGCCGCTCCGTGTCTTTTCCTCATACACCATGCTGGAAGGCGCGATCGACCCGAAGGTGCTTGCCAAGCACGCGCGCAAGCTCGGTTTTCCTGCGTGTGCGATCACCGACAGGAACGGCCTTTACGGCTCCATGGCCTTTTCGGAAGCGGCGATGGGTGCCGGCGTGCAGCCCGTCATCGGCAGCCTGCTTGCAGTCGCGCGTCCGGGAAGCGGGGCGGACGGCAAGCCGCCCGTCATAGACTGGCTGGCGCTCTATGCGCAGGACGAAAAGGGCTATGACAATCTGTGCGCGCTTGTGTCGTCGGCCCATCTCAACCGGCCGGTGCACGAAGCGCCGCACGTCGCGCTCCATGCGCTTGCAGGGCGCACCGATGGGCTGATCGCGCTCTCCGCCGGGCGCGCGGGGGCCGTAACCCAGCTTCTGGCGGACGGGCAGGCGACCGCCGCAACGGCCTATCTGGACCAGCTTCAGCAGCTGTTCCCGAACCGGCTCTATGTCGAGATCGTGCGCCGTGACGATCCGGTGGAAACGGCCGCCGAAAACGCGCTGATCGACCTTGCCTATGCCCGCGACCTGCCGTTGGTCGCGACCAATCCGGTCTGTTACGCCGAGCCGGATTTCCATGCCGCGCATGACGCGATGCTCTGCATCGCCGACAGCGCCTATGTGGAATCGAACGATCGCCGCACCTCGTGCTCCCATGCCTGGATGAAGCCCGCCGAGGAGATGGTCCGGCTGTTTGAGGATTTGCCGGAAGCGATCCGGAACACGCTGGTGGTGGCGCAGCGCTGCGCGGTGGCCGCGCCGAAGCGCAAGCCGATCCTCCCCAGCCTTGCCGGCGACCGCGAGGCGGAGGCGCGGATGCTGGCGGAAGAGGCGCGGGCGGGGCTTGCCCGCCGCCTCGATGCGGCCAGCATTCCCGAGCATGAGCGCGGCCCCTATCAGGAGCGGCTCGCGTTCGAGATCGACGTCATCACCCGCATGGGTTTTCCCGGCTATTTCCTGATCGTCGCCGAGTTCATCCAATGGGCGAAGTCGCAGGGCATTCCGGTGGGGCCGGGGCGCGGATCGGGCGCTGGTTCGCTCGTCGCCTGGGCGCTGACGATCACCGATCTCGATCCACTGAAGCTGGGCCTGCTGTTCGAGCGGTTCCTCAACCCCGAGCGCGTGTCGATGCCCGACTTCGACATCGATTTCTGCGAAACCCGGCGCGACGAGGTGATCCGCCACGTCCAGGAAAAGTACGGGCACGATCATGTCGCCCAGATCATCACCTTCGGAAAACTGAAGGCCCGCGCCGTGCTGAAGGACACCGGGCGCGTCCTTCAGATGAGCTATGGGCAGGTGGACAGGCTCGCCAAGCTGATCCCCAACCACCCGACCGATCCGTGGACGCTGGACCGCACGCTGAACGGCGTCAGCGAATTCGTGGCGGAATACAAGCGGGACGAGGAGGTGAAGCGCCTCGTCGACCTTGCAATGAAGCTGGAAGGTTTTCCGCGTCACAGCTCCACCCATGCAGCGGGCGTGGTGATCGGCGACCGTCCGCTGGCGCAGCTTGTACCGCTCTACCGCGATCCGCGATCCGACATGCCGGTGACCCAGTTCGACATGAAATATGTCGAGGCGGCGGGGTTGGTGAAGTTCGATTTTCTGGGCCTGAAGACGCTGTCCGTCCTCCAGCGCGCGGTGGACCTGCTTGCCGAGCGCGGTATCAGCCTCGATCTGGCGGCGCTGCCCTGGGATGACCCCAAGGTCTATGAGCTGCTCCAGCGCGGCGAGACTGTGGGCGTGTTCCAGCTGGAATCCGAAGGCATGCGCCGCACGCTGTCGGCGGTGAAGCCCACCTGCTTTGAAGACATCATCGCGCTGGTGTCGCTCTACCGCCCCGGCCCGATGGACAATATCCCGACCTTCGGCGCGCGCAAGAACGGACGGGAGAAGATCGAATATCCGCATCCGCTGCTGGAGACGGTGCTGAGCGAGACCTACGGCATCTTCGTCTATCAGGAACAGGTGATGCAGGCCGCCCAGATACTGGCGGGCTATTCGCTTGGCGAAGCCGATCTGCTGCGCCGCGCGATGGGCAAAAAGATTCAGGCGGAGATGGACGCCCAGCGGTCGCGCTTCGTGCAAGGCTGCGCCGACCAGCAGATCAGCGAGGCGAAGGCGAACGAACTGTTCGACTTGATCGACAAGTTCGCGGGCTATGGCTTCAACAAGAGCCACGCCGCCGCCTATGCGCTGGTCGCCTATCACACCGCCTGGCTGAAGGCGCATCACCCGGTGGAGTTCTTCGCCGCCTCCATGGCCTATGACATCGCGCTCACCGACAAGTTGTCGGTCTTCGTGGACGATATGCGGCGGCTGAACGTGCGCTGCCTGCCGCCCTGCGTGAACCGGAGCGGCCCGGATTTCACCGTGGAGCAGGACGCGGAGGGGCTTGCCGTCCGCTATGCGCTGGGCGCGCTGAAGGGCGTTGGCGAAAAGGCCATGGGCGATCTTGTGGCGGCGCGGGAGCGGGGCGGGCCGTTCACGAGCCTTGACGATTTCGCCGGGCGGATCGATCCGCGCCAGCTCAACAAGCGGCAGCTTGAAAGCCTGGCGGGCGCGGGCGCGTTCGATTGCATCACGCCCGACAGGGCCAGTGTCCATGCCTCGGCCGAAACGATCATGGGCCATGCGTCCGCCGCCGCCGATCAGCGCGAGAGTGGGCAGCACGCCCTGTTCGGAGACGGCGGGGCGGGGCTTGCGCCGATAAGGCTGGCGGCTGTCAGTCCCTGGTCGCTGTCAGAGCGAATGACTCAGGAAAAGGATGCCTTCGGTTTTTATCTGTCCGCGCATCCGGTGGACCGCTACCGGCATCTGCTTGCCGCCAATGGGGTGCGCAGCTTTGCGGCACTTGCCGAAGCGGGCGGGCCGGTGGGCGGGGGCCGCACCAGCGCCTCCATGGCGGCACTTGTCGAGGAGGCGCGCTGGCGCACTTCGGCCAGTGGAAAGCGCTATCTGCTTGCGACCTGCTCGGACGAATCCGGCCAGTTCATCGCCAGTATCTTTGACGACGACGCGCAGGAAGCGGTGGAAGCGGCCGCCCGTGACGGCGAATGCGCGCTGCTGTCGGTCGAGCTTCTGTGGCGGCCCGAGGAGGATACGCCGCGCGTGACGATCAGGGGCCTGAGCCTGCTCGACAGCCTGTCCAGGCGGACGCGGATCAACCTTGAGGTTGTGATTGCCGATGCCGCCGCGCTGCCTGCGCTCTCCGACGAGCTTGAGCCCCTGCGCGGCGGGCGCGGCGAGGTGATGCTGCGCCTTTCCGACGGGACCATTGAAGCGGTGCTGAACCTTGGCCGCAAATATGTGCTGGACGCGGAAGTCGCCGCGCGGCTGGAATATGTAAAGGGCGTGTCGTCGGTGATGCTCAAGGCCGACGAGCAGCCAAGGCTGGCGCTGGTGTCCAACGCCTGATTCCGCCGCCGGTCAGAAGATACCGACCGCGCCTTCCGCCCAGATGATCAGCACCGCCGCCACGATGACGCTGCCTACGATGATCCGGTATTTCCTGTCGGCCATTCGCCGCGCGGCCAGTTCATAGAGGATATTGGCGCCGACCAGCAGAATGCCTGCGACGGCGAAATCTGCTGCTGTCCAGGCGACCTCATCGGTCCATTGCATCGCCAAGAACGGCAGTACGAGAATCGCCGCTATCGCGATCCACCGTGCGCGCCACCAGAAGTTTGCGCCTTCCGGCCCGCGATGCTCAATTGGGTTCGTCATCCTCTTCTTCCCTAGATGGGAATATCCTATCAGAACAAACGCATCTGGTCGCCCTCCGGCGGGCGAAACAGGTCCGTCCGCAGAACGGTCATTTCCTTGCCAAGGCCCAGCTTGCGGCAGGCGATGTTGAAGCGGGTGCGCATCAGATCCACCCACGGGCCTTGCCCGCGCATGCGGGTGAAGAAATCCGGGTCGTTGTCGCGCCCGCCCCGGATCGACTGGATGATGTGCATCACCTTGCCCGCCCTGGCCGGGAAATGCGCGTCCAGCCAGGCGCGGAACAATGGCGCGACTTCATGGGGAAGGCGGACGGGCAGGAAAGACGCCCCCTTAGCGCCTGCCTCCGCCGCGCGCTCCAGAATATGCTCGATCTCATGGTCGGTGATCGCGGGCACGACCGGCGCGATTGACACATGGACGGGAACACCGGCGTCAGCCAGCGCGCGAACCGCAGCGAGCCGTTTTTCCGGCCTTGGTGCGCGCGGCTCCAGCGTGCGGGCGATCTCGGGGGTGAGCGATGTGATGGAAATCATCACCGACACGAGCTGTCGCGCTGCCATCGGGGCGAGAATGTCGAGGACGCTCGTCACCCTGTCCGATTTGGTGGTGATGGTGAAGGGGTGGCTGCATTCGGCCAGCACCTCCATGCAGGCGCGCGCCACCCTCCATTTCGCCTCGATCGGCTGGAACGGGTCGGTGTTGGTGCCAAAGGCGATAGGGCGAACCTCATAGCCCTTTTTCGCAAGCTCCTTTTTCAGCAGCTCCGGCGCGGTTGGCTTGGCGAACAGCTTCGTCTCGAAATCCAGGCCGGGCGACAAGTCGTGATAGGCATGGGTCGGCCGTGCAAAGCAGTAGATGCAGCCATGCTCGCAGCCGCGATAGGGGTTGATCGAGCGATCGAAACCGATGTCGGGCGAATTGTTGCGGGTGATGATCGTGCGCGGCCGTTCCACCGTGACGCTGGTCCGGAGCGGCGGCGGCGCGTCATCCAGCGCCTCCCGCGCGTCAAGCCACTCGCCGTCCACCTCCCGCGCGGGAAGGTTGAAGCGCGCGCTCAACGCATTTTGGGTGGCGCCGCGTGCGGGAGGGGGCGGGGGCTTGGGCACCCCGACATGCTGCGCTCAATAATAGAACAAATCAAGAACGATCTTCATGCTCGCGCAGGCGGGGCATCAGTTCCACGAAGTTGCAGGGCCGGTGCCTGCTGTCGAGCTGGGCGGCCAATATGCCGTCCCATCCGTCCTTCACCGCGCCGGTCGATCCCGGCAGGGCGAACAGATAGGTGCCCCGCGCGACCCCCGCGCAGGCGCGCGACTGAATGGTGGAGGTGCCGATCGACTGATAGGACAGCCAGCGGAACAGCTCGCCGAAACCGGGAATGTCCTTGTCCCACACGCGGGCGAACGCCTCCGGCGTGACATCGCGTCCCGTCACGCCCGTGCCGCCGGTGGAGATGACGCAATCGATCTGCTCGTCATCGATCCAGCGGTGAAGCTGGGCGACGATCAGGTCCGCGTCGTCAGGCACGATCGACCGGTCGGCGAGGATGTGACCGGCATCGACCAGCCGCTGGGCCAGCGTATCGCCCGAGCGGTCGTCGTGCAGCTGTCGCGTGTCGGACACCGTCAGCACCGCTATTCGGACGGGCTTGAACGGGAGCTGTTCGTCAATTGGCACTTGCTACGGGCCTCACAGGGTCGACACGGATCGCGGACTGGCCGGAAAGGCCGGGAAAACGCGGCCACATGCCCTGCGCCAGCGCATCCAGGCTTTCGGCGTCCGCGCCATCCCCCTGTTGATACATCCAATAGTTCCGCAGCACCACCTCCACATAATGGCGCGTCTCCACGAAGGGGATCGATTCGATGAACAGCAGCGGGTCGTTTCCGTCGCGCAGTTCCTCGTTCCACTTCTTCACCGATCCAGGCCCGGCATTATAGGCGGCGATCACCTTGGGCAGCAGCCCGCCGGTCCAGGGCGAATCGCGCAGCTCCTCCAGATAGGTCTGGCCGAACTCGATGTTGAACGACGGGTCGGCGAGGCTGGATTCATCGGACGGCAGGGACGATGTTCCGGCGATCTGCCGCGCGGTGCCCGGCATCAGCTGCATCACGCCGCGCGCGCCTGCGTGAGAGCGTGCGTCGGTCACGAAGCGGCTTTCCTGAAGCGCATGGGCATAGACCAGCGATCGGTCCACTCGCCACCCGCGCGACGGCGCCCACTCCGGCGCAGGATAGCGGCTGAAAATGGGCGGGGTGACTCCGGCGGGCGCATTGTGGGAAAGCCAGAATTGCGTGGCCGGCAGATTGAGCTTGGCCGCCAGATAGGTGAGCGCCACATGATTTTGGGCAGGGCCGATCATGGCGAGGTGGCGCAGTTCGCGGTCGGCAAGGCCCAGTTCGCCAATCTCGACCAGCGCTGCGGCGCGGCGCGCGCCCGGCAGCTGATCGACATGCTTCCAGTCCGCCAGAAGAAAGTCGGGCTTCGGCGTGCGCGGCGGCGGCTCGATGCCGAGCGAGCGCCGCGCGAGAAGACCGTAGAAGCTGTCGACATGGCGGGCGGCTGATCGCAGGCGGGGCGACACCAGATCGGGCCGTCCCGATGCAATGAACGCGCGGGCGGCCCAGAAATGCCCCGCCGCGGCAAGGTCGCCGCTGTGGGCGTTGCTCGCCACGCTCGAAAAATATCTCGCCGCCAGCGCATATTGGCGGCTGCGGAAAGCGGAGAGGCCCGCCACCCAGTTGGCCATCGCCGACCATTCGCCCCCGTCTCCGGCCGCCTTCTGCGCCAGCACAAGCGCCCGCCGGTCGTCGCCCGCATTATACCAGGCCCAGGCGATCCGCTGGGTCCATTGCGTCCGGCTTTCGCTGTCGAGCGAGGTCCGCTCAAGAAGGTCGGCCGCCTCGGCGACACGATTGGCCATCAAAAGAGGCCGGACATGTGCTGCAAAGGCGGCGGTGGCCGCATCGGCACGGGCCGGACGCGGCTTTTCGCGCCCCGCGCCACCCACGCGCTGCAAGCCCCGGCGCGGAGGAAGCGCCGGAACATCCTGCACCCCCGCTCGATGCGCGAGCGCCGCTATGCGCTCTGCCTGTGGCAAGGCGATGTTCGTGGATAGCCACCCCGACAACGCGCCCGCCGATGCACTGGGGCTTCCGGCCGCAAGCCAAAGCTCGGCCCAGCCGGTGCCGGTGAGCAGCCCGTTCGAAGGCATTGTGTTGAGCGCGGCGGCGGCGGCGGCGAACTGGTTCCCCCTGATAAGGGTGAAGATGCGGCGATAGGCGGCGCGTTGCGCCGGAGTCATCTGGTCGGGCATCCGGCTGTCCACCCGCGCCCTACCGTCGACGATGATCGGTCCGGGGGTCGCGGCCGGCGGCTGCGCACGGTCCGCCGATGCGGGCGACGGAAAGGCGGCGATGCACGCCGCAACGATGGCGAGCTTTTTCATCATCAGGCGATCAGTGTGGCGAACAGCCGCAGATCGGCCCAGGCAAGCGCCTTCATGCGCGGCTGCCGGATAAGGAAATGGGGGGCGAAGGTCGCGACTGCCGAAAGCAGCCTTCCGCCCAATTCGATTTGGTGAACCGTTCCGCGCGCCTGACCCGCCGCCTTGCCGAGCAGCGCCTTTGAAGGTCCGTCGCCAAGCAGCAGGAGCGCGCGCGCGCTCGGAATGGAGACTGGCGGCGGACCGGCTGCGTCAGGTTCGACGCCCCCCGGCAGCCCCAGCCGGAGCAACTCGTCAAGGTTCAGCCCGATCGCGGCCATCATCCGGCCGAGCAGCAGCGCTTCGGAATCACCGAGGATGCGACCCTCTCCGGCGCGCGGGTCGGCTGTCAGCATCAGCGCGACGCCCGCTTCCGCCATCCCCTCTGTGATGATTTTCGGCTCGGGCTCACCGGTTCTTTCGGGCTGCGCGGCCGGGTTGCGCGCGACGACCGGCTCCGGCAGACCCGTATCAGGCGCGGAAAGGGTGGGTTCCTTGAGCCATTTTCCGGGTCGATCGGAGACGACGGTATCGACCCCGGCGTCCATGAGCCAGGCAAGCGCATCCAGCGCTTCGTGGCGCGACCATCTTGCAACCCCGCTCTCCATCGTTATGGACTGACGACATCAGTGTGGTGGTGGTCAACCCCATAATTTGTCTTCTCTGCCGGAATGGTGGGTGCGCACGACAATTGGTCCGGAAAGGGCTGGGAGGATTAGAGTGTCTGAACGTGAATCGATGCCATATGATGTGGTTATTGTCGGCGGCGGCCCGGCCGGCCTTGCCGCCGCGATCCGGCTGAAACAGCTTGCCAATGACGCGGGCGGCGAACTGTCCGTCTGCATTCTTGAAAAAGGCTCCGAGATCGGGGCGCATATCCTTTCGGGCGCGGTGGTCGATCCAAAGGCGCTTGACGAGCTGATCCCGAACTGGCGCGAGCTTGACAGCCCGATGACGGTGCCGGTCACCGAAAATCACCATTGGGTGCTGACGGCGAAGAAGAAGTTCGGCATGCCGCACATCTCCATGCCGCCTTTCATGAACAACAAGGGCTGCTACACCGTGTCGCTCGGCAGCCTGTGCCGCTGGCTGGCGGGGCAAGCAGAGGCGCTTGGCGTGGAGATTTTCCCCGGCTTCGCCGCCGCCGAAGTGCTGTTCAACGAAGACGGCTCGGTCAAGGGCGTGGCGACCGGCGACATGGGCGTCGCGCGCGACGGCAGCCACAAGCCCGATTATCAGCCCGGCATGGAACTGCATGGCAAGTACACGCTTTTCGCGGAGGGTGCGCGCGGGCACCTGACGAAGGAATTGAAGCGCATCTTCAACCTTGAAGCGAACTGTGCTCCGCAAGTCTATGGAATCGGACTGAAAGAATTGTGGGACATCGACCCGGCAAAGCATGTTCCGGGCCGGGTGATCCACACCCAGGGCTGGCCGCTCAGCGACGCATGGGGCGGCGGTTTCCTCTATCACCAGGCCAATGGCCAGGTCGCTCTCGGCTTCGTCGTCGCGCTCGACTACAAGAACCCTTATCTCTCGCCGTTCGAGGAATTCCAGCGCTGGAAGACCCATCCCGCCATCCGCGAGGTGCTGGAAGGCGGCAAGCGCATTTCCTATGGCGCGCGGGCGATCAACGAAGGCGGCTGGCAATCGGTGCCGAAGCTTGCCTTCCCGGGCGGCGCGCTGATCGGCTGCTCGGCCGGTTTCGTCAACGTGCCGCGCATCAAGGGCAGCCACACGGCGATGAAGTCCGGCATGCTTGCGGCCGAAGCCGCCTATGCCGCGGTCGCGGGCGGCTCCGAAGGCCGTGATGAACTGACGGCCTATCCCGACGCGCTGAACAAGAGCTGGGTGGCCAAGGAACTGAAGATGGTCCGCAACGCCGAGCCGGCCGTGGCCAAGTTCGGCGGCACATGGGGCACGCTCTATTCGGGCCTCGACCTGTGGCTGCACCAGATCGGCCTCGGCGTGCCATGGACCTTCGGCCATGAGCCCGACCACAAGCAGATTTCGCGCAAGGACCACGCAAGGCCGATCGAATATCCCAAGCCCGACGGGAAGATCACCTTCGACCGGCTGTCGTCGGTGTTCCTGTCGAACACGAACCATGAGGAAGACCAGCCGGTTCACCTGACCCTGAAGGACGCATCCGTGCCCATCGAGGTCAATCTCGCGCTCTATGACGCTCCGGAGCAGAGATATTGCCCGGCCGGGGTTTACGAAATCGTCGGAACCGAAGAAGGTGACCCGCGTCTGCAGATCAACGCGCAGAACTGCGTCCATTGCAAGACCTGCGACATCAAGGATCCGACGCAGAATATCAATTGGGTGGTGCCTGAAGGTGGCGGTGGGCCGAATTATCCTAACATGTAGCGCCGTTGCGCTGATGGCGCTGGGCGCGCCGCTGTCTGCGGCGGCGGTCCAGCAGGATTTCGGCGCATGGCGCGCCTATATGCGGGGCCGCGTCGCCATCAGCCAGGACAGGTTGGGCGAGGCCGTCCGCCAGTTCCAGACCGCGCTCCAGGCCAGCGAGCACGACCGGATATTGAGGCAGCGCACCTTCGGGCTGGCGCTGCTTTCGGGCGATGAAAAGCTCAGCTTTGAACTGGCCCGGGCGCTTGAAAAGGCAGGTCAGTCCGGCTTCGACACCCGGCTCGTGCTGCTGGCGCAAGCGGTCCAGGACAAGGAGTGGGACAGGGCGGTCGAGATCCGAAACGGGCTCTCGAAGGAAAATCAGCTTCTGTTCGCGCTGCCGGTGATCGATTCCTGGCTTGCCCTTGGCCGTGGCAAGGATGATCCGCTGGCGCCGATCGCGGGCGTGGGCGGTAATGCCCTTGCCGAAAGCTATGCGGCCGAGCATCGCGCCTTCCTGCTCGGGGCGACCGGCAGGACGGACGACGCAATGGCGGCGTTCCAGCCCCTGATCACGGGCGAGACCGGGCGGGCGACGCGTATAAGACTGGTCGCTGCGGCCATGCTGCAACGAAAAGGGCGCAAGGAAGAGGCGGCCGCGCTGTTGACAGGGCGGGATCCGGTCATCCGCGCCGCGCACGCGATGGTTCAGGGGGGCAAGCGGCTGCGCACCGGCATCGCCACGCCTGCCGAGGGAATGGCCGAGCTGTTCGTGCGGTTGGCGGCAGACGCAGGGCGGGACCACACGTCGCAGGCGGGGCTTGTGATTGCGCGGCTGGCGACGTTCCTTGCCCCCCAGAATGCCGAGACCTGGCTCGTGACCGCAAGCCTGCTTGCCGATGACGACAAGCCGCAGGCGGCGCTCGACGCGCTTGCCGGAATATCGCCCACCGATCCTTTCGCGGCGCAGGCGACAGGCTTTCGCATCAGCCTGTTGCAGCGGCTGAACCGGCAGGCCGAGGCGCTCGGCATCGCGCAGGCGGCTGCGGCGGCCGCGGGGGCGGGTGTGCCGGAATGGAGCCAGCTTGGCGATGTCCTGAACATGGCGGAGCTTCATGAAGATGCGGCAAGGGCCTATGCCAGGGCGATCGAACTCACGCCTTCCGACCAGCCCGACTGGCGGCTCTATCTGTTGCGTGGCGGCGCATATGAACGGCTCGGCGACTGGACGCGGGCGGAGCCCGATCTGCGACGGGCGGTCGCGCTTGCCCCTGACGAGGCGGTTGCGCTCAACTATCTAGGCTATGCGCTGCTCGATCGGGGGCTGAAACTGGAAGAGGCGCAACGGCTGATCGAAAATGCCAGCGCCAAGCGGCCCGGCGACGGGGCGATCACCGATTCGCTCGCCTGGGTCCATTACCGGCGGGGCAATTTCGCGCGCGCGATCGATCTGCTGGAACAGGCCGTGCAGCTCGAACCGGCCGAACCGACGATCAACGAACATCTGGGCGACGCCTATTGGCAGGTCGGCCGCAGGTACGAGGCGCGCTATAGCTGGCGGGCGGCAATGGTCGGCGCGGAAGAGGAAGACGTGCTTGCACGACTGCGGCGCAAGATCGACTTCGGCCTCGCCGCCGGGGACGATTCCGCCCAGTGAGGCAGAGCGAAGCCGCGCCTGCAAAGCTCAACCTCGCGCTGCATGTCCGCCGCCGCCGTCCGGACGGCTATCATGAACTCGAGACATTGTTCGCGTTCGTCGCCGACGGTGATGTCGTGGCCGTGGATGAGGGCGAGGCGCTTTCCCTCACCATCGAAGGGCCGATGGCGGACGGTCTCTCTGCGACCGACAATCTGGTGCTGAGCGCCGCAAGGCGGCTTGCGACAAGCGCCAGCATCGCGCCGCGCGCCAGACTGACGCTGACGAAAAACCTGCCGGTCGCAAGCGGGATCGGCGGCGGATCGGCGGATGCGGCGGCAGCACTCCGGCTGCTCAACCACTTCTGGGGCCTGGATTATTCTCTGGGGCGGCTGGCCGAACTGGCCGAGCCGCTGGGGGCAGACGTTCCGGCCTGTGTATACAGCCGCACCATGTGGGGCGGGGGGAAGGGCGAGACGCTTGTTCCCGCGGATGTCGCAGGTCTGAATGACATGCCCGTGCTGCTCGTCAACCCGATGGTTCCGCTCGCCACCGGGCCGGTCTTCGCCGCCTGGGACGGGGTGGACCGGGGTCCGCTCGACAGCCGCCCCGCCATTGATGATCTGGTCCGGGCGCGCAACGATCTTCAGTCGGGCGCGATCTCCCTGTGCCCGCCGATCGCCGATGTGCTGACGGCGCTTGCCGCCTGTGGGGGCGCATTGCTCAGCCGCATGTCCGGCTCCGGCGCGACCTGCTTTGCGCTGTTTGAAAGCGAGGCGGCGCTCCGCCTTGCGCATGATGATCTGGCGGCGCGAGAGCCGGGATGGTGGCTCCTGCCAACCAGGGTTAAGATCGCCTAAACCCTGTTTGCTGCGACTTTCTTTACCCGTTCCTGCGAATCCGGGCCGTGGCGGGTCGTCGTCGCGCCTGGGCGCGGCTCCATCCGTCACAGGCTTCGCACATGCCTTCAGGGCATTGGCAGCTTCAACTGCGGCGGTGGACGCTTGCGTCCCCGCCGCTGTTTTCCCCAAGAGCAGAGATTCAGCGGCTTGCAACCGGCGCTTCTTCATGGAATCGGACTCCGGTCTCCTTGCGGATATTGCTGATCGATGATCGTCGACACTCATGAACTGATCCCCGGCCGCCCCGATTCCGGCCTGCTGATTGTTGCCGACCATGCGTCCAGCCGCGTGCCGGAGGGGCTAGACCTTGGCATATGCCCGACCGTGCTGGACCGGCACGTGGCCATCGACATCGGCGTCGAGCCGCTGGTGCGCCTGCTTGCGGCGCGGCTGGAGGCGACGGCCGTGGTTGCAAGGCTGTCCCGCCTCATCGTCGATTTCAACCGGGAGGAGGACGCGCCCGGCCTTATCCCCCACGTCAGTGACGGCATCGCGATTCCGGGCAATGCGGCCCTCTGTGCGCAGAGGCGGGAGGATCGCCTCATCCGCTATCACCGCGCCTATCATGGCGCGCTTGCAGGACTGGTGGAGGAAAACGCCCCGGCGTTGATCGTCTCGGTCCACAGCTTCACGCCGCGCCTTGAAACCCGCCCGGAAGAACAAAGGCCGTGGCAGGTGGGCGTGCTCTACAACCGCGACGACCAGGCCGCGCGGATCGCCATTCCGATGCTGGAGGCACAGGGCTGGATGGTCGGGGACAACCAGCCCTATTCCGGGCGTGACCTCAACTATACGATGAACCGCCATGCCGAAGGGAACGACATTCCCTATCTGGGGCTGGAGATCAGGCAAGACGGGATCGCCGACCCGGCCGGGGTGGAGCGCTGGGCCACGCATCTGGAGCCGGTGATCCGGTCGGTGCGGGACATGTTTGCCTGAGCTTATTGCTTGACCCGCCCCGCCTGCCGGAGCCAAGAGCGTGGTCAAAATGTCACGCAAGGATGAGCAGATGACTTCGCCCCGCTTTGACAAGTCGAAACTGCCGAGCCGCCATGTCTCGGTCGGTCCGGAGCGCGCCCCGCAACGCAGCTATTATTACGCGATGGGCATGACCGAGGAAGAGATCGCCCGTCCGTTCGTGGGCGTGGTTTCCGCCGGGAATGACAGCGCGCCCTGCAACACGACGCTCAACGACCAGGCGGACATCTGCCGCGAAGGCGTGATCGCGGGCGGCGGCACGCCCCGCCGGTTCAACACCATCACCGTCACCGACGGAATCGCCATGGGCACACAGGGCATGCGCTCCTCCCTCGTCAGTCGCGAAGTGATCGCCGATTCGATCGAGCTTTCGGTGCGAGGCCACAGCTATGACGCGGTTGTGGGATTTGCGGGGTGCGACAAATCGCTGCCCGGCATGATGATGGCGATGCTGCGGCTGAACGTGCCGTCGATCTTCGTTTACGGCGGCTCCATCCTGCCCGGCCGCTATCAGGACCGGGACCTCACGGTGCAGGACGTGTTCGAGGTGGTGGGCCGGTACAGTTCCGGCGCATGCCCGCTGTCGGAACTCAAGGCGATCGAGCGGGCGGCCTGCCCCGGTCATGGCGCGTGCGGCGGACAGTTCACCGCCAATACAATGGCTTGCGTGGGCGAGGCGATCGGCCTGTCGCTGCCCAATTCCAACATGATGCCCGCGCCTTATGAAGGGCATGCGGACATCTCGCGCGCGGCCGGCCGTCAGGTGATGGAACTGATCGCGCGGAACATCCGGCCCCGCGACATCTGCACGCGCGATGCGTTTGAAAATGCGGCGCGCATCGTGGCGGCGACCGGCGGCTCCACCAACGGCGGGCTGCACCTTCCGGCAATGGCGCACGAGGCGGGTATCGAGTTCACGCTTTTCGACGTGGCGGAGATCTTCAAGACGACGCCCTATGTCGCGGACCTGAAGCCCGGCGGGCAATATGTCGCCAAGGACATGTACGAGGCAGGCGGCGTCTATATGGTGATGAAGACGCTCTTGAGCGAAGGCCTGCTGCATGGCGACTGCATGACCGTCACCGGCAAGACGCTGGGCGAGAACATCGAGCAGGTAACATGGAACCCGGACCAGAAGGTGATCCATGACGCGCGGACGCCGATCACCGCGACCGGCGGCGTCGTGGGTCTCAAGGGATCGCTCGCGCCGGAGGGGGCCATCGTCAAGGTGGCGGGCATGCACCGCCTGCAGTTCAGCGGCCCGGCGCAGGTGTTCGAGTGCGAGGAGGATTGCTTCGCTGCGGTCGAGGCGCGTCAGATCAAGGAAGGTTCGGTCATCGTCATCCGCAACGAAGGGCCGAAGGGCGGCCCCGGCATGCGCGAGATGCTGGCGACCACGGCGGCGCTTTACGGCCAGGGCATGGGCGAAAAGGTGGCGCTGATCACCGACGGGCGCTTCTCGGGCGCGACGCGCGGCTTCTGCATCGGCCATGTCGGGCCGGAGGCGGCGGATTGCGGGCCGATCGCACTCGTCAAGGACGGCGACACCATCTCGATCGACGCCGAGGCGGGGACCATCGAGCTTGAAGTCGATGCGGACGAGCTTGCGCGCCGCAAGGCGGAGTGGCGGCCTCGCCAGACCGATTATCAATCAGGCGCGCTCTGGCGCTATGCGCAGAATGTCGGCCCGGCATGGAAGGGCGCGGTGACGCATCCCGGCGCTCAGGCCGAGACGCACGTCTACGCGGACCTTTAGGGTCGAACGCCTGCGGGGTCGCCGGGATTTGTGTCGGCGACCCGCTGCGGCCGGTCCGAATAGCGCAGATCCTCGAAATAGATGATCCGGTTGGCGTTCGAGGAAACGACCGGCCTGCCGGTAATATCGCTGGAAATGCGCGGCGCGGGCGGCGGCAGATCATAGACCAGAGCCTCGCCATCGATCACCGGCCGACCCAGCCCGTCGCGCGGCACCGCGCCCGGCGCAAGGCTTTTCGACCCGGTGTAATAGGGCGACGGCGAGCAGGCGGCGAGGCCCATCGCCACGGCCGGGCAGATCAGAACGATGCGGAACAGTGATGGCTTCATATCGGCCATGTTGATACATGCTGGAGAAGTCATGACAAGCATCGTTTTGGAACAGGCCGTCGCCACCGCCGATGAAATGCGGCGCGCGGATGCCGCTGCGATTGCGGCGGGAACGCCGGGCGAAGCACTGATGGACCGCGCGGGCCGCGCTGCGGCATCAGCCATTGCGGCCTTCACCGGTCCCGATCATGTGCTTGTCCTTTGCGGACCCGGCAACAATGGCGGTGACGGCTATGTGATCGCGCGCGAACTCGCCGAGCGCGGCTGGCCCGTCACGGTCGGCCAGCTTGCGCCGCCCTCGTCGCGCGAAGCGGTGGCTGCGGCTGCCGCCTGTCCTGCGCCGGTCGAGCCATTGGCCAGCGTGCAACCGGCTCCGGTGCTGGTCGATGCGTTGTTCGGCACCGGCATGAAGCGCAAGCTGAAGCCGCAGGTAGCGGGCCGTCTGGCGGATTTAATGGGGGCCGCCAACGCCAGGATCGCAATCGACCTTCCAAGCGGAGTCGGCACGGACGACGGCGCGCTCCTTGGCGCGTCGCTGCCTTTCGACATGACGATCGCGCTCGCAGCGCTGAAGCCCGCGCATCTGCTCTATCCGGCGGCGGGCCTGTGCGGCAGGATCGTCACCGCAGACATCGGCATCCCGGTTGAAACCCGCTGCTGGCGGATCACGAAACCCCGGCTGTCGGCTCCAACATTTGCCGATCACAAATATACACGCGGCTTTGCGCTGGTCGTCGAAGGCGCAATGCCCGGCGCAGCCATGCTCGCCGCCCGTGGCGCGCAGGCGGCAGGCGCCGGCTATGTCGTGGTCGCGGGCACGGGCGCGGCACCTGGCGGCCCGGACTCCGTCATTCAGCGGCAAACGGATGAGCTGGAGCTTGAACAACTGCTGGAGGATGGCCGCATCGGCGCGGTGGTGGTCGGGCCGGGACTTGGCCGCGACAGGGAGGCGTCCGTCCGTCTCGATGCGGCCTTGTCCGGCCCCGGCTGTCCCTTGGTGCTGGATGCCGATGCGCTGGTCCTGCTTGGCGCAAGCGCAATCCCCGTCGCCCGCCGCCTCCACGGCCGGGCTGCCGTGCTGACGCCCCATGAGGGCGAGTTCGTCCGGCTGTTCGGTGCGCAGACGGGAAGCAGGGTCGACCGGGCGCGCAAGGCGGCCGCCACCGCTCAGGCGGTGGTGGTACTGAAAGGCCCCGACACGATCGTGGCCGCGCCGGACGGAAGGGCGGCAATCTCCGGCTCCCCCAGCTTCTGGCTTTCGACCGCAGGCACCGGTGATGTGCTTTCCGGCGTGATCGCGGCAATGCTGGCGCGTGGGCTGGAGCCGTTCGAGGCGGCCTGCGCGGGCGTGTGGCTGCATGGCGAGGCGGCCCGGCTTGCAGGTCCGCTCATCAACGCCGACGCGCTTGTCCCGGCATTGAACCGCACGCTGGCCGATACCGCATGCAGCAACTGAGCGCGCCCGGCGAAGGCCGGATCATCCGCATCGCCTCACGCGGCGACGGCGTGACCGCCGATGGGCTGCATGTGGCCGGCGCGGCTCCGGGCGATCTGGTCAATGCCGATGGCGAGGTGGTGGAAAGGGGGCCGCATCATGCGTCGCCGCCCTGCCGCCATTACGGGCGTTGTGGCGGGTGCCAGCTTCAGCATGTGGATGACGCCGCCTATCGCGCCTTCATATCCGACCGGATTCGCCATGCGCTGGCCCAGCAGGGGATAAGCGCTCCCGATATGGAGGAACCGCATCTCTCCCCCGCCGGATGCCGCCGCCGGGCGAGCCTCCGCGTGCAGAAGCGACAGGGCCGGGTGGTGCTTGGCTTCAACGAGGGGGAAAGTCACAGGCTGGTCGACATTGCCGAATGTCCGGTGCTGGACCCGGTGCTTTTCGCGCTGGTGGAGCCGTTGCGAAAGCTTTCCTCAAGGCTGTTTGCCGAACGGTCTGCGGGTGGGATCACGCTTACGCGCTGCGATCAGGGAGTGGACGTGCTGATCGGTCCGGTCACGGCCGATGGGCTGGGCGCGCTGGAAGCGATGACCGATTTTGCGGTGAAGCATGGCCTCGCGCGGCTGTCGGTCGACCGGGGATATGGCGCGGAACTGGTGCATATGCCGGACGCGCCGACCATATCCTTCGACGGCATACCCGTTGCGCTGCCGCCGTCCGCCTTTCTTCAGGCGACGGTCGACGGCGAGCGGGCGCTGGTTTCAGCGGTTCAGCGGTCCGTTGCGGGCGCGCGGAGGATCGCCGATCTTTTCGCCGGGCTCGGCACATTTTCGCTTCCGCTTTCCCGGCAGGCGCATGTCACCGCCGTGGACGCGGCAGGCAATGCGATGGAAGCACTCCAGCAGGCGGCGAACCGGTTCCAGCGGCCGGTGACGGCGCGGCACCGCGACCTGTTCCGCGCCCCGCTCGATATGAAGGAGCTTCAGCCCTTCGACGCCGTGGTGGTCGATCCGCCGCGCGCCGGAGCCAGGGCGCAGGTAGAGATGATCGCCCGCTCGGCCGTGCCGCGGGCGGTCATGGTGTCCTGCAATCCAAACAGCTTTGCGCGCGATGCAAAGGCGCTTGTCGATGCAGGGTTCCGGCTGGAGCGGCTATGGCCGGTGGGCCAGTTCCGCTGGTCGATCCATGTGGAGCTGGTCGCCAGCTTTGAGCGGTAGAAAAATCCCCGGAGCCATGCCCCGGGGACCCAAAAATCGCGGATCAGTCGGAATCAGGCCTTGCAGCTCTGCTCGGGCTTGTCCGGCGTTGCGATCTTCGTTTCCTCGGCGTTCCCGCCGACCGAATAGCCTTCGGCGACATAAGGTCCGCCCTGCTCTTCGGCGGTGAGCGTGGTCGGCAGGCCTTCGCGTTCCGTCCGCAGATTCACGGTTTTGCCGTCCGCGAGGAAATCCACAAAGAAAACGCTTCCGTCCGCGCAGCGATAGGGACGGCTATCGGCGATTGCCGGCGGCAGCGGCGTGGCCTCGTCCACGGTCTGGTTGGCTTCGGCGATATTGGCTTCTTCGCTGCCGGTATTGCCGTTGCCGCAGGCCGACAGCGCAAGGCCGCAGGCCGCAAGAGAAACGATAAGGGGAAGCTTCATAAAAGGGGACTTTGCTTTCATTGGAGAGACACAGCTTCACGGACGGGGGAAGCCCGTGAACAGGTGCCTACATAAAGCCCACGGGCGGGATGTGGCAACGCCCTGTCCCGGCAGCCAACCGTTCCATCGCAATATTAGAGCGGCGTGCGTTAAATCAAAACCACCTGCGTTGTCCTGGGGCGGGATGATCCGCAAGGCGCGGCGCGCAGCGCGATGCGGGTCCATCGTGCAAGCGACGCAATGTCGCGGGCGCGCGCCACAGGACAACCCGAAGGGCCGCGTCGTTTCGCGCTGTGGGTTCGTCGACGGGCTTGATCGTAGCCACCACTACGTCCTGCGCCCGCCTCCTGCCCACAGGCGCGAAATCCTCGCGGTGCAGGTCAATCCGATCTGACGTACCCCGCTCTAACCTTTCGGTGCCTGCACCGCGCGGTCGAACATCGTCGCATAGGCCCGTTTGGCGCGGGTTTTCCAATGACCGCGATGATAGGCGTCCGACGCCAGCAGCGGGATGACCGAGCCCGCTTCGGCAAAGACCATCTGCTCCATTGCGGTCGAAACCTTGCCCCAGCTCGCGGCCTCCTGAAGCGTGGAGGACGAGCAGGCCCCGTCGCGCACATCGGCGACGGTGATCTGCACCGCATATTTGTGAACATCCACCTCATGGCCCAGGATTTCGGCGCAGACCACCGTGTCCTGGATGAAGTTCTTCGGCACGCCGCCGCCCACCATCAAAAGGCCGGTCACGCCCGCCTTGATCTTGATGTCGGTCAGTTCGCGGAAGTCCGCGATGGAATCGAGCGTCATGTAATGGCCGCCGCGCTTCATCGCATCGACCTGATGCTTGACGAGGCCAAAGCCCGCCGAGCTGTCGGTGAAGGCGGGGCAGAAGATCGGCACGTCATGCTCATAGGCGAGCTTCACGAGGCTGTTTTCCTTCTTGCCGTTCTTCGCCAGCCACTTGCCCATTTCGCGGATGAACGCGCGCGAGGAATAGGGGCGGGGCTCCAGGCTCTCGGCGATCTCGAAAATGGTGTGGTCGCAATCCTGAAGCGCCACCTCGTCGATATAGGTGTCGTAGATGCGATCGATGTAGAGCGAGCGCAGCGTGTCGTCGTCGGGGATTTCCTGCGCCTGATAGTGCTTGTGGCCCAGGCCCTCGAAGAAATCCATGTCGACGATGGTCGCGCCGGTGGCGACGATGCCGTCCACCATGTTGTTGCGCACCAGTTCCGCATAGAGGTCCATGCAGCCGCCCGCCGAGGTGGAGCCGGCGATCACCAGAAAGATCGAGCAGTCCTTGTCCTCCAGCATCTGGTTGTAGATGCGGGTCGCCCGCGCCAGGTCGCGGCTGGTGAAGCTCATGCCTTCCATCTGGTCGATGATCGGCCGGGCATCGAAGCTCTTGATGTCGATATGGCGAACCTGCTTCGACAGCAGTTCGGCCTTGCGCTGGTCGTTCACCAGAGGTTCGGTCATTTCAAACTCCAGAATCAGTTCGGTTCCGATCAATTCACCCGCACCCCGGTGAAGTCCGGAGTCCATGCCGAAGCAGAATGGATTCCAGCTATCGCCGGAATGACGAAGTGCGTGAATCGATCCGTTTCTATCCGCGTGCTGTTACAGCTTGCGGGCGATTTCCACCACGGTCGAAGGCTGCTCGGCAGGCATGTAGAGGCTCGCCATCGGCTCGTCGGTGACGGTCACCGTGTCGCCTGCGGTAAAGCCGTTGAAGCCGGTGCGCATCGCCGCGCCATAGGCCCCGAGCATCCCGACCTCGATATAGTCGCCTGCCTGGACATCGGCGGGCAGGGCGAACGGCCCCGCCATATGGTCCATGTCGTCGCAGGTCGGCCCATAGAAGCTGAAGTTCAGCGGTCGTGCAGCGCTTTCCTTTTCGCGGACCAGCTTCACCGGAAAGCGCCATGCGACATGCGCGGCATCGAACAGCGATCCATAGGCGCCGTCGTTGATGTAGAGCACATCGTCGCGCCGCTTTTCCACGCGCACCAGCACGCTGGAATATTCGGCGCAGAGCGCGCGTCCCGGCTCTGCCCAGAGTTCCGCCGAATAGCTGATCGGCAGGCTCTCGAAGCCCCGGTGGATCGTGTCGAAATAATGTTCGAGGTCCGTCGGCTCCATGCCGGGATAGACGGACGGAAATCCGCCGCCGACATCGACGACATCCACTGTCACCGCCGCCGCTACAATCGCCGCGCGCACGCGCTCCAGCGCATTGCCATAGGCATGCGGCGTCATCGCCTGGCTGCCGACGTGAAAGCAGATGCCAAGTGCATCGGCGACCTGCCGGGTGGCGAGCAGCAGCGCGGGCGCTTCGTCCACGCCCACGCCGAACTTCGATGCAAGGCTGAGCTTGGAATAGTCGGACGACACGCGCAGGCGCACGCACAGCGTCAGGTCGGTCGCGCCGTTGGTCGCGCGGACGATCTTGTCCAGCTCTTCGCGGCTGTCGAGCGAGAAGGTGCGGACGCCGTGATCGAGATAAGCTTCGGCGATTGCCTCCTCGGCCTTCACCGGATGCATGAAACACAGCGTTGCCGCATCGCCCAGCGTCTGGCGGACAAGGCGCACCTCGGCGATCGACGCCACGTCATAATGCGTGATTCCGCCCGCCCAAAGCTCCCTCAGAAGTTCGGGCGACGGATTGGCCTTCACGGCATACATCGACGTGCCCGGAAACTTCTCGACAAAGAAGCGGGCAGCACGGCGAGCGGCGTGCGGACGGACAAGCGTGACCGGCTGAACCGGACGAAGGGTAGCAGCTACCCCCAACGCGCTATGATGCGTGTGCAACTCAAGGGACCTCCAACGGGTAGTTGACAGTAAGCTGCCTTGCGGTTGGAAGTCCCATGGGGCAGCGGACTGGCGATATAGGGTTTGCACACCCGCGTGTAAAGATGATTCCCCCACAGGCCGTCAAATGGAATTGCTGTTGGAAAACAGTGGCTTAGGTCGCTCGCATGCGCGGTTTTGCGCGAAGAGCCGTTGGTTTTATGCGTTGAAAAACCGGCTTTTTATTCGCGGGTGTCAGGCCGCGCGGCTGTGACTCGCCTGCATCTTGCGATGATGCGCGGCCACCATCAGTTCGCCGATCTCTCGGCTGGCCCGTTGGGCCTGGTCCGCCAGCATGCGGATGTCGGTGGCGTAGCGAAGCCCGTCGATCCCGGGACGTGCGCCCTGGGCCGAATCGATCAATGCATCCAGCATCGACGCGATGGTTGGCATGATCGCCTTTTCCACATTGGCGAGCGTCTGATCGATTTCGGCCATGCGACGTCCTCCACGGCGGTTCCTTGCGCCGGGGGAAGTGTCCGATGTTCAGGTTAACAGGCCGTTACCCGGTCGGCTGGACTGTTTCGTCCTTCGCGGCTTCCCGCTCCTGGAAATGCCGCACCGCATCCAGAATCTTGCCGCCGCCCATGAAGACCGCGCACAGGCAGGCGGCGAACAGCAGATAGCCCGGCAGGCCGGGATAGGAGGTGAGATAATGAGCGCCGCGTTCGACTGCGCCAAGCGCCAGCGCATAGATCACCGCGCAGGCTTCAAGGCGTGTGCGGATCTGGAACAATCTGAGAAAGCGTCTGAACATCGCTCTAAATCAAGCAAGTTTCAGACCAGTGGCGGATTTGCGTGGCCGCGTTCGAGTCATGGGTGCGGAGTGTCAGCTTTTCCGACGCTTGCCGGGGCCTGCCGCTTCAAGCGTGAAGCGGGAAATCCAGTGGTCGATATCCCGCTCGGCGTTCGGCGAGGCGGAAATGCCTACCCTTGTTCGCCGCCACAATATGTCGTCGGCCGTCGCCGCCCATTCCCTCGTCACGAAGTGGCGAAGTTCGGCTTCGAACAGCCCTGCCGTTTCAGCGCCGATGCCGTCGGTCAGCATCTGCTCCGCCTCGCGCCCGAACCGCCGGGCGAACCGCCGCACGATCGCCGGGTCGTAATCCGAAAAGCGGCGGGGCAGGCCCTCCAGCCAACGGGCATGGGCGTCGCGGTTGCGTTCGCCCGGCCGCGGCTGGAAATCGCCGCCCGGAAGGGTCTCGCCCGCAGTCCAGGGTTTTGTCGACGGCTGAAGCCGGGCGAGCACGTCCTCGGCCAGCAGCCGGTGAGTGGTGATCTTGCCGCCGACGACGGTCAGTGCGTCGCCCGCCTCATGCATGTGAAGCCGCCAGTCGCGGCTTGTC
This sequence comes from Tardibacter chloracetimidivorans, assembly GCF_001890385.1. Taxonomy (NCBI): domain Bacteria; kingdom Pseudomonadati; phylum Pseudomonadota; class Alphaproteobacteria; order Sphingomonadales; family Sphingomonadaceae; genus Tardibacter; species Tardibacter chloracetimidivorans. Next base: position 1,232,162 of record NZ_CP018221.1, on the reverse strand, counting down.
TCGCGCGCGTCCTTGCCGGGGTCCACCACCAGCGGCCGCACCCCTGCGACGGTGTGGACGATGTCGGCGACGGCGATCGGCTTTGCCAGCACCTGATTGGCGGCCATCAGCAGATAGACGATTTCATCCCGCGTCGGGCTTGGCGTTGCGGGCATTGCGGAAAGCGGCGTTTCGGTGGTGCCGATCATCAGATGTTCGTCGCCCAGCGGCACCATGAAAACGACGCGCTTGTCCGGCTGCTGGATCATCAGCGCATCCTCGGCCGAAGTAGGCCGTTCGACGACGATGTGGCTGCCCTGAACGAGGCGGAGCGCGGGCAGGTCTTCCACCTGCATGATCTCACGCGCGGTCCTTTCCGCCCATGGCCCGGTGGCGTTGACGAGGTGGCGGGCCTCCACCGTCCGCTCGTCCGAAAGGGTGATCCGCCAGCCGCCGCCCGCGCGCTCCGCATGGGTCGCCGCAATGCGCGGGAATAGGGTCGCGCCGCGCGCCTCGGCGTCGCGCAACAGGGCGATCACCATTCGCGCGTCGTCGATCCAGCCGTCCCAATAGCGCCAGCCCTTGAAGATGCCGGGGTCCAGCCCGCGTCCCGCCCGGTCCTGCCGCAGCCTGATAGTACGGCTCTTCGCCATGCCGCCCCGGTCGCCCAGATGGTCGTAGAGCAGCAGCGCGAGGCGGATCTGCCATTCCGGCCGAGCGTCGCGCATGCGGGGAATGACGAAAGGCATCGGCCAGGCCAGATGCGGTGCCGAATCGAAGATGACGGACCGTTCGTTCAGCGCCTTTTTGACCAGGCCGAAATCGCCGAACTCCAGATAGCGAAGCCCGCCGTGCAGCAGCTTGGTGGAAGCCGACGACGTGCCGCCGCCAAAATCGCCGCGTTCAGCCAGGCCAACGCTCAGCCCGCGTCCGGCGGCGTCCCGGGCGATGGCGGCGCCGTTGATGCCGCCGCCGATAACAAAGATGTCGAACGAATCCCCCGAACCCATTGTTACTAGCTAATTGGCAAAACTCGCTTAGAGAAGCGTCATGACGTCATTTTCCTCGCTCGCCTATTCCATCGCCATGATCGCTTCATTCGCGCTGGTCGGCGGCGGGCTGTATTTGGGGCTTGCCCGAAAGGACTGGAAACGCGCCGGGCTGATGCTTCTGGTCGCGGCCGTCCTCATCGCCAATGTGGTGATCTGGACCATGCCGTCGCCCGCCTGAATTGCGCTTTTCTAATGCTTGCGCGTCAGTTCGCGCATCGCCTCATCCAGCCCATCGAGCGTCAGCGGATACATCCGCTCGTCCATCAGTTCGCGGATGAGCCGATTCGATTCGCTATAGCCCCAGTGCGCTTTCGGAATGGGGTTAAGCCAGACCGCCGCATGATAGACTTCGGTCAGGCGCTTCATCCAGACGGCGCCCGGCTCCTCGTTGAAATGTTCGACCGATCCGCCCTTCTGCACGATTTCATAGGGGCTCATCGATGCATCGCCGACGAACACCAGCTTATAGTCGGCGCTGAACTTGTGGAGCACGTCCATCGTCGGCGTTCTGGCGGTGAAGCGGCGGCTGTTGTCCTTCCACACGCCCTCATAGGGGCAGTTGTGGAAATAGAAGAACTCCAGATGCTTGAACTCGCTGGTGGCGGCGGAGAACAGTTCCTCGCACAGCCTGATATGCGGGTCCATTGATCCGCCGACATCCAGGAACAGCAGCAGCTTGACCGCGTTGTGCCGTTCCGGCCGCATCACGATATCCAGCCAGCCTTGTCGGGCCGTACCCCTGATCGTGGCGTCCAGGTCAAGCTCGTCGGCCGCGCCCTCGCGCGCGAAACGGCGCAGGCGGCGAAGCGCCACCTTGATGTTGCGGATGCCAAGCTCCACCGTGTTGTCCAGGTTCCTGAACTCGCGCTTGTCCCAGACCTTGATCGCGCGGCCATGCTTGCCTTTTCCGCCTATGCGGACACCTGCGGGATTGTAGCCGCTGTTCCCGAACGGCGATGTGCCCCCGGTGCCGATCCATTTGTTGCCGCCGTGATGCTGCTCCTTCTGCTCTTCCAGCCGCTTTTTCAGCGTCTCCATCACCTCGTCCCAGCCGAGCGCCTTGATCTTTTCCATCTCCTCGGGCGACAGATATTTCTCGGCGATGGCCTTCAGCCATTCCTCGGGCAACTCGGCCTCTTCGCCGTCCGGATTTCCCTCCAGCCCTTTGAAAACCTTGGCGAACACCTGGTCGAAGCGGTCCAGCAGGCTTTCGTCCTTCACGAAGGTCGTCCGCGACAGATAGTAAAAGTCTTCCACCCGGGCGGGGATGACGCCGTGCTTCATCGCATCGAGCAGCACGAGATGCTCCTTCAGCGATGCCGGAATGCCTGCGCGGCGCAATTCATCTACAAATGACGTAAACATCAGGCCACTCTAGAGCCGCACCCGCGCGAGGGCCAGCGTTTCGCGCTTGCAACATTTTCTGTGGCATTGCAGCATTCATTAACCAACCGTGGTTAACGTGGGATGATGCAGCCGGGACATGCGATGATCGTGGGGGCGCAGGAAGACGCACTTGACCCCTTGGCGGCCGTGGGAGAAGCCTGCGGCCAGTTCGCAATCGAATGCAGCGATGTGGCCGGACATGTGAACCGGGTGGCCGAACGCATCCGTGCCAACACCGTCCTGCTGTCGCGCCTGCGCGCCACCTCGGCCGAGCTTCTGGACGGGCAGCAGGATGTCGCCGACGCTACGCTGGATGCGCAGGCATTCGCCAACCAGGCGCAGCAGTCGATCGCGTCCAGCCATGCGGTGATCGAACGGGCAATGGATTCGGTGAACGGCATGATTGATCTGGTGGTGGGGCTGGACCATCGGCTGAATGCGCTTGGCGAGGCGCTTGGCCTGGTCGGCACCCTGTCCGGCACCATCGACGCGCTGGCCCGGCAGACCGATTATCTGGCGCTCAACGCGACCATCGAGGCCGCCCGCGCGGGCGAGGCGGGACGCGGTTTCCGGGTGGTCGCCGGCGAAGTGAAGAAGCTTGCGCAGGACACGCGCGCCGTCACCGGTGATATCGACCGGCGCATCCGCCTCCTGAACGACGAGGCCGTGGCGATCATCGAGAATCTGAAGACCGGCATCACCCTGGGGCAGGAAGCGCGGACCGGCGCGTCGGAGGTGACCAGCGCGCTTGAAGTGATTTCCCAGTTCGTCCGTCAGTTCGAGCACCGCACCGCGCGGGTCGCGGAACGGGTGGATGCAAGTCGGGTGGCCGTGGAATGCGTGCAGGGCGGGCTCGAAACCTTCGCATGCTCGGCCGAAGCGCATGTGCAGAGCCTTGGCGACGCCCAGGAAAGGCTGAACGCGCTCGAGTTGCTGTCAAACCGCATGCTCGACAGGGTCGCCCATAGCGGCATCAGGACGCCCGACACGCCCTATATCGAGCTTGCGCTTGTCGGCGCGGAGGAGGTGCGGGCGATCGTCGAGACGGCGCTCGCTACGGGCGAACTTCAACTCGGCCAGCTGTTCGATACCAGCTATGTGCCGTTGCCGGGGCATGAGCCGCGAAAGTACATGACGGGCCTCGTGCCCTTTGCCGACCGGATGTTGCGCCCGGTTCTGGACCGCCAGACGGCGGCGCGCGCGTCGATCGTCGGCTGCTGCATGATCGACATGAACGGCTTTCTGCCCACCCATATCAGCGAGCGCAGCCAGCCGCAGGGCGAGGACGAGGAGGAAAACCACCTCTACAGCCGCAACCGCTGCATCTTCATGGATTCATCCACGCGCGCCGCGCTGGACAGCGAGGGCGACTATTTCCTCTTCACTTATCGCCAGGATTTCGGCGAGGGGCGCTATCGGGCGCTTCGTTCGGTGTTCGTGCCGCTGATGTTCAGCGGCAGGCAGTGGGGCCTTTACGAACTTGGCTATCTGATCTGATCAGAGGATCAGCCGCCCCGGCGGTTGAGAAAGGCCAGCCGCTCGAACAGCATGACGTCCTGCTCATTCTTCAGAAGCGCGCCGTGCAGGGGCGGAATCGCCTTTTTCGGATCCTGCGATTGCAGAACCTCCAGCGGCATGTCCTCGTGCAGCAGCAGCTTCAGCCAGTCGAGCAGTTCCGAGGTCGAAGGCTTTTTCTTGAGTCCCGGAACGTCGCGAAGCTCGTAGAAGACGTCGAGCGCCTTTGCGACCAGCATCTTCTGGATGCCGGGGAAGTGAACGTCGATGATCGCCTGCATCGTCTCCCGGTCGGGAAACTTGATGTAGTGGAAAAAGCAGCGCCGCAGAAATGCGTCGGGCAGTTCCTTCTCGTTGTTCGACGTGATGACGACGATCGGCCGCTCGGCCGCCTTCACCGTCTCGCCGGTCTCGTAGACATGGAACTCCATGCGGTCGAGTTCCTGCAGCAGGTCGTTAGGAAACTCGATGTCGGCCTTGTCGATCTCGTCGATCAGCAGCACGGGCAGGGTGGGGGAGGTGAAGGCTTCCCACAGCTTGCCGCGCCGGATGTAATTGGCGATGTCGTGAACGCGCTCGTCGCCCAGCTGGCTGTCGCGAAGGCGGGCGACGGCGTCATATTCGTAAAGGCCCTGCTGCGCCTTGGTGGTGGATTTGACGTGCCATTCGATCAGCGGTGCGCCGACGGTGGCCGCGATCTCATGCGCAAGCACCGTCTTGCCGGTGCCCGGCTCGCCCTTCACCAGCAGCGGGCGGCGGAGCGCGACCGCCGCGTTCACCGCGACCTTCAGGTCCTGGGTGGCGATATAGGCGCTGGTACCTTCAAATTGCATCGTGCGGCCTTCCCGATCAAAGCTTGGCTTGACGCATAGGAAGGAGCGGCCTGCAAGGCAAGCGCGCGGCCGAAGAGCTTTACGCCGTCGCGCGGGACTGGACGATGTTCCAGAACGCGCGGTGCTGCGCCAGCAGCGTCTGGAAGCCGAACCGCACCGCGCGCTCCCCGCCGGGCAGGGCGGCGGCCGTCTCAGCCATCCGCATCGTCTCGGCCGGCGATGGCCAGGCCTGATGGCGCCGCCCGGCGTCGGCTCCAAGGCGCTGCGCAATGCCGGCAAGCGCTTCCGACACGCCGTCCCAGTCCAGCAGAAGAGCAGCCGCAGCGCCTATGGCGCAGCCCAGCCGGTCGGACCCGGCAAGGGTCAGAAGCGCGGTCCGCGTCCCGCTGACGGTTTCCTGTACGCTGGTCTGGCCGAGTCGGCTTGGCGGCGGCCCTGCCGCCACCATCAGCCGGGACATGAGGTCCCGTTCACCGGCAAAGGCGCGCATGGCGGCGTTCAGCCATTCCGGCGCAGGAACCAGCGCGGATTGGGCGACCACTTCAAAAACGCTGGGCCGGTTGCCGTGGAGCAGGCTCAGATGATGCAGCGTATCGGCCATGGTGGGGCGCGAGACCGGGCCGGAGCCGGCAAGGAGGCCGACAAAGTCATGATTCGCCGATCCCGACGAGGCGATCGTCTCCTCGACGAACGCCCGAAAGGGTGCTTCGCTTGAATCAGCAGGCACCGGCTGTGGTCGGCTTGCTGGCAACTATGCTTCCTCTCTGTGTTGCGGCCCCGAAGCGGCCGCACCATCCCCGAACAAATGGCCGGCGAGGCACGGAAATCGCGCCCGTGCCGCCGACGTTTGTCAGATGAATAGAGAGAAGGCTGTAAACACGACGTTTATTTCGGTCCCGATTTGTAACGCCTTGGGCATTATCCGCCGGGACCGGCCAACTATTGGTCCAGAAAGCTCCGCATCTTGCGGCTGCGCGACGGGTGCTTGAGTTTCCTCAGCGCCTTGGCCTCGATCTGCCGGATGCGCTCGCGCGTCACCGAGAACTGCTGGCCCACTTCCTCCAGCGTGTGATCGGTGTTCATGCCGATTCCGAAGCGCATGCGCAGCACGCGCTCCTCGCGCGGGGTGAGCGAGGCGAGCACGCGGGTCACCGTTTCCTTGAGGTTGGCGTGGATCGCGGCATCAATTGGAATGACTGCGTTCTTGTCCTCGATGAAATCGCCGAGGTGCGAATCCTCCTCGTCGCCGATCGGCGTTTCCAGGCTGATCGGCTCCTTGGCGATCTTCATCACCTTGCGGACCTTCTCAAGCGGCATCGACAGACGCTCGGCCAGTTCCTCCGGCGTCGGTTCGCGGCCGATCTCGTGAAGGATCTGGCGGCTCGTGCGGACCAGCTTATTGATCGTCTCGATCATGTGGACCGGAATGCGGATGGTCCGCGCCTGATCGGCGATGGAGCGGGTGATCGCCTGCCTGATCCACCAGGTCGCGTAGGTGCTGAACTTGTAGCCACGGCGGTATTCGAATTTGTCGACCGCCTTCATCAGGCCGATATTGCCCTCTTGAATCAGGTCCAGGAACTGCAGGCCGCGGTTGGTGTATTTCTTCGCGATGGAGATGACGAGGCGCAGGTTCGCTTCCACCATCTCCTTCTTGGCGATGCGGGCCTCGCGCTCGCCCTTCTGCACCATGTTGACAATGCGGCGGAACTCGCCAAGCTCCATCCCGGTCGCCTGTGCGATCTCGGCGATTTCCGCGCGGATCTTTTCGACCGCCCCTGATTCGCCCTGGGCGAACGCGGCCCATTTCTTGTCGATCTGGCCCACGCGCTGGAGCCAGTTCTCGTCCATCTCGCTGCCCATATACTGGGTCAGAAAGTCCTTGCGCGGCACCTTGTGCCGTTCGGCCAGCCGCAGGATCTGCCCGCCCAGAGTGGTGAGGCGGCGGTTGTAGCTATAGAGCTGGTCGACCAGATACTCGATCTTGGCGTTGTGGAAGTGGACGGCCTCCACCATTTCCGTCAGCTCTTCGCGCAGCTTCTGGAAGCCATGCTCGTCGCGGTCGCTGATGTCCTCGCCATTGGCCAGCGCGCCGAGGCGGCTGTCCTGAAGGCGGGTGAACTTGGTATAGGCGTCGGTGATCGCGGAGAAACGCTCCAGCGCGTCCGGCTTCAGCAATTCTTCCATCGCCGCAAGCGAAAGCGCGTTGTCTTCCTCATCCTCCTCGGCGGGGCGGGGCGCGCGGCGCTCGGTGTAATTCTCCTCATCCTCGTCGGCCGTGGCGGAGGGCTCCTCCTCTTCGTCCTCGTCCTCCTTGAAGCTGGGACCGGCGGTCTTGGCGCTGATCTCGCCGTCGCCGGTGTCCTCGTCGCCTTCCACCTCATCGGGGGTCGGGTCCTTCGAGAGCATCGCCTCTAGGTCGAGAATCTCGCGAAGCTGCATGCGCCCTTCGTTCAGCGCGACAGCCCAGTCGATGATGGCGTTGAAGGTCAGCGGGCTTTCGCACAGCCCGGCGATCATCGTGTCGCGACCCGCCTCGATGCGCTTGGCGATCGCGATTTCGCCTTCGCGGGAAAGCAGTTCCACCGCGCCCATTTCGCGCAGGTACATGCGCACCGGATCGTCTGTGCGATCCAGCGTTTCCTTCTTCGTCGCGGTCGGGGTGAAGGTGGTCGAAGCCTCGCCTTCATCAAGCGAGGTTTCTTCTTCCTCGCCTTCGGCGCTTTCCTGGCCATCGCCCTCGCGCTCGTCGTTTTCCACGATGTTGACGCCCATTTCGGAGAGCGCGGACATCACGTCCTCGATCTGCTCCGAAGACATCTGATCCTGCGGAAGCGCCTCGTTCAGTTCGTCATAGGTGATGACGCCCCGCTTCTTCGCGCGCGCGATCAGCTTCTTGATTGCGGTTCCGTTCAGGTCGATCAGGGGCGCGTCGCGCTCTGCCTTGCCGTCGATGGATTCCGTTGCGACTGCTTCGCTTTTCGCCATGCCTGTCGTTCGCCCTGCCGTTCCGGCGTTGCCGCCTATCTTCAATCTTCAGTTCGCGCCAGCGCTTTAAGCCTGGCGTCGAGCCTGTCCTTCTGGCGGAGCAGCTTCTGCTGCTCGTCCAGATCATTCTGCGCCGCGCTTGCCCGAAGCCTATTGGTGGCTTCGTTCAGCGCCGCGTCCACTGTTTCAAGCGCCGCCAGCACCTCCAGAACGGCACCAAGCTCCTGTGCCGCCCGCTCGCTGTCGTCACCCTGCCGCGTGAAGAAAAAGGCGAGCCTGTTTGAACGGCGCACCTGTTCTGCCAACGCGCCCACGCCCGCCGAGGCTAAATTGTGGTCAAGCGTGCTCTTGTCAAGGTGGGGATCGCGCATCGCGGTTTCCAGAAGCACATCGCGGAGCCGGGCCAGTTCGGTGTCCCCAATCTGGAGGCGGCCGAGCGTTTCGGCATTTGGCACGATCAGTTCGGGATGTTCCAGCAGGCCCACGACCAGTGCGAAAAGGATGGTGTCGGCGGGCTTGCGCGCCGCCACGCGCGATTGCGGCGGTGACGGGCGGTAACCGGGCGAGAAGCGATTCGGCGTGCGGAAATGCTGATAGAAGCGCTCGCGGAAGTTCTGCTCATAGGCCTGGCGGACATCAACGTCTTCCACCGACCGAGCAAGATCGCGCAGCCGCGCCTGCAGGCCTGCCCGCTGCTCCGGCGTGGAAACCGGCAGTGCGGCCAGTTCCGACTGCCAGAGCCGCTCCACCAGCGGTTCGGCCCGCGCCGCCAGCCTATCGAACGCCTCGGCCCCGCCCGCGCGGACCAGATCGTCCGGATCCTGCCCCGGCGGCAGGGTGATGAACGCCAGCGATTTGCCCGGCTTCAGCAGCGGCAGCGCCCGCAGCGCCGCCCGCAGCGCCGCCCGCTGTCCCGCCGCGTCGCCGTCGAAGCAGAGCAGGGGCGTGTCGACCACCCGCCACAGCAGCGCCAGCTGGTTCTCGGTCAATGCGGTGCCGAGCGGGGCGACGGCTTCGATGACGCCTGCCTCGTGCAGCGCGATCACGTCCATATAGCCTTCGACCACGATCAGCCGGCCCGATTTGCGGCCGGCGGGTCCCGCCCGATCCAGGTTGAAGAGGGTCCGTCCCTTGTCGAACAGCGGTGTGTCGGGCGAGTTCAGATATTTCGGCTCGCCATCGCCGAGGATACGGCCGCCAAAGGCGATCACGCGGCCTCGGGTATCGCGAATTGGGAACATCAGCCGGCCACGGAACCTGTCATAGGGCTCGCGGCCGCTGTCTTCCGGCCGGATCAGCAGGCCCGCTTCGACGAGCGCGGGCACGCCATAGCTGTTGAGCGCCGCTTTGAGGCGTGTGCGGCTGTCGGGCGCATAGCCGAGCGCGAACGTCGTGATCGCGGTCGCGCTCAAGCCACGGCGCTCCAGATAGGCGCGCGCATCGACGCCGCCCGGGCTTGCAAGTTCATCCTGATACCATCTGGCGGCGGCGGCCATGACATCGGCCAGCCCCGTGCGTTTCGCCTCGACGGCGCGGCTCTCGCGGCTTTCCTGCGGCATTTCCAGCCCGGCTTCCACCGCCAGACGCTCCACCGCGTCGCGAAAGGCAAGTCCCTCATGGTCGGTGAGGAAGCGAATCACGTCGCCATGCGCGCCGCATCCGAAGCAGTGATAGAAGCCCTTGTCGTCGTTGACGTAGAAGCTCGGAGTCTTTTCGTTGTGAAAGGGGCAGCAGGCCTTCCATTCCCGCCCGGCGCGGACAAGCTTGACCGCGCGCCCGACCACGCCCGACAGCGCCACGCGGTTGCGCAGTTCGTCCAGAAAGGCGGGGGAGATCGTCATCCACCCCCCCTCCCTTCAAGGGAGGGGGTAGGGGGGTGGATGGGGCAGGAAATGGCGTCCGCCGCATGCATGATCGCCCGAAGCACGCCGTCGAGATTGGAGCGAACCTCGTCATTCGTGAAGCGCAGGACTTGATAGCCGAGCTTAATCAAGGCCTGATCGCGCCTTTCGTCCTTTGAACGGTCCGTGTGCGTTTCACCGTCGACCTCGATCACCAGTTTCAATCCGCGACAAACAAAGTCGCAGATCGCCATGCCGATCACGATCTGCCTGCTGAATTTCAATCCGGCCAGTTGGCTGTTGCGCAATGAGCGCCAGAGCATCGCCTCGGCGGGCGTGGGCGCCTTGCGCATGTCGCGCGCAAATCCTGCCAGTCTCGGGTTTACCCGACCGCCCATTACCCACCCCTTTCCCCTCCCTTGAAGGGAGGGGCGTTCACTACCCCAGCGCCGCCTTCACCAGTCCGCTTGCCCGGCTCATGTCCATCTGGCCGGCGTAGCGCTCTTTCAGCGCCGCCATCACCCGGCCCATGTCCTTGACCGAGGTTGCTCCCAGCTCAACGACCAGCGCGTCGATCGCGGCCCTTGCCTCCGCCTCGTCCATTTGCGCGGGGAGGAAGCCTTCGATGACGGCCAACTCGGCGCGTTCGGCGTCGGCCAACTCGGTGCGGCCGCCCTTGTCGAACATTTCTATCGATTCGCGACGCTGCTTCGCCATTTTCTGAAGCACGTCGGTGACCAGCGCGTCATCGTCGGCGGGCGCGGCGCCGGTGCGCAGTTCGATGTCCTTGTTCTTGATCGCCGCCTGAATCAGGCGGATTGCGGACGTACGGGCCTCGTTGCGCGCTTTCATCGACTGGACAAGCGCGGCCTTTATATCGTCACGGATCATGACGGTCCTTGTAATATGTGGAAAGAGCCAGTCTAACGCAGACTTGCATGATTTAACAGGATTGACGGGACGGCGGGGGGTGCCTAGACCACCCGCCGTTTGCCCGCCAACCACGCTGAAAGAAGGAGGCCGCCCGTGGCCGTTGCCGACCCCGAACGCGCGCCCGACAAAGCCACGGGCGTGCTGGTTTTGGCGGACGGCTCTGTCATATGGGGCCATGGCCTTGGCGCGGAGGGGCAAGCCGTAGGCGAGGTGTGCTTCAACACCGCCATGACCGGCTATCAGGAAGTGATGACCGATCCGAGCTATGCCGGGCAGATCATAACCTTCACCTTTCCGCACATCGGCAATGTCGGGGCCAATGTCGATGACGTAGAGGCGCTCAATCCTCACGCGCTTGGCTGCGCGCTGCGCGAGGACATCACCCAGCCGTCCAATTTCCGCGCGACGCAGAACTTCGACGCATGGCTGAAATCCAACGGCCGGATCGGCATCGCCGGGGTCGATACGCGGGCGCTCACCCGCCGCATCCGGATGAACGGCGCGCCTAACGGCGTGATCGCGCATGACGCGAAGGGCGCGTTCGACATCGATGCGCTGCTCGCCCGGGCACGGGCATGGCCCGGCCTTGAAGGCATGGACCTGGCGAAGGACGTCAGCGCCCGCCAGACCTACAAGTGGGACGAGGGCCTGTGGAAACTCGGAACGGGCTACGCGCGTCCCTCGACCTCGCGCGGGACGAACGATTTTTCTGAACAAGGCTCACCTTCGTCGTTCGTGTCGAGCGAAGTCGAGACACGCCCCCATGTCGTCGCCATCGATTATGGCATCAAGCGCAACATCCTACGCAATCTGGTGGATGCCGGGGCGCGGGTGACCGTTCTGCCCGCCAGGGCTACCTTCGAAGAGATCATGGCGCACGAGCCGGACGGCCTGTTCCTGTCCAACGGCCCCGGTGATCCCGCCGCGACCGGCGTCTATGCGGTGCCGATGATCCAGCAGTGGCTCGACACCAGAAAGCCGCTGTTCGGCATCTGCCTTGGCCACCAGATGCTCGGCATCGCGGTGGGCGCGAAGACCGCCAAGATGCACCAGGGCCACCGCGGCGCGAATCACCCGGTCAAGCGGCTGGACGACGGCCGGGTCGAGATCACGAGCATGAACCACGGCTTCGCGGTCGAGGCGGCGACGCTGCCGGAAAACGCGCGCGCCACCCATGTCTCGCTGTTCGACGGCTCCAACTGCGGCTTCGAACTGACCGACCGGCCGGCCTTCAGCGTGCAATACCATCCGGAGGCCAGCCCCGGCCCGCAGGACAGCCATTATCTGTTCGAAAAGTTCGTCGGAATGCTGGGGAAGGGCGCGTGATCGGGCGGCTGATCGCAACCGGAATGCTCACCGTCACGGCGCTTTCTCCCGCCGTTGCCGCAAGGCCGCAGGCGCAGAGTGCCGACAGCGCGCCTGTAGAGCGGTTTCAGGACTGCAAGGCGCCGCCGTCGCAAGCCCGCCTCGATACGCCCGCAAAGACGATTTTCGTGACCGACGCCGCGCTGGATGACGCGGTCCTCAAATGCCTCAACCAATGGGGCGACCGGAACAAGGTCCGCGTCGTCCTCCAGCCCGTGATACAATAATGGCGAAGTCCAGCGACATCGTCATTCGCCGCACACCCCCTCACCCCGACGCTATCGCGTCGACCCTCTCCCGCACAAGGGGAGAGGGTACACATGGTGCAACCCCAAATGCCTAAAAGAACAGACATCTCCACCATCCTTATCATCGGCGCGGGGCCGATCGTCATCGGCCAGGCGTGCGAGTTCGATTATTCGGGCACGCAGGCGTGCAAGGCGCTGCGCGAGGAGGGCTATCGGATCGTCCTCGTCAATTCCAATCCGGCGACGATCATGACCGATCCGGAGTTGGCGGACGCGACCTATGTGGAGCCGATCACGCCCGAGATCGTCGCGAAGATCATCGAGAAGGAACGGCCTGACGCCGTGCTTCCGACCATGGGCGGGCAGACGGCGCTCAACACCGCGCTGGCGCTTGCGAGGGACGGCACGCTCGACAAGTTCGGCGTCAAGCTGATCGGCGCGGACGCCGAGGCCATCGACAAGGCCGAGGACCGGCTCAAGTTCCGCGACGCGATGGACAGGATCGGGCTGGAATCGGCGCGCTCGCGCATCGCCCATTCGCTGGAGGAGGCGCTTGCGGCGCTTGAATTTACCGGCCTTCCGGCGATCATCCGCCCCAGCTTCACCCTTGGCGGCACCGGCGGCGGCGTCGCCTACAACAAGGAAGATTTCGTCCGCATCGTGACCGGCGGGCTTGATGCCTCGCCCACCACGGAGGTGCTGATCGAGGAGTCGCTTCTCGGCTGGAAAGAATATGAGATGGAGGTCGTCCGCGACAGGAACGACAATGCCATCATCGTCTGCTCGATCGAGAATGTCGATCCGATGGGCGTCCACACGGGGGACAGCATCACCGTCGCGCCCGCGCTCACGCTCACCGACAAGGAATATCAGATCATGCGGAACGCGAGCATCGCGGTCCTGCGTGAAATCGGCGTGGAAACAGGCGGTTCGAACGTACAGTTCGCAGTCAATCCCAAGGACGGGCGGCTGGTCGTGATCGAGATGAACCCGCGCGTCTCGCGGTCGTCCGCGCTTGCATCCAAGGCGACCGGCTTCCCGATCGCCAAGGTCGCGGCGAAGCTGGCGGTCGGCTATACGCTGGACGAGATCCAGAACGACATCACCGGCGCGACGCCCGCCTCGTTCGAGCCGACGATCGATTATGTCGTCACCAAGATTCCGCGTTTTGCGTTTGAAAAGTTCAAGGGCGCGGAGCCGCTTCTGACCACGGCCATGAAATCGGTCGGCGAGGTGATGGCGATCGGCCGCTCGATCCACGAAAGCATGCAGAAGGCGCTGCGGGGTCTGGAGACGGGCTTGTGCGGCTTTGACGATTATCAGCCGCTGGAAGGCGCGTCGCGCGCTGCGATAGAGGCGGAGCTTGTAAGGCCCACGCCGGACCGGCTTCTGGTCGCCGTGCAGGCGCTGCGCGAGGGCTTCACCGTGGCCGAAGTGCAGAACTTCACCCATTACGACCCCTGGTTTCTGGAGCGCTTTGCCGAGATCGTGGCGGCGGAGCGGGGCGTGATCGAAAATGGCCTGCCCAACGATGCGGCGGGGCTCAGGCGGCTGAAGGCGATGGGCTTTTCCGACAAGCGGCTGGCGCAGCTTGCGCTCAAATCCGCCAATCTCCGCAATGGCGACAATCATCTGAACGCACGCGCACAGGCGCGCGGATCGGGCATCGTCCATGATGCGGTAAAGGCGATGACGGGCGGCATCACCGAGAAAGAGGTGCGCGCGCTTCGTCACAAGCTGGGCGTCCGCCCCGTCTTCAAGCGCATAGACACCTGCGCGGCCGAGTTCGAGGCGAAGACGCCCTATATGTATTCCACCTATGAAGCGCCCAGCTTCGGCGAGGCCGAATGCGAGGCCGGGATCAGCGACCGCAAGAAGGTGGTCATCCTGGGTGGCGGACCGAATCGCATCGGCCAGGGGATCGAGTTCGACTATTGCTGCTGCCACGCCTGCTTCGCGCTGGACGAGGCCGGGTTCGAGACGATCATGGTCAACTGCAACCCCGAGACCGTCTCCACCGATTATGACACCTCCGACCGCCTCTATTTCGAGCCGCTGACCGCCGAGGACGTGCTTGAGATACTGAAGCTGGAGCAATCACGGGGCACATTGCTGGGCGTGATCGTGCAGTTCGGCGGGCAGACGCCGCTCAAGCTGGCGCAGGAGATCGAGGATGCGGGCATTCCCATCCTTGGCACCAGCCCCGATGCGATCGACCTTGCCGAAGACCGGGAGCGCTTCGCCGCCCTTATCGAGCGGCTGGGACTGAAACAGCCCGCCAACGGCATCGCCCGGTCGCGCGAGGAGGCCCTGGCCGTCGCCGAGCGCATCGGCTATCCGGTACTGATGCGGCCAAGCTATGTGCTTGGCGGCCGCGCCATGGAGATCGTCGAGGACGCCGAGCAGCTCGACAATTACATCCAGTTCGCGGTGCAGGTGTCGGGCGACAGCCCGGTGCTGATCGATCGCTATCTGCGCGACGCGATCGAGGTAGATGTCGATGCACTGGCCGATGGCGAAACCGTCGTCGTCGCGGGCGTGCTCCAGCACATCGAGGAAGCGGGCGTCCATTCCGGCGACAGCGCATGCACCCTGCCGCCCTACAGCCTGAGTGCAGAAATTGTCTCTGAAATCAAGCGTCAGGCGGATGCTCTTGCCAGAGCTCTTGAAGTGCGCGGGCTGATGAACGTCCAGTTCGCGGTGAAGGATGGCGAGGTCTATCTGATCGAGGTGAACCCCCGCGCCAGCCGGACCGTGCCCTTCGTCGCAAAGGCGACCGGCCGCCCGATCGCCAAGGTCGCGGCGCGCGTGATGGCCGGAGAGGCGCTCTCGTCCTTCCCCGACCTTGCAGTCGATTACAGCAACTTTGGCCATATAGCTGTAAAGGAAGCGGTTTTTCCCTTCGCCCGTTTCCCCGGCGTCGATCCGGTGCTTGGGCCGGAGATGCGCTCGACCGGCGAGGTCATGGGAATCGACCGCGATTTCGCGACGGCGTTCGCCAAGGCGCAGATCGGCGGCGGCACGATGCTGCCCACCCAGGGCACGGCGTTCGTATCGGTCAAGGACAGCGACAAGACGCATATCGTGCCCGCCGTCGCCAAGCTGCTGGAGTTGGGCTTTGGCGTCATCGCCACCCAGGGCACCGCCGATTATCTGCTGGGCCAGGGCTTGCAGGTGGAGCGGGTGAACAAGGTTCAGCAGGGGCGGCCGCATATCGTCGACAAGATCAAGGACGGCCAGGTCGCCCTGATCTTCAACACCACCGAGGGTTGGCGGTCGCTGCAGGACAGCCAGTCGATCCGGGCGTCGGCGCTTTACGGCAAGGTGCCCTATTTCACCACGGCGGCGGCAAGTCTCGCTGCGGCGCAGGCGATAGAGGCTCTCAGAGGCGAGACCCTTGAAGTCAGGTCGCTCCAGTCTTACTATTCATCGATCGACGCATAGATTTCCTGCATTGCTGCTGATGTGCGCCCCGCGTTGGGGCGGAGGGCAGTTTTGGCGGTTGCGGACGAAAGGATTGAGATGGCTACGGTCGAAAAGGTGCCAATGCTCGCTGAGGGCCACGCAAGGCTGACGGAGGAGCTTCATCGTCTGCGGACGGTTGAACGTCCTTCGATCGTGGAAGCGATCGAGGAAGCGCGCGCGCATGGCGACCTGTCGGAAAATGCCGAATATCATGCCGCCAAGGAGCGGCAGGGCCAGGTCGAGGCGATGATCGCCGACATCGAGAACAGCCTGTCGCGCGCGCAGGTGATCGATCCGACGATGCTCAGCGGCGACAAGGTGGTGTTCGGCGCGACCGTCCACCTGCTCGACGAGGACGACAAGCCGGTGAAGTACCAGATCGTGGGCCATACCGAAGCCGACGCGAAGATCGGCCGCATCTCCTATCTGTCGCCGCTCGGGCGCGCCCTGATCGGCCGCCAGGTGGGCGATGATGTGGAAGTCTCCACTCCGTCGGGCGACCGCTATTACCAGATCGCGAAGCTCGAGTTCATCTGACGCCGGATAGCGGTCTGATGTTGCCTGCGCCGCGTGTGACGCAGGGGATCGCATGGGCCACCATTGCGGCCTTCGTTCTCCTCTTCGTCTCCGGTTCCGGGGCGAGGGAAGCCTATGCCTATATGGCGGGCCTGGTTCCGGCGCGCATCTCCGGCACAATCACCGTGCCCGGCGGGTTTCCGATCATCCTGACGCCCATCACCGCGACGCTGCTGCATGGGTCGATCGCCCATCTGGGCTTCAACATGGTGATGTTCTACTATCTCGGGCGGATGGTGGAAGGGGTGCTGGGCTCCGGCCGGCTGCTCATCCTGTATGTCGCCGGCGCCTATGCGGCGGCTTTTGCCGAATATATCGTCTCTCCGGAATCGACCGTCCCGGTGATCGGCGCAAGCGGCGCCGTGTCCGCGGTCCTCGGCGCCTATGCCATCTATTTCGGAAATCGCACCGCGCCCAGCGGCCGGTTCCTGTCGTCCGAAACCCGGACCGTGTTGTGGCTCGCCGCGGCGTGGATCGGCCTTCAGCTTTTGATCGGGCTCGTTTTGAACGGTCCCCAGGGCGGCATCGCGATCTGGGCGCACATTGGCGGGTTCATCGCCGGTCTGGTGCTCGCAAAGCCGCTGGCGACCCTGCGCGCCTGACCTCCGCCGCCTGTCACGCCTTCAGATTGGGTTCTGGATCGAGCAGGCGATGAAGGTGGACGATGACATAGCGCATTTCGGCATCGTCGACCGTCCGCTGCGCGCTGCTGCGCCAGGCTTCTTCGGCGGACCTGTAGTCGGGAAAGATCCCGACCACGTCCAGCTTGTCGAGATCGACAAAATCCAGACCCTGGGGGTCGGTCACACGTCCGCCGAAAACGAGATGCAGCTTGCTGTCCGCCATTGATAACTTCCTTGATACCGAAGCGGCTCACTAGGCGGTAAGGCCGCAGGAGTTCAAGGCGGTAACGCCAGCTTTAGCTCTTTTTCGATTCCATGAACCGGACCAGGGCGTCAAAGCCGTTGCGCTGGATGACGCTGCGGAAGTCGGCTTCCTGGGTAAGCGCAAGGTTGACCCCGGCCACCGTCAGGTTTGTGATCTGGAACTTGTCGCCGATCTTCATCACCGACCAGATCGCCTCGAACGGCCGCGACTGGCCCGGCTGCGTCACGCGGGAGAACACCGCATATCCGCTTCCCACCGGCTGCACCCGGACGATCGTCAGATCGGCGTTGGCATAATCATAAAGCCTGTCGGCATAGGTGCCGACGACATAATCGGGGAAGGCGGCGCTATATGCGGCATATTGCTGCGGCGACACCTGCGAGCGGTGCGATCGGATCAGCCGGTCTCCCACCTGCTTCACCGCGACATGCTGCTTCAGCATTGCGCGGAACTGCCGCCGCGCCTCGTCCCGGCTGAGCGACTTGTCCCTCAATATCGCAAAGGCCCTGTCGGCGAGCTGGTCGACGAATTGCCCGGCGGCCTGGGACGATGCGGTCTGCGCATGGGCGGGAGCAACAACAGCCACAGCCGGGACGGACGCCGCGGCCAACGCAAGCAGGGAAGCTTTCAGGATCGATCGCATTCATTACTCCAACGTAACGCGGAATTACGATCCGCATTCTGGACAGATTAGCAAAGGCGCGTGAATAACGGTTGAACGCGCGGTTCAGAAGTCTTTTCTGATCCTGTGCAGCGCGTCGCGGGCCGCCGATGTGGCGATTGCGCTCACGTCACTGGCTGCCGTCCACGCCTTGTCCAACGTCTCCCGGGCGTGTTCGCGGTTGACGCCCAGCTCGTCCAGCCGACCGCTGATGTCGTGCAACGTGCCGGTCGCCCGCTCGCGGTAGCGGCCGAGCGCGTCCGAGGCTGCATGACCTGCCCGGACGGAGCGGTTCCGCAGGGCGGGGATAAGGGCGGCTGCAAGCACGCCGACCGCCAGTCCGCCGATGATCGCGGTTACGGGCCTTTCCCTTACCCGATCAACGATCCGGCTGCCGCGCTCCCTGGCATAGGAATAGGCGGAGTTCGCCCGCTCGCCTGCGGTTTCGCGGACATGCGCCGCCCGCTCCGACGCTGAATCGGCGGCCGCGCGGATGCGTTCGCGCGTGATTTCAGCGGATTCCTTCAAGCTGTTCGTCATCGTCGATACTCCTCTACCCGATTTGCGCTGCCGTTCGCTTCTGCCGCGCCGCGAAAGGAACGGCGAAAAAAGAGCCATACTCCGTGCCCTGTCGGCCTCGCGTCGCGCGGCTGTCGCCTCCTGCTCGGCCGCCTTGCGCTTTTTCCGGGCCTTGAGATTGGCGATAAGGCCCAGAACGGTCAGCGCCGTCGCGCGATAGCGATAGACCCGAAACGCCACCGAAACCCAGCCCGCCTTGCGCGCGCCCGAAAACGCCTGGTGCGCCAGCCCCGATGGCTTGATGCGCGACACCAGTGCATTGACGGAGCCGTTCAACTCCTGCCGAGCAAGCGCCGCCCGTGCCTGTGCCTCGGCGATTTCACTGTGCCGGGTCATGACCATAACTCTCCTGAGGCTCGCGCGTTTCATCCATGATCGGCGCGGAGAATTCGGCCTTGAGACGCCCGGCGGCGTAAATGGCGAGGATCGCCCCAACAGCCAGCGCGCCGAGGCTTACCGCAAAGGTAGCGACAAAGGGACCGATGATCGGTCCCAAGGCCATCACGAGCCCGACCAGAAGGGCGGTCAGCGCCGACAGGCACAGCAGGGCGGCCGCCACAAGCGCGATCGCCGATGCCTGCACCGCTTTCAGCCTGGCGAGGCATATCGCCCGCACCAGATCGATCTTCGCGTCTGCAAAAGAGCGGACATTCTGGAGCATGTTCCGGAACAGGTCGCCCAGTCCCGGATCAGGCGCAGCCTCGTCTTCGGTTACGGTCTCGAACGGCGCATCGTCGGTCAGGGGTTCTGGTGGCGCGACCGTGTCAGTCCTTGTCATTGCCGCCGCTACCGCCCAACAGCCGCGCCAGGACGAAACCGACGGCAGCCGCCGCGCCAACGGCAATCACCGGACTTTTACGGACGAACTCCCGGGTGCTTTCGGCAACCTCGTTCAGGTCCTTCTCGCGGAGGGAAGCGGCGGCGCCGGAAATCGCATCCGCGGTCTTGCGCGCATATTGTCCGTAATTCTCGCCCAGCCGCTGGTCCACCGAGACCGCTGCATCCTGAAGAAGCCTGGACAGCCCGTCCAGCGCATCGGATGCCTTTTCCTTCCCGACGGCCGCGTATTCGGATGCCTTTTCGCCGGCCTTGCCCTTCAGCTTCTGCGCTTCGGCGGAGATCTTGTCGCGGGTGCCCGCCTTCGACGAACTGGTGTCCGCGCCGTCGTCAAGCTTGATGTCGGCGGCCGTGGGAGTTGCGGAAGAGGTTCCCGGCTCTGGTGAAAGCGTTGTCTGGTTCATCTTTGCACTCCAGGTTCTTGAGTGGACGTCAGCACTGTAACCGATCAGCGGCCCGTGCGTTCCGGTTTTTTGGTGGCCGCGAAGTTGAGACGGATGCGCGGTTGCCCTTTATTCCGCCGCCCGCTATCGCGCTGCCACATATTAAGATGACATACCCGGAAGGATATTCAATGACCGCCATCATCGACATCCATGGCCGCGAGATTCTCGACAGTCGAGGAAATCCGACGATCGAGGTCGATATCCTGCTGGAAGACGGCAGCTTCGGCCGCGCGGCGGTGCCCTCGGGCGCGTCCACGGGCGCGCATGAAGCGGTCGAGATGCGCGACGGCGACAAGGCGCGCTATCTCGGCAAGGGAGTCCTGAAGGCAGTCGAGGCGGTCAATTCCGAAATCGCCGAGGCGATCATCGGGCTGGAGGCCGAAGACCAGGAAGATCTGGACGCCACGCTGATCGAGCTGGACGGCACGCCCAACAAGTCGCGGCTGGGCGCGAATGCCCTGCTGGGGGTCAGCCTGGCCGTCGCAAAGGCGG
The DNA here is from genome assembly GCF_001890385.1 of Tardibacter chloracetimidivorans. NCBI lineage: Bacteria > Pseudomonadati > Pseudomonadota > Alphaproteobacteria > Sphingomonadales > Sphingomonadaceae > Tardibacter > Tardibacter chloracetimidivorans. The sequence goes on along the minus strand of NZ_CP018221.1, from coordinate 1,212,078 downwards.
CCGCCGATGCCCGGGGCCTGCCGCTTTATCGCTATGTCGGCGGCGTGTCGGCGCGCACCCTGCCGGTGCCGATGATGAATATCGTCAACGGCGGCGCACATGCCGACAACCCCATCGATTTCCAGGAGTTCATGGTGATGCCGGTCGGCGCGGACAGCATCGCCGAGGCGGTGCGCTGGGGCGCTGAGATTTTCCATACGCTCAAGAAGGACCTGGCCGACGCCGGGCTTTCCACCTCTGTGGGTGACGAGGGGGGCTTTGCGCCCAAGCTTGCGAGCACGACCGACGGTCTGGACTTCGTGATGAAATCCATCGAGCGGGCGGGCTACAAGCCGGGCGAGGAGGTGGTGCTTGCGCTGGACTGCGCCTCCACCGAGTTCTTCAAGAACGGCCGCTATGAGATGACGGGCGAGGGCAGGACTCTCACTTCGGCCGAAATGGCGGAATATCTCGCCGAGCTTTGCGACCGCTATCCGATCATGTCGATCGAGGACGGCATGGCCGAGGATGATTTCGATGGCTGGAAGCTGCTCACCGACCGAATCGGCAGCAAGGTGCAGCTTGTGGGCGACGATCTTTTCGTCACCAATCCGGCGCGGCTGCGCGACGGCATCGGCCGTGGCCTCGCCAATTCGCTGCTCGTCAAGGTCAATCAGATCGGGACGCTCAGCGAGACGCTGGAGGCGGTCGAGACGGCACATCGCGCGCGGTATACGGCGGTGATGTCGCATCGGTCGGGCGAGACGGAGGATTCGACCATCGCCGATCTTGCCGTCGCCACCAACTGCGGACAGATCAAGACCGGCTCGCTCGCCCGGTCGGACCGGCTGGCAAAGTACAACCAGCTCATCCGCATCGAGGAAGAACTGGGCACCGCGGCCACATATGCGGGAAATAGCATCTTTTCCCGATAATAGGCTTGATATGGGACAGAAGCTCTGATTCAATCGGCGCCATGGGCAGAAACGGAAGCTTGCTGAATATGGCGCGGAGCGCGGTGGTGCCCGCGCTTTGCGTCGCGTTCATCGGCTATTTCGCCTATCACGCGATCATCGGGCCGTCGGGGCTGCTCGCCTGGGGTGGCTACACGGCCGAACGGACGGAGCTTGAAACTCGGCTCGCTCACCTGGATGGTGAGCGCAAGAAGCTGGAGCAGCGCGCCCGGCTGCTCAATCCGCGCAAGGTCGACCCGGACCTGGCCGATGAACTGGTCCGCAAGAATCTGGGCGTGGTTCGTCCTGACGAAGTGGTGATCCCGCTCGGCTGACTTTGTTCGTCGGCTTTCGTACATTGCGTTGATATTTGCCGGAGAGGGCGGCTATAGGGGGCTTGTGTCTTCCTCGCTGTGCTGAAAGGTGGCGTCGATCGTGGCGAAACCCCCGTCTCCCGCTCGTTCCCGAAAAACCCCGGCGCCCAAGCGCGCAAGCCGTTCCCCGGCCCCTCCAGCAACCAATCGCGAACGGCCAGACGAACCAGATAGGTACAAGGCGAGCAAGCAGGAGCTGGTTGATCTCTACCGGCAGATGCTTCTCATCCGCCGGTTCGAGGAGAAGGCCGGGCAGCTCTACGGGCTTGGGCTGATCGGCGGCTTCTGCCACCTCTACATCGGTCAGGAAGCGGTCGCGGTGGGTTTGCAGTCGGCGCTCACGGTCGGCAAGGACAGCGTCGTCACCGGTTATCGCGACCATGGCCATATGCTGGCCTATGGCATCGACCCCAAGGTCATCATGTCCGAACTCACCGGCCGCGCCGCCGGCATTTCGCGCGGCAAGGGCGGCTCGATGCACATGTTCTCGGTGGAGCACGGGTTCTACGGCGGGCACGGCATCGTCGGCGCGCAGGTGCCGATCGGCGCGGGGTTGGCGTTCAAGCACAAATACGCCGGGGACGGCGGGGTCAGCGTCGCCTATTTCGGCGACGGCGCAGCCAATCAGGGCCAGGTCTACGAGGCCTTCAACATGGCCGAGCTGTGGAAGCTGCCGATCATCTTCGTGATCGAGAACAACCAATATGCGATGGGCACCAGCGTGAACCGCGCCAGCGCCGAGGACCAGCTTTACCGGCGGGGCGAGAGCTTCCGCATCCCTGGCCTCCAGATTGACGGCATGGATGTGCTTGCGGTGCGCGGCGCGGCCGAAGTGGCGGTCGAATGGGTGCGATCGGGCAAGGGGCCGATCCTGCTTGAGATGAAGACCTATCGCTATCGCGGGCATTCCATGTCCGATCCTGCGAAATACCGCTCGCGCGAGGAGGTTCAGTCCGTTCGCGAAAAGTCCGATCCGATCGAACATGCAAAGCGCGATCTGGCCGAAGCGGGCGTGTCCGAGGATGAGCTTAAGCAGATCGAGAAGGAGGTTCGGGCACAGGTGGCAGAGGCAGCCGATTTCGCGGAAACGTCTCCGGAACCGGAGCTTTCGGAATTGCACACCGACGTTCTGGTGGAGCGTTACTGATGGCGATCGAAATCAAGATGCCCGCGCTCTCCCCCACAATGGAGGAGGGAACGATCGCCAAATGGTTCGTGAAGGCGGGGGACAAGGTCGCCTCCGGCGATATTCTCGCCGAGATCGAGACCGACAAGGCGACGATGGAGTTCGAGGCCGTGGACGAAGGCACGATCGCCGACATTGCCATTCCCGAGGGAACGGACGGCGTGAAGGTCGGCACTGTCATCGCGCTTATTGCCGCCGAGGGTGAGGACGTCTCCGCTCCGAAGGAAAAATCGCCTGCGCGGAAGCAGAAGGTGACTGAACCCGAAAAAGGCCCCGCTCCGGAACCGGAATCCGCAAAGCCCGCCAAGGCCGAATCGGCCGCGCAGACGCTCGCCGCCGCGAGCGAGGCGACATCGTCGGCCGCCGAGCCGCAGCTGGCCGAAGGGGCGGAGCTTGTCCGCACGACCGTTCGCGAAGCGCTGCGCGATGCGATGGCCGAGGAAATGCGCGCCGACGAGCGCGTGTTCGTGATGGGGGAAGAAGTCGCCCAATATCAGGGGGCCTACAAGGTCACCCAGGGCCTGCTCGATGAGTTTGGCGAAAAGCGGGTGATCGACACCCCGATCACCGAATATGGCTTCGCAGGGATCGGCGTCGGCGCGGCGATGGGCGGCCTGCGGCCGATCGTGGAGTTCATGACCTTCAACTTCGCCATGCAGGCGATCGATCACATCATCAATTCGGCGGCCAAGACCAACTATATGTCGGGCGGCCAGATGCGCTGCCCGGTCGTGTTTCGCGGCCCCAATGGCGCGGCGTCGCGCGTTGGCGCGCAGCACAGCCAGAATTACGGCCCCTGGTATGCGAGCGTGCCGGGCCTGGTCGTGATCGCGCCCTGGTCTGCCGCCGACGCCAAGGGCCTGTTGAAGGCGGCGATCCGGTCCGAAGACCCGGTCGTGTTCCTGGAGAACGAGCTGCTCTATGGGCAGAGCTTCGACGTGCCCAGGGTCGATGACTATGTGCTTCCGATCGGCAAGGCCAAGATCGTCCGCGAGGGCAGCGACGTCACGCTGGTCAGCTATTCGATCGGCGTGGGCGTTGCGCTGGAAGCGGCCGAGCGCCTGGCCGAAGAGGGCATCGACGCGGAAGTGATCGATCTGCGCACGCTTCGGCCGCTCGATCACGATACTGTGCTTGCTTCGCTCGCCAAGACCAACCGCATGGTCGTGGCGGAAGAAGGCTGGCCGGTCTGTTCGATCGCGTCGGAGATCAGCGCGGTTGCGATGGAAAGGGCGTTCGACGACCTCGACGCGCCGATCCTTCGCGTCACCAACGAGGATGTGCCGCTGCCCTATGCGGCCAAGCTTGAGAAGGCCGCGCTGCTGAAGGCCGACGATGTGGTCGAGGCGGTTCGGAAGGTCTGCTACAGGTGAGGCCCCGCGAGCTGTCCCTCGGGATGCTCGGCCGTGCTGCCTCACGGATTGCTGCGCTGATTCCGGCGCTTCTGCTGCTCGTGCTCTGGACCGGTCCTGCACGGGCGGAATCAGGCCGCTTTGATCTTCTGGCGGACGCCTGCGCCGCGGCCGGGGCGCAGGACGCGGGCGTGTCCCCGTCATATGTCCGGCAGCTCGACTATCATTGCCGTGGGGAAGAGCCCCACAAGGGCGACCGGCTGTGGCTTCGGATGGAGCCGCCGCCCGCCGCCCGCACATCCGACGGCTCATGGTCGATACTGGTCAATGAAACCCGGTTCGATTCCGCCCGGCTGCTGATCGAGCGCGAACGGGGCGAAGCCCAGATCGTGACATTCGATGAGCCGGGGCTAGGGCGGAACTGGTTGCTGGGCAACAACGTCCACCTGCCCATTCCGGCCGGAGAGTCCGCGATCACCGCCATCTATCTCGGCGTCGACGGCCTGCCGGCGTCGCGCCTGTTGCAGCGGGTCGAACTGGCGGCGGAGCCTGCGGTCAAAAGCGCCCATGACAGCTGGCTGCTGCTGAGCGGGGTATTCGGCGGCGCGCTGGCGGCAAGCATGCTCTACAACCTGCTGCTGCTGGGCGGGGTCCGTCACAGGCTTCAGCTGATCTACCTGTCATGGATGACCGCGATGCTGGCCTATGGGCTGGGCTGGACGGGGCTGATCCATTATGTCGCGCCCGGAATGGCGACGGCGGACGTATCGCAATTCACCTATTTCGTCGCGGCGACGGGCATGGCGATGGGCGTCATCTTCTTCGTCGAGTTCTTCAGCGAAGGTCAGCTGCCCTTCTGGCTGGAGCGCGCGCAGCGTGTGCTGGCGATCATGCTTTTGGGCGCGGCTCTGGTCGCGACCTATGCCGGCCCGGCCCTGTTTCCCGCAGTGGACGGAATTGTCCTGACGCTGGTTGTCGTCACCCAGCTGCTGATCGCCGTCGGGCTGCTTCGCGCGCTGAAGCGGGAGCGAAAGCCGGCCACGCTCTATGCGCTGGGGTGGAGCTTTCCGTTCCTCGCGGTGATGCTGAACATCCTGCAAGGTCATGCATCCTTTGGACCTGGCATCGCCGCCCATCTGCACATCTTCATCGCCACGGTCCTCCAGGCGCTGCTGCTCTCGGCGGCGGCGGCCGTCCGCCTGAGCGGCATCCGGCGCGAGCGCGACACCGCCCGGGCGGAAAGCGAGCGGCTACGGTCGCTGGCCGAGACCGACCCGCTGACCGGCCTGCTGAACCGAAGAGGACTGGTCCATCGCGCGCGCGCCATCATGAGCAAGGAGATGGGCTCCGCCCTTGTCCTGATCGACGTCGATCACTTCAAGGAGGTCAACGACGGCTTCGGCCATGACATCGGCGATCGCGTTCTGATGCGGATAGGCGAGCTGCTGGAGCAGCAATGCGGCTCCAGATACCCGGTGGGCCGGATCGGCGGAGAGGAGTTCGCCGTCGTGCTCCCGCCCGAAGCCGCGGTAGACGCCATGAACTATGCCGACGGCGTGCGCCGCCAGCTGGCCGGGGCGAGCTTCGCCGATCTGCTCGGCGCGGGCAGGGGCATCACCATCAGCATCGGCCTTGCCGTTGCGCCGGCGTCTTTCTCGGCCGTGTTCGAGCGGCTCTACGTCGCCGCCGACCACGCGCTCTATCTCGCCAAGCGCGGGGGACGGAATCGCGTGGAGCTTGCTTCGCTTGAGGATATTCGCCGCGCCGAGATACGGCTGGCCGCCGTGTAACGGGTCCTGATCCGGGTCATGTCATCGATGCAAGCCGCTGCATCCACTGGAGTAAGAAATGCCGATTGAAATCAAGATGCCAGCCCTGTCCCCCACGATGGAAGAGGGAACGCTTGCCAAGTGGCTGGTGAAGGAGGGCGACAAGGTCGCGTCCGGGGATCTGCTGGCGGAAATCGAGACCGACAAGGCGACGATGGAGTTCGAGGCGGTCGACGAAGGCATGATCGTGAGCCTCGCAGTGGCCGAAGGCGCCGATGGCGTGAAGGTCGGCACGGTGATCGCGCTTCTCGCGGCCGAAGGTGAGGACGCCGGGGCGGCTCCCTCAAAGCCCGCGAAAGCAGAAAAGTCCGAGAAGGCGCAGGCGACTGAAAGCAAGCAAGCCGCGCCGCAACCCCGGCCGGAACCGGAAGTGGCCAAGGCTGCCGATGCATCGTCGGTCGCTCCGGAAAAGGCGTCCGCCGCGCCCGCGCAAAAGGGTGATCGCGTCAAGGCCAGCCCGCTCGCCAAACGGCTGGCCGAGGCATCCGGCATTGATCTGAGCAAGGTCCAGGGCTCCGGGCCGGGCGGCCGTGTCGTGAAGGCGGACCTTGAAGGCGCTGCTGCATCGCCTGCTGCGGTGGACAAGGCCGCATCGGCCCCGGCCGGGCAGGCACCCGCACCGGCGGAAGCGGCCGGCGGCGAAATCCCGCATGAGGTGATCAAGCTGTCGAGCATGCGCAAGGTGATTGCGCGTCGCCTGACCGAATCGAAGCAGACGGTGCCGCACTTCTACCTGACGATGGACTGCAATCTCGATGCGCTGTTGAGGCTGCGCGCCGAACTCAACGCCGGGCTTGAAAAGACGGGCGTGAAGCTGTCCGTCAACGATCTTCTCATAAAGGCGCTTGCGGTCGCGCTGGTCGAGGTGCCCGACGCCAATGTCGCCTTTACGGGCGATACGCTGCTGAAATACAGCCGGGTGGACATCTCCATGGCCGTCGCCATCCCCGGCGGCCTTATCACGCCGATCGTCACCGACGCCGCGAACAAGCGGCTTTCGCAGATCGCGACGGAGGCGAAGGACCTTGCCGCCCGGGCGCGGGACGGCAAGCTGCAACCCCATGAATATCAGGGCGGCACGGCGTCCATCTCCAACCTCGGCATGTACGGCATCAAGCAGTTCGACGCCGTAATCAATCCGCCCCAGGCGATGATCCTCGCGGTCGGCGCGGGCGAGAAGCGGCCACATATCGTCGACGACGCGCTTGGTATGGCGACGGTGATGAGCGCCACCGGCAGCTTCGATCATCGCGCGGTCGACGGCGCGGTCGGGGCGGAGCTGATGCAGGCGTTCAAGCGTCTGGTCGAAAAGCCTCTCGCAATGCTCGCCTAATCAATAGTTGGTCGCTCCGGCGGGATGCCGGATAAGGCGACGACAAAAGGGAAAATCATGGCTGACACCTTTGATCTTGTAGTCCTGGGATCGGGACCGGGCGGCTATGTCGCCGCCATTCGCGCCGCACAGCTCGGGCTGAAGGTTGCCATCGTCGAGCGGGAGAAGCTGGGCGGAATCTGCCTTAACTGGGGCTGCATCCCCACCAAGGCGCTGCTCCGGTCGTCCGAGGTCTATCACTACATCACCCATGCCGATGCCTATGGCCTGTCGGTGGAAAAGCCGTCGTTCGATCTGGCGAAGGTGGTCGACCGCTCACGCAAGGTCGCCGGGCAGCTCAATTCGGGCGTCAAGGGCCTGATGAAGAAGAACAAGATCACCGTCGTCGAGGGCGAGGGGAAGATCGTCGCCAAGGGCAGACTTTCCGTCGCCAAGGATGGAAAGACTACGGAGCTTGAGGCAAAGAACATCATCATCGCCACTGGCGCGCGGGCGCGCGACCTGCCGTTCGCCAAGGCGGACGGCAAGCGCATCTGGACCTATCGTCACGCGATGGTGCCGCCGGAAATGCCCAAGAAGCTGCTGGTCATCGGATCGGGCGCGATCGGGGTGGAGTTCGCAAGCTTCTATTCCGACATGGGCGCGGACGTGACGATCGTGGAGATGCTGGACCGTATCCTGCCGGTGGAAGACGCCGAAGTGTCGGACTTCATGGCCAAGGCGCTCACCAAGCAGGGCATGACGATCCTGACTGGGGCGGGCGTCGAAAAGCTGGAAGCGACGGGCAGCGGCGTCAAGGCCACGATCAAGGGCGCGGACGGCAAGGTCATGAACCAGGAGTTCAGCCACGCGATCGTCGCCATCGGCATCGCGCCCAACACCGAAAACATCGGTCTGGAGGCCCTGGGGGTGAAATCCACCAAGGGCCATATCGACACCGATCCCTATGGCCGCACCAATGTGGACGGTATCTGGGCGATCGGCGACGTCACCGGCCCGCCCTGGCTGGCCCATAAGGCGAGCCATGAAGGCGTTGTCGCGGCCGAAGCGATCGCCGGGCACAAGGGCGTTCACCCGATGGACAAGGGCAACATCCCCGGCTGCACCTATTCACGCCCGCAGGTCGCGTCCGTGGGCCTGACCGAAGCCAAGGCAAAGGAGGGCGGCCGCAAGGTGAAGGTGGGCAAGTTCCCCTTCATCGGCAACGGCAAGGCGATTGCGCTCGGCGAGGCGGAAGGCTTCATCAAGACCGTTTTCGACGAGGCGACGGGCGAGTTGCTGGGCGCGCACATGATTGGCGCGGAAGTGACGGAACTCATTGAGGGCTATGTCGTCGCCCGCCAGCTTGAGACGACCGAGGCGGAACTGATGCACACCGTCTTCCCGCATCCGACGCTGAGCGAGATGATGCATGAAAGCGTGCTCGGCGCTTATGGCCGCGCGCTGCATTTCTGATGGACATTCGTCATGCTGAACCTGGTTCAGCATGACGACATTCAAGGACTTCGGGAGAACGGAACGCTCAGTCGCCGCTTCCGTCGTCGTCGCCCGCCGTCCAGTTGAGAGGCACGGGTTCGAACCTGTCCGTCGCCGTGTCCAGAAGGTGCAGGATTCCGTCGGAGATCGCGAAATAGGCCCCGCGCAGCGTCAGCCTGCCTTCGGCCTCGCGCTCCGGAATGCAGGGGAAGGTCCGCAGGTTACGGATGCTGACGCGAACGGCCGCCTGTTCCAGCGCCCGTTGTGCGTCAAGGTCGGGGTGCAGCGCGGCGGCGGCGCGGACCCGGTCCCGCTCTTCGTCGAGAAGGTCGATCCAATGGGCGATGAAGCCGCCTTCGCCGGGCTTTGCGTCCTTGAACGCCTCGCTCAGCGATGCCTTCACGCCGCCGCAGCCGCCATGGCCAAGGATGACGATGTCGCTCACCTCAAGCTGGGTGACCGCAAACTCCAGCGCCGCCGACACGCCATGCCGTCCGCCCCCGGTTTCAAACGGGGGGACGAGATTGGCGATGTTGCGAACCACGAACATTTCGCCCGGTCCGCTGTCGAAGATCATGGTGGGGTCGACGCGGCTGTCGGAACAGGCGATCACCATCACCTTGGGCGACTGGCCCTGGTTGGCGAGAACGTCGAAACGGGCGCGCTGGGTGGAATAGGCGCCCCGGCGGAACCGGCGGTAGCCGGAGACAAGATCATCGATGCCATTCATGCGACATCCGGTATCGCGGGCAAAGAGGGGTGGCAAGAGGCGATCGAAACGCCTATCTCGCATTCATATGGCCACCAACCTCATCCCGCCCGCACCGCGTCAGCGCAAGCCTGACTGGATTCGTGTCAAAGCCCCCGTCGGCGCGGCCTTCGACCAGACCCGTTCGCTGATGCGACGCCTGAAGCTGGCGACCGTCTGCGAGGAAGCGGCCTGCCCCAATATCGGCGAGTGCTGGACCAAGAAGCACGCGACGGTGATGATTCTGGGCGATGTCTGTACCCGCGCCTGCGCCTTCTGCAACGTCAAGACGGGCATGCCCCGCGCGGTCGATTCGCAGGAGCCGCAGCATGTCGCCGATGCGGCGGCCGAGCTTGGGCTTGAGCATATCGTCATCACATCGGTGGATCGCGACGATCTGCCCGATGGCGGCGCAAGCCAGTTCGTGAAGGTGATCGAGGCGCTGCGGCGGACCACGCCGGATACGACCATCGAGATTCTGACGCCCGATTTCCGCAACAAGGCGGATGCCGCGATAGAGGCGATCGTCACGGCCCGGCCGGACGTCTACAACCACAATCTTGAAACCGTGCCGAGGCTCTATCCCACCATCCGGCCCGGCGCGCGCTATTATGCCTCGCTCCGGCTGCTGGAGACGGTGAAAAAGCTCGATCCCACCATCTTCACCAAATCGGGCGTGATGGTCGGGCTGGGCGAGGAACGCATGGAAATCCACCAGGTGATGGACGACATGCGCTCGGCCGACATCGATTTCCTGACCGTCGGCCAGTATCTCCAGCCGACGCCGCGCCACGCCAAGGTCGCCGATTTCGTGACTCCGGCAACGTTCAACGCCTATGCCTCCATCGCGCGCGCCAAGGGCTTTCTGCTCGTCTCGGCCTCGCCGCTCACCCGTTCCAGCTATCATGCGGGGGAAGATTTCGCCCGGTTGAAGGCGGCGCGAGAGGCGCAACTGGCCAAGCGCTGACGTGTTGAAGCATTCCGAGACTCGCGAACTGCCCTACAGCCCCGATCAGATGTTCGATCTGGTGTCGGACATCGGAAGCTATGCGCAATTCCTGCCGTGGGTGGTGGGCGTTCGCATCCGGTCGCGCACCGAGCAGGAGATTCTGGCCGATCTGCTCGTCGGCTTCGGCCCGCTGCGGGAAAAGTTCACGTCGCGCGTTACGCTGGACCGCCCCGGTTCGATCGATGTGGAATATATCGAAGGGCCGATGAAATATCTGCACAACGACTGGCGGTTCCAGCCCGACGGCAAGGGCGGGTCGATCGTCGATTTCAACGTCGAGTTCGCGTTCCGCAACCGGATGCTGGACACGCTGGCGGGCCGCTTCTTCGATGAGGCGCTGCGCAAGATGGTGAAGGCGTTCGAGGCGCGGGCGAACAAGCTCTATGCGGCGGGCGCGGTGTCCGGCGAAGGCGCTTCCGGCAGCAGCAGTTCAAGCGCGCACAGCGCCGCCTGACGGCGTATTTCGTGGCGTCCCCGGTCCTCGAAGGTCTGGAGATCGGCGATCACCTCTTTCGGGTCCGCGCCACGGCGCGCGCGGGCGAACACCACCGTCCCGACCGGCTTCTTCTCCGAGCCGCCGTCCGGCCCCGCGATGCCAGTGATCGCGACGGCCACATCGGCATTGCTCCGCGCCAGCGCGCCCTGGGCCATCGCCCAGGCGACGGCGATCGAAACCGCCCCGAATGTGTCGAGCACGTCGCGATGGACGTTCAGGACTTCCTCTTTCGATTGATCGGAATAGGTGACGAATCCCGCCTCGAACACGTCGGACGCGCCCGGAAGTTCGGTAAGCGCCGCTGAAACAAGGCCGCCTGTGCAGGATTCGGCCACGGCTATGCGCTTGCCGGCGGCCCTGTTCGCATCCAGGACGCGCCGGGCGAGTTCGATCAGGTCCTCGGAGATCATGTTCATTCCAACTTGTCTGGCAGGCGAATGGTTGCAATGGCCTGCGCCGCAATGCCTTCGCGGCGGCCGGTAAAGCCAAGCCGTTCGGTCGTCGTCGCCTTGATGCTAACCCTGTGCGGGTCCACCTGCAACATGCCGGCCACGCGCGCCCGCATAGCGGCGCGGTGCGGGCCGACCTTAGGTTCCTCGCAGATCAGGGTCACGTCGACATGATCGATCACGCCGCCGCGCGCGCCGATCAGGTCCCGCGCATGTTCGGCGAACAGATGGGAGGCGGCTCCCTTCCAGCGCGGCTCGGAGGGCGGGAAGTGCGTCCCGATATCGCCTTCGCCCACCGCGCCGAGCAGGGCGTCGGTCAGCGCATGCAGCCCCACATCGGCGTCGGAATGGCCGACGAGGCCCCGGCTATGCGGGATTTCGACGCCGCACAGCCACACCGAAGCGCCCTCGCCAAAGGCGTGGACATCAAATCCCATGCCGGTGCGCGTCGTCATCGCCGCCGTAATGGTCCGTTCGGCCCAGCCGAAATCGTCCGGCGCCGTCAGTTTCTTCAGCATTTCATCCCCGGCAACCTCCGCTACCCTGAGGCCCGCCGCGCGCGCAACTTCGGCGTCGTCGGTCGGCTCGCTCCCGGTCCAGGCGCGATGGGCGGCAAGAATGGAATCGAAGCGGAAAGCCTGTGGCGTCTGCACCCGCGTCAATCCCGCCCGGTCGATGTTGACGCCGTCGCGAATGATGGTGTCGACCACCGGCAGCACCGGAATGGCCCCATCCGAGGCCCGCAGCGCCTGAAGCAGACGGGCAACCACTTCGCCCGGGATGAATGGCCGGGCGGCGTCATGGATCAGCACGACATCAGCCCCGCCGCTTGCGGCGATCGCCTCCAGCCCCGCCAGCACCGACTCACGCCGCGTCGCCCCGCCATGCACGGCAGCGGCGAGGCTCTGCCCGGCGGTCGCGCGCTCGTAAAGTTCTATATCGTCCGGATGGATGACCGGAATGATGGTGTCGACCACGCTCGAGGCTTCAAGGCCGGCAACGGCGTGCGCAAGCACGGCCCTGCCGCCAATCCGGTGGTATTGCTTCGGCCCGTTAAGTCCGGAACGCGCCCCGCGCCCCGCCGCCACGAGCAGAGCAACAACCCGCCCTGTCGAATCCCTGTTCACGCGGCGCGGTCTAGCGGTTCGTTCCCTTGCCCGCCAGCACGTTTCGCGTTAAGGGCGGGTGCCCGTTTTTTAGGCAGATTGCGTGAGATCCACAAACCAGCCCCTTCTCCGGCCGATCGACATCGGGCCGGTGCGCGTCGAGACGCCCGTCATTCTTGCGCCGATGACGGCGGTGACCGACCGTCCCTTCCGCGCGATCGTGAAGCGCTATGGCGCCGGCCTGACCGTGACGGAGATGATCGCAAGCCAGGCGATGGTGCGCGAGACTCGCCAGTCGCTGCAAAAGGCGGAGTGGGACCCCATCGAGCATCCCGTGTCGATGCAGCTTGCCGGGTGCGAGCCGCATGTGATGGCGGAGGCAGCGAAGCTCAACGCCGACCGGGGGGCGGCGATCATCGACATCAACATGGGCTGCCCGGTGAAGAAGGTGGTCAACGGCCACGCCGGTTCCGCCCTTATGCGCGACCTGAAGCTGGCGGCGTCGCTGATCGAGGCGACGGTGAAGGCGGTCGATCTTCCGGTCACGCTCAAGATGCGGATGGGCTGGGATCACGCCAGCCTCAACGCGCCTGAACTGGCCCGCATCGCCGAGGATCTGGGCGTGAAGCTCATCACCGTCCACGGCCGCACACGCTGCCAGATGTATCGCGGCGAGGCCGACTGGGCGTTCGTCCGAAACGTCAAGCAGGCCGTGTCGGTGCCCGTCATCGTCAATGGCGACATCTGTTCCGTCGAGGATGCCGATGCTGCGCTTCGCCAGTCGGGTGCGGACGGCGTTATGATCGGGCGGGGCGCTTATGGCCGGCCCTGGCTTCTGGGGCAGTTGATGCGGTGGCTCGAAACCGGGGAGCGTCTGGCCGACCCGTCGCTTGACGAGCAATACCGCGTCATCGTCGAGCATTATGAGGCGATGCTGAGCCTGTATGGCGAGCACACCGGCGTCAATCTCGCGCGCAAGCATCTCGGCTGGTACACAAAGGGCCTGCCCGGATCGGCCGACTTCCGGAACCGCGTCAATCAGGAAGAGAGCAGCCGCGCCGTGCTTCAGATGCTCCACCTTTTCTATGAACCATGGCTGTGCGCCCAGGCCGCCTGAGCGCGGTTTTGTGGCCCTTCGGGGGCGGTGACTCCTCGCCGTCGGCGGTCGAAGTCCTGTTTTCGCTGCCCACGCCGGTGCTGGTGATCGACAGTGAAAACCGCGTGCGGCTGGCCAATGCGGCGGCCGAGACGCTGTTCAACCGCAGCCAGAGTTCGCTTTCGCAGGTCACGCTCGCCCAGCTTATCCCGGAAGCCGAAGCGATGCTGGCCAGAGCGCCCGCGTCAAAGCCCGAGGATGCTGGCGTCGCCGTTTATGGCCTGGAGATCGAGCCGGTCGAAGGCCGCCGCCATCGCGCCGACCTGATGCTCTCGCCGCTGGTGGAGCGTCCGGGCTGGCGGGTGGTCGCGATGCACGCCCGCGCCGCCACCTCGCTGATCGACCGCAACGCCGTTGGCAAGGGGGCCGCCCGCGCGGCAACCGGCGCGGCGCTGATGCTTGCTCATGAAATCAAGAATCCGCTGTCGGGGATCAGGGGGGCGGCGCAGTTGCTGGAGCGGGCGGCCCCCAAATCCGCCGAATCGCTCACCCGGCTGATCCGCGACGAGGTGGATCGAATCACAGCGCTTGTTGACCGGATGGAAGGGTTCACCGACGACCGGCCCGTGCTTTACGAGCCGCAGAACATCCATGCCATTCTGGGTCATGTCCGGGAGATCGCCAAGAGCGGCTTCGCGCGGGATCTGACGGTGCGCGAACTCTATGATCCGTCGCTTCCCGAGGTGAGCGGCAGCCGCGACGGGCTGATCCAGATATTCCTCAACCTGTTGAAGAATGCGGCCGAAGCTGTCGGCCTGCCGGGCAGCGGGGACGAAATTGTCGTCACCACCGCCTATCGCCACGGCTATAGCGTGACCGGACCGGACGGGGGGCGGCTGTCTCTCCCGATCGAGGTGTGCGTGATCGATACCGGACCGGGCGCGCCCGCCGATGTCGTCGATCATCTGTTCGAGCCGTTCGTCACCAGCAAGCCAAAGGGAAGCGGGCTTGGCCTTGCTCTCGTCGCCAAGCTGGTGGCAGATCATGGCGGCGTGGTGGAATATGCGCGCGAGGGCCGGCCCGCCCGCACGGTATTCCGCATCCTGCTGCCCCGTCATCTGGAACCGCGCAAATGAGCCCCGGCAAGATTCTGGTCGTCGATGATGACGCGGCGATCCGCACCGTGGTGAGCGAGGCGTTGAAGCAGGCGGGGCATGAGGTGAGGGCCGTGCCGGACCTTGCTTCGATGCGTCTCGCCCTTGCCGAAGGCTATGGTGAGGTGCTTGTCACCGACGTCATGCTGCCCGACGGCAACGGCCTTGACGTGGTGCCGGAGATCATCAGCAGCTATCCGAACCTCCCGGTCATCGTGCTGTCGGCCCAGAACACGCTTGCAACGGCGGTGCGCGCGACCGAGCGGGGGGCATTCGAATATCTGCCGAAGCCGTTCGATCTGGATGAGTTGGCGCGCGCCGTTCAGGACGCGCTCGTCCTCTCCCGCAAGGAAGAGAGCTCGACGGAGGGCGACGACCATCACGAGCCATTGCCGCTGATCGGCAGGTCGGCCGCAATGCAGGAGGTCTATCGCACGATCGCGCGCGTCGTGCCGAACGACCTCACCGTGCTGGTCCTGGGAGAATCCGGCACCGGCAAGGAACTGGTGGCCCGCGCCATTCACGATCTCGGCCCGCGCAGCAAGAAGTCCTTCGTCGCCATCAACATGGCGGCCATTCCGCGCGAGCTGATCGAATCCGAGCTGTTCGGGCATGAACGGGGCGCGTTCACCGGGGCGCAGGCGCGCACATCCGGCCGGTTTGAACAGGCGCAGGGCGGCACGCTGTTCCTGGATGAAATCGGCGACATGCCCATGGATGCGCAGACGCGGCTGCTGCGCGTCCTGCAATCTGGAGAGTTCACCACCGTGGGCGGCGCGCGCGCGATCCGCGCCGACGTCCGCATCATCGCCGCGACCAACAAGGATCTGCGCAAGCTGGTGGAGGCAGGGCAGTTCCGCGAGGATCTGTTCTATCGCCTGAACGTCGTGCCGGTCCGGATTCCGCCGCTCAGGGCCCGCGCGGACGACATTGCCGAGCTTGCGCGCTATTTCCTGGATCAGGCGGCGGCGCTCGGCCTGCCCCGCAAGACCCTGAACCCCGATGCCGTCAACCGGCTGATGGCGCACCCCTGGCCGGGCAATGTCCGGGAACTCGAAAATCTGATGCGTCGCCTTGCCGCCCTCAGCCGCGAGGAGGCGATAACCGCCGGCGCCGTGGAGCAAGGGCTGCTGGAAGGCGTTGAGAACAAGGAGAGTCTGGGGCAGACGGCCGGCTCGCTCGGCGAGGCCATGGAGCTTTATCTTGCGCGGCTGTTCGCCGCCTATGACCGGTCGCTTCCCCCGGACGGCCTTTATGAGCGCGTGCTGGCGGAGATCGAGCCGCCGCTGCTGTTGCTGAGTCTGGCCGCCGCGCGCGGGAATCAGGTCCGCGCCGCCCGGCTGTTGGGGATGAACCGCAACACCTTGCGCAAGAAGCTGGCCGAACGCGGCATCGACGCGCCAACCGTCCGTCGCATGGGATAGGCTGGCTGTCGCCCGGGTGTTGTTTACATGCAACGCACTGTTGCTAAGGTGCAGGCATGGAAAATCCGGGGATCAGGCCCGATGCCGAGAAACGGCGCTCGTGGAGGCGCGCCCGCAGGCGGCTGAGCCGCATGGTGTCGCGCGTCGATCTCTATCCGCGTGTGGAAATCGCAACGGCTGTCGTCGCCGTGGTGATCGGGCTCGCGAGCTATGCGATCGTCACGGGCGTGCGCGCGCCCGCAGCCGGATTGCCGCCGTCGCTCGTCACCGTGCTGCTGGTGGCCAATCTCACGCCGCTGATGGTGCTTATCACGCTGATCGCCCGGCGGCTGGCGCTGCTTGTCGGGCATCGCAGGCGGGGCACGGCGGGGGCCAGGCTCCATGTGCGGCTGGTGGCGCTGTTTTCGGTCGTCGCCGCGGTGCCAAGCCTGCTGGTGGTGATCTTCGCATCCATGCTTTTCCAGTACGGCGTGGAGTTCTGGTTTTCCGACCGCGCGCAGACCGTCCTCGAAAACGCCGACCGCGTCGCACAGGCCTATGTGCAGGAGAACAAGCAGCGCATCGTCAACGATCTGCTTGCCATGGCGAGCGACGTAAGCGGCTATGGTCAGGAATTCGGCCTTGAATCGCAAAGCTTTGCGCAGGGCCTTGCGTGGCAGGTGGCGGCCCGCAACCTGTCCGAGGCGGCCGTCGTCGTCCAGGCGGACGGCGAGCTGAACCTGATCGCGGGGGCCAATCTCGACCGGCGACCGTTGGACCGCCGTATCCGCCCCCAGGACGTCAGCGCCGTCTCGACCGGCTCCGCCCGGGTCATCACCGATGCGGGGGATCGGGTGGAGGCGCTGATCCGGCTCGATCCCGAAACGCCCGTGTTCCTCTATGTCTCGCGCAAGGTGGACCCGCTGGTGCTGGCGCAGGTGGCGCGCACCCAGACGGCGCTGAGCGATTACAAGACGCTCGTCACTCGTTCGCGCGCACTTGAACTCAGGTTCAACATCATCCTGCTCGTCGTGTCGCTGCTGATCCTCGCCATTTCCATCTGGGTGGCGCTCTGGCTCGCCAACCGGCTGGTCAGCCCGATCCGCAGGCTGGTGACCGCGGCCGAGCGCGTCGGCGCGGGCGACCTGTCGGCCCGCGTCTCCGTCAGGCATTCTCCCGACGAGATCGGAACGCTGGCGCGCGCCTTCAACCGGATGACGACCCAGCTTCAGGCGCAGACGCGGCAGCTTATCACCGCCAACGATCAGCTCGATGACCGCCGCGTTTTCACCGAGGCCGTGCTGGCCGGGGTGACGGCCGGCATATTGTCGGTGGACGGCGACGGCCGGATTCAGCTCGCCAACCGGTCGGCGGAAGTGCTGCTGGAGGCGGAGGAGGGCGCGCTTGTCGGCAAGCCGCTGGCCGATGCCGCGCCCGAGCTGGCGCAGATCATCGACGCCGGACAGGGCGAGATGATCGTCCAGATCGAACGCGGGCTGGAAACGCAGACGCTCGCCGTCAAGCTGGTGGAAGTGGCGGGGGGCCATGTCCTCACCTTCAACGACATTTCGCAGCAGCTTGCGGACCAGCGCCGCGCCGCCTGGGCGGACGTCGCCCGGCGCATCGCGCACGAAATCAAGAACCCGCTGACGCCCATCCAGCTTTCGGCCGAACGGCTGCAACGGAAATACGGCGGGCAGATCAACGACGATCCGCAGACCTTCGCGCGGCTGACGGGAACGATCGTGCGGCAGGTGGGCGACCTCCGGCGGATGGTGGACGAGTTCTCGTCCTTCGCGCGCATGCCGAAGCCGGTCTTCCGCGAGGAGCCGGTGCTGGACATCGCCCGCCAGACGCTGTTCCTGCACGAGGTGGCGCATCCGGCGATCGAATATCGCGTGACGGTGGGCGAACCTGCGCCGGTGCTGGTGTGCGACAGGCGGCAGATCGCCCAGGCGCTCACCAATCTCGTGAAGAACGCGACCGAGGCGGTGGAAGCGAGGCGCGAGACGGATTCCGCCGCCGGCTCGGTGGAAATCGCGATCGCGCAGGAAGCCGGCAGGCTTGTCGTCTCGGTGCTGGACGACGGCGTCGGCCTTCCCCGCGAGCGGGACCGCATCACCGAGCCCTATGTCACCACCCGCATGCGCGGAACGGGGCTGGGCCTCGCCATCGTCAAGAAGATCGTCGAGGAGCATTTCGGAAACCTCGAGTTTCTGGACCGGCCCGGCGGCGGAACGATCGCCCGCATGACATTCGACATGCATCTGCTTGCGGCCGCGCGCGACGAGCCGGACCCGACGAACGACAATCCCGAAGAACAACAAACAAACCGGAGGGCTGATGGCTCTTGAAGTATTGATCGTCGACGATGAGGCGGACATCCGCGAGCTGGTCGCCGGCGTCCTTGAAGACGAGGGCTATCAGACGCGAAGTGCGGCGAACAGCGACGACGCGCTCACCGCCCTGTCGGAGCGCCGCCCCTCGCTCGTCCTGCTGGACGTCTGGCTTCACGGTTCGAAGCTGGACGGGCTGGACCTGCTCGCCGAGATCAAGCAGCGCGATCCGACGCTGCCGGTGGTGGTGATTTCCGGCCATGGCAATATCGAGACGGCGGTCACCGCCATCAAGCGCGGCGCGTCGGACTTTCTGGAAAAGCCGTTCGAGGCCAGCCAGCTTGTGCTGGTGGTCGCGCGGGCGACCGAGACCGACCGGCTGCGGAGAGAAAACGAGACGCTCAGGAGCAGGGTAGGGGCCGATGAGGAACTGACCGGCAATTCCCCCGCCATCAACAATGTCCGGGCGACGTTGAAGCGAGTCGCCGTTACCGGCAGCCGTGTTCTGATCAGCGGTCCCGCAGGCGCGGGCAAGGAAGTCGCGGCGCGAATCCTCCACCTCTGGAGCGCGCGCGCCAATGGCCCCTTCATCGTCGTTTCTTCCGCCCGGATGGAGCCTGAATGGGTGGAAGAGCAGCTTTTCGGCAAGGAGGAAGGCGGCGAGCTTGTCCGCCCCGGCCTGCTGGAACAGGCGCATGGCGGGACGCTGTTCCTCGACGAGGTCGCCGACATGCCACTCACCACCCAGGGCAAGATCCTGCGGGTGATGACGGAGCAGACCTTCTCCCGCATCGGCGGCAGCCGCCTGGTTAAGGTGGACGTCCGGGTCATATCCTCCACCGCGCGTGATCTTCAGGACGAGATCGCGCACGGCCGGTTCCGCGAGGACCTGCTCTATCGGCTAAACGTGGTGCCGGTGCATCTTCCCGCCCTGTCGGAGAGGCGCGACGACATCATGCCGCTGATCGACCATTTCCTGACGCGCTACGCCGCCGAACGGCGTGTGCCGGTGCCCGAACTGGCATCGGAGACGGTTGCCGCGCTGCAGTCCTACGACTGGCCGGGCAATGTCCGGCAACTCCGGAACGTCGTGGAACGGACGCTGATTCTCACCCCGCCGGAGCGGCTCGGCCGGATCGATCCCGATCTCCTGCCCGCCGAGGTGCTGAGCGATCAGGAGCGGCTTTCGCCCGAACAGGCGGTCAAATCCATTATCGCCACGCCGCTGCGGGAGGCGCGGGAATCCTTCGAGCGCGAATATCTGAAAGCGCAGATCAGGCGATTTTCGGGAAACGTCTCGCGGACAGCCGCGTTCATCGGCATGGAAAGGTCTGCGCTTCACCGCAAATTAAAGGCGCTGGGGCTCACCGAAAATGAACGGGAGGAAGAAGAGGAATAGCTTTCTTCGCAACCGCAACATGCTATGATAGACTTGCTTCGAAGGTGTCGAAGCGTTTCGTCGCCGATCCACGGCGCAATTGCGGGCCAGAGCAGCCTGCCAACAAAGGAGCCTAACTATGGCCGACAAGTCCAACAACCTTCAGGACATTTTTCTCAACACTCTCCGCAAGACGAAGACGCCGGTGACCATGTTCCTGGTCAATGGAGTGAAGCTCCAGGGCGTGATCACCTGGTTCGACAACTTCTCGGTGCTGCTCCGCCGCGATGGACATTCGCAGCTTGTCTACAAGCATGCGATCTCCACCGTAATGCCGGCAAGCCCGATCAACCTTGCGGAGATCGACAGCAAGGCTGACGATTGACCGATATAACCATCGCCCGCACCGATGATGCGGGCATTGCACGCGGGGCACGGGCGCTCGTCGTGGTTCCCGATCTTGGAGCGGGTGGAAGGCGTTCCGGCGAAGCGAGGCTGGAGGAGGCGGTTGGTCTGTCCGCCGCCATCTCCCTCGACATCGTCGGGGCTGAAGTCGTGCGCGTGCGCAGCCCGCGCCCGGCCACCCTGTTCGGCACCGGACAGGTGGAAGTTCTTGCGGCGACCGTCGCGGGGCATGAGGCGGAACTTGTCGTCGTGGACGGCAATGTCAGCCCTATCCAGCAGCGCAACCTTGAAAAGGCGCTTGGCGCAAAGGTGATCGACCGGACCGGGCTGATCCTCGAGATATTCGGGGAGCGGGCGGCCACGCGCGAAGGCACGCTTCAGGTGGAGCTTGCCCATCTGGACTATCAGGCGAGCCGGCTGGTGCGCTCCTGGACCCACCTTGAGCGCCAGCGGGGCGGCTTCGGCTTCCTGGGGGGTCCGGGCGAAACCCAGATCGAGACCGACCGGCGGCTGATCCGCGATCGCATGGCGAAGCTCCGGCGCGAACTGGAGGGCGTCAAGCGCACGCGGACCCTCCACCGTTCGCGGCGGCAGCGCGCGCCATGGCCGGTGGTGGCGCTGGTGGGTTATACCAACGCGGGGAAATCCACGCTTTTCAACCGGCTCACCGGCTCGGATGTGATGGCGGAAGACCTGCTGTTCGCCACGCTCGACCCGACGCTCAGGGCCATCCGGCTGCCGGGCCATGACAAGGTGATGCTGTCCGACACCGTCGGTTTCGTGTCGGACCTGCCGACGCAGTTGGTCGCCGCGTTCAGGGCCACGCTGGAAGAAGTCCTTAGCGCCGACCTCATCATCCATGTGCGCGACATTTCCCATGCCGACAGCGACGCGCAAGCCGCCGATGTCGAAGAGGTGCTTGGCACGCTGGGCGTCCGCTCGGGTGGGCCGGATGCCGTGCCGATGATCGAAGCGTGGAACAAGCTGGACCGGGTCGATGAAGATCGGCGCGCTGCGCTGGTGGCGGAGGCAGATCGCCGCGACGATGTGGTCGCCCAGTCCGCGCTCACGGGAGAAGGGCTGGAGCGGCTGATTACGGCCGTCGCCGACCGGCTGACCGCGGCCGCCAGGGTCCATCGCATTCAGCTCTCCTCCAGCGACGGCGAGGGTCTGGCGTGGCTTCGCGCCCATGGCACGGTCGTCCGTGAGGAGGCGAGCGAGGACGGGACGACCCGGTCTGTCGACGTGCGCCTCAGCGACGTGGACCGGCGGCGTTTCGAGGCGCGCTTGGCCGTCAGGACCTAATGCCGATCGGCGCGGTTATATCGCGTCGCGCTTCTCGCGCACCTTGACCTCCATCCAAAGCCGGTCCTTTTCCTCAAGCGAAAGATCGGCAAATCCGTCGCCGCCAAGCGTCTCCATCGCCTGAAAGCGGCGGGTGAACTTGGCGTTTGCATGGCGCAGCGCACTTTCCGCGTCGACGGCCAGATGCCGCCCGAGGTTGACCATGGCGAAAAGCAGGTCGCCATATTCCTCGATCCGGTGATCGTGGGATGCGGCCTCGTCCAGTTCCTGAAGCTCTTCCAGCACCTTGTCGCGAGGCCCGTTGGCGTCGGGCCAGTCGAACCCGACGCGCGCCGCCCGCTTCTGGAGCTTTTCGGCGCGTTTCAGCGCGGGCAGGGCCAGCGCCACGCCTTCAAGCGCGCCGTGCTGGCTTGAGGAGGCGCGTTCGGCCGCCTTGATATTTTCCCAACCCGCGCTTTCGCCCTCGCCGAACACATGCGGGTGGCGGCGGATCATCTTGTGGGTGATCGCGGAAATCACGTCGTCTATGGAAAACGCATCGGCTTCCGACGCCATCTGGCTGTGATAGACGACCTGCAGCAGAAGGTCGCCCAGTTCGTCTTTCAACGCGGGCAGATCGCGGCGCTCTATGGCGTCCGCCACCTCATAGGCCTCTTCGATGGTGTAGGGCGCGATCGAGGCGAAATCCTGCTGCACGTCCCATGGGCAACCATTCTCCGGATCGCGCAGGCGGCGCATCACCTCGCACAAGGCCTGAAGGTCGGCGGCGGTGGGCTTGTCTGGCACTGGAAAACGCCTCGCTTGTGAGAATGAGCGACTGTCTGACCTTGCGGCGTGGTACGAACTGAACGCCCGGCGCGCAAGGAGCCGGGTCCGAACCCTGCCGAATACGAACCCTGATGGTGATGAGGAACCAATGGCGGTATTGATCGCTTCTTCACCCGCGACTGGAGGCTGGCTTGACGAAGCGTTGGTGGGAAGGCGGTTGCGTCTACCAGATATATCCCCGGTCGTTTCAGGATTCCGATGGCGACGGCGTCGGCGATCTGAGCGGCATCGCGCGGCGGCTCGATCATCTGGTCGATCTCGGCGTGGATGCGGTCTGGCTTTCGCCCGTCTATCCCTCGCCCATGGCCGATTTCGGCTATGACGTCGCCGATTACCGCGACATCGACCCGATGTTCGGGACGCTTGCCGATTTCGACGCGCTGATTGCCGCCGTCCATCAGCGGGGCCTGAAGCTGCTGATGGATTTCGTGCCCAATCACAGCTCCGACCGCCACCCCTGGTTCGTCGAAAGCCGCTCGTCGCGCGCATCGCCCAAAAGGGATTGGTACATCTGGCGCGACCCTGCGCCCGGTGGCGGCCCGCCCAATAACTGGACCAGCGATTTCGGCGGGTCGGCCTGGGAATATGACGGCCCAAGCGACCAATATTATCTCCACGCCTTTCTAAAGGAGCAGCCGGACCTCAACTGGCGCAATCCCGATGTGCGCGCCGCCATGCTCGACGCCATGCGGTTCTGGCTGGATCGCGGGGTGGACGGCTTCCGGATCGACGTATTGTGGCACATCGTGAAGGCGGCGGGCCTCCCCGACAATCCGTTGAACCCGGACTATCACCCCACGATGGGAGAGAAGTTCAAGGTGCTGCAGCTTCATTCCACCGACCAGCCTGAAACGCACGAGATCATCCGCGAGATGAGGCGGATCGCCGATAGCTATGACGGCGGCGACGAGCGGGTGCTGATCGGGGAAATCTTCCTCCCGCTCCCCCGGCTGATGGCCTATTACGGTAACGAGAGCGACGGCGTGCACCTGCCATTCAATTTCCAGCTGGTGGAATCGGACTGGCACGCCGAAGCCATCGCCCGGTTCATCCTCGACTATGAAGCGGCGCTTCCGGCGCACGGCTGGCCCAATTGGGTGACCGGAAGCCATGACGCGAAAAGAATGGCGGCAAGGGTGGGCGAAGCACAGGCGCGGGTCGCGGCGATGCTGCTGCTGACGCTGCGTGGCACGCCCACGCTCTATCAGGGAGACGAGATCGGGATCGGCGAGGTGACGATACCGCCCGATCAGTTGAAGGACCCGCGCGAACTGCGCGAGCCGGGCCTCGGCCTTGGGCGGGACCCATCCCGCACGCCAATGGCATGGGACGCCTCGCTGAACGGCGGCTTTTCGGAAGGAACGCCCTGGCTGCCGCTCCATTCGGACTGGCAAAGCCGCAATGTGGAGGCGCAGCTTGGGGACACAGGCTCGATGCTGCATCTGTACCGGCGTCTGCTCCGGCTGCGTCGTGGGCATCCCGCGCTGTCCATCGGGGAATGCGCCGATGTGCGGGCCTCGGGCGATGTCCTCAGCTATGATCGCCATCATGAGGGCGAGCATATGCGCATCATCCTGAACCTGTCGGGCAGGGACCAGCCGCTGCCGGTGGACGTCACTGGCTTTCGCCCGCTGCTCACCACGATTGCGGACGGCCAGCCCGTCTCTCCGGCTGGCGGGCTGCGCGCCGACGAAGGCCTGCTGCTGATCATGGACGGCAGGACGTGATGCGGGTCGGGATGCTCGGTTCCATCTCCTGGCGAACACCCCCGCGCGGCTATGGCCCGTGGGAGCTTGTCACCAGCCTTCTGACCGAAGCGCTCGTCGCGCGTGGGCTGGACGTGACCCTGTTCGCAACCGCCGATTCCATCACTTCCGGCAAATTGCAGGCCGTCGTCCCGCGCGGCTATTCGGAAGAGCCGAGCGCCGACGCAAAGGTTCTGGAAATCCAGCACATCGCCAATTTCTTTGAACATGCGGGCGCGTTCGACATTCTCCACAACCAGGCGGATTTCGTTCCGCTCGCCTTTTCGCGGCTGGTGTCGACGCCGATGGTCACGACCATCCACGGCTTTTCGTCGGAGCGGATCGTGCCGGTCTATGCGCGCTATAATGATCGCGGCACCTATGTCTCGATCAGCGATGCCGACCGCCATCCCGCGCTTCGCTATGCCCGGACGATCCATCACGGCATCCGGCTGGAGGACTTTCCCTTCAACTCGGCGGGGGGCGAGGATCTGCTGTTCTTCGGGCGCATCCATCCCGACAAGGGCGCGGCGGAAGCCATTGCCGCCGCAAGGGCGACGGGCCATAGCCTGACCATGGCCGGGATCGTTCAGGATCAGGCCTATCACGACCGGCAGGTGCTGCCCTTTCTCGACGGTGAAAGCGTCCGCCACATCGGCATGGTGGGCGGCGCGGCGCGTGCCGCAACGCTGGGGAACGCAAGGGCGCTGCTCCATCTCATCAACTTCGACGAGCCCTTTGGCCTGTCGGTGGTGGAGGCGTTGGCTTGCGGCACGCCCGTCATCGCCTTCAGGCGCGGGTCGATGCCCGAACTGATCGAGGACGGCGTGACCGGGTTTCTGGTGAATAATCTGGATCAGGCGATCGCAGCCATCGGCCAGATCGACCGGATCGACCGGCGGGCCTGCCGCGCGGCGGCGGTGAAGCGCTTTTCGGTGGACCGCATGGCCGACGAATATATCGCGCTGTACGAGGAGATTCTGACCTCGCGGCGCTGACGGCTAAACCGACTTCTCGTCCTGCTGGCTGGCCTGTCGCTGCCCCGTCTTGCCGATGAAGCTGATCTTTCCGTCCGTCTCCAATATTGCCCAGGCGACATCGCTGGTCCGCGCGATCCCCGCCAGGCGCATCTCGGCCTCCAGCTCGCTTGGCGTGATCCGGTCATGCTTCATATTTTCCCTCAATATTTCGCCGTCGCGGATCAATATGCGCGGTTCGCCTTCCAGCAGCCGCTCCGCCCGGGGAAAGCGATAGCTCAACCAGCTGAGGACCAGCGCCCAGAAGGCAAAGGTGCCGATCGCCAGCGTTGCGCCCGTGAGGCTGAAATCATTGTGGGTAACGCCCTGCTGGATCAGATCGCCCATCACGATGAGCAGAACCAGCTCGAACGGCGTCATCTGCGACAGTTCGCGCTTGCCGAGCAGGCGCAGCAGCACAAACAGCACCACGAACATCACGGTCGCGCGGATGACGATATCCATCAGGGAAGCACCGTCAGTTCGATGGGCGTCTGCGCGACCGGGGTCTCGCCGTCCAGCAGCGACACCAGGCCCCTGCTTCCGCCCATCCGCGCGGGATTGATCTGCCCGTCGATCTTCATTTCCAGCCGGTCGCCGGCCTTCAGCGCCTCGTATTTGAACTGGAACGCATCACCTGAAAACGTCTCTTCCGCGGGGGCGGGGACCATGGTGTTGATCGTGACGTCCCGCCAATAGGGGGCGGAGATGGTGATCACAGGCTCGGCAATGTCGCGCCGGGCCGTAATCTGGACACGAAACTCGAAGAACTCCCCGTTGCGCAGCACGGCGGGCGCATGGACGCGCATTGCCGCTGCCGGAGTATCGATGCTCAAGTCCCGGTTGTGAACGCCGCCGAGCAGCCCGGACAGCGCCCCTGCCATCAACAGCGAAAGCACGACAAAGGCCAGCCAACCCCGATTTCTTCTGAAGCTCCCGCCCGCCGTGGCGTGACGGTCGGCCATCCCATCTGGAAGTTCTCGGGACGTTGGACGGTTCAATAGCCTGCTCGTCATCCTTCCGGGCGCTTGCGTCGCCGGTCTGGAAAACGGCCGCCGCTCGTGATGGTTCCGGTATGGAAATCATCGCCCTGTCGAGGGATGTGTTCCGCCTTGAACCAAATCCGCCTTCAAAGGTTCCGATAACAATGGCGCAAGAACAGCACAGGTCCGGCCGGTCCGGGTCGCCGGTTCAGCCTTTTTCATTTTGGTCGACGACAATCCTTTGCGCGGGAGAACTATCGTGAATTACAAGAAGATAAGTCTTGGTCTTGGCTATTTCTCGCTTGCCCTCGGCGCGCTGGAACTGCTCGGTGCGAGGCGCATCGCCCGCACGCTGGACGTGCCGAAGCGCGGCAACATCGTGCGCGCCTTCGGAGGCCGCGAAATCGCCGCCGGGGTTGGCCTGATCCAGAGCCCGGCGCACGCGCCCCGCATGTGGCACCGCGTGCTCGGCGACGCGATGGATCTGGGCGCGCTCGGGCTGGTCGCCCGCAAGTCGCCGGGGAACCGCGTGGCCCTGGGGGCGCTGGCGGTCGTTGCCGGCGCGACGGCGCTCGATATCTGGGTGGCTCGCGGGCTGGACCGGACGACGGGACGCACCTTGCCGGCGCGCGCGGCCGCATAGGCGGCCGCCAGCCGCAGATGCAATCACTGCCCGGCGATCCCACTCGCCCCACCGATTCTTCGGGAACGGGTCGCGGGCAAGATGGTTAGGCGATCACCCTTCAGGAGAAATAAAATGGCGACGACCCCAACCCGCGAAAGCGGGGACGATGCCTCTTTGTCTTCCCCGAAGCAGAACATCGATGTTGATGGCCAAGAATTGGCAAAGACGAAAAGCGACGCATTCACTGCGGCCGCAGTCACGATCGATTGCCCCCGAAATGAAGTTTTCGCCTTCTGGCGCGATTTCTCCAACCTCGCTTCCTTCATGGACAATGTCGAACGGGTCGAGGTGCTGGACAGCCGCCGCTCTCACTGGGTGGTAAAGGCCCCGGCGGGCAGGACGGTGGAGTGGGAGGCCGTCGTCACCGACGAGGCGGAAGGGCAGCACATCGCCTGGCAATCGGTGGAAGGCGCGGATATCCGCAACGAGGGCCGCGTCGATTTTCGCGATGCCCAGGGTGATCGCGGCACCATCGTCACCGCGACCATCGCATATGATCCGCCGGCCGGAGCAGTCGGCAAGCTCATCGCCAAGCTGTTCCAGCGCGAACCTGCGATCCAGGCGCGGCGCGACCTGAGGCGGCTGAAACAGCTTTTGGAGGCGGGCGAGATCGCCACCTCCGCGCGCACCAGGGCGCAACACCAGCAGGAGATCGGGTGATGCGGGCACTTACATGGCATGGAAAGCACGACGTCCGCGTGGACACGGTGGACGATCCTGAAATCATCAATCCGCGCGATGCGATCATCAAGGTCACGTCGACCGCGATCTGCGGATCGGACCTCCATCTTTATGACGGCTATATTCCCACGATGAAGGCCGGGGACATACTCGGGCACGAGTTCATGGGCGAGGTGGTGGACACCGGCTCGGCCAGCACGCTCAAGAAAGGTCAGCGCGTGGTGGTTCCGTTCACCATCTCGTGCGGACGCTGCTATCATTGCTCGAAACAGCAATATTCGGGCTGCGACAACGGCAACCCCGCCGACAATCAGGACATCGCCCAGACCCTTTACGGCCATCCCATGGCGGGCCTCTTCGGATATTCGCACATGACCGGCGGCTATGCGGGCGGGCAGGCGGAATATGTCCGGGTGCCCTTCTCCGATGTCGGGCCGATCGTCGTTCCCGACGGCGTGGATGACGACAAGGTGCTGTTCCTGTCCGACATCCTGCCGACCGGCTGGATGGCCGCCGAAAATTGCGAGATCGAGCCGGGCGATACGGTGGCCGTATGGGGCTGCGGCCCGGTGGGGCTGTTCGCCGTTCAATCGGCGTTTCTGCTGGGGGCGGAGCGGGTGATCGCCATCGACCATTTCCCCCGGCGGCTCGCGCTGGCGAAGACGTTCGGCGCGGAGACGATCAATTATGAGGAAGCGAAAACCTATGACGTCTTAATGGAGATGACGGGCGGCATCGGTCCCGACGCTTGCATCGATGCCGTGGGGCTGGAGGCCCACGGTCTCTTCGTCGACAATGTGGTGGATCAGATCAAGGCGTCCACCTACCTCGGGACCGATCGAATCCACGCGATCCGACAGGCGATCATCGCCTGCCGCAAGGGCGGCCGGGTCTCCATGCCCGCGGTCTATGGCGGCTTCGTCGACAAGTTCCCGCTGGGCGCGCTGATGGAAAAGGGCCTGACGCTGAAGACAGGGCAGACGCACGTCCAGCGATATACCGAGCCGCTTCTTGCCGCGATCCTGGAGGACAAGATCGATACGACCTTCCTCATTAGCCACCGCATGCCGCTAGAAGATGCGGCCGAGGGCTATCGCATGTTCCACGACGAGCAGAACGAAGCCACCAAGATCGTACTGAAAACGGGCGCGGCCTCGCTGCATTAGGAGATTTGCCCTGATGGCGTCGTTGCCGGCTAGCGGCCCTCGGGCTGGAACAACGCGACCTTCCGCAGTTCGGGCATGTCGACGATGCGCAGCCATTTGGATTGCAGCTCGATCAGCCCCTTTTCGCGCATCTGCTTGAGCGTGCGGTTGACATGAACCGACGTCAGCCCGGTGATGTCTGCCAGATCGGTCTGGGTCAGCGGCATCACGAACTGGTCGTCATAAGTCAGGTTTATGGTGCGAAGGCGCTCGAATATTTCACAGAACAGATAACTCAGGCGTTCGAGTGCAGTCTTTCTCCCCAGATTTGTTATCCATTCTGAGAGTTGGTAAGAACTCGAAACGATCTTCGACCATATTTTCATTTCCAGTTCATGATCTTTCGACAAGGCATACAGAAGATCGTCGCATTCGATACGCAAGGCGCGCAGGTTGGTCAGCGCCACGATCGGCTCCCTCGATCGGCCGTTCTGCGCCCATTCCATTTCACAATAGTCGCCGGGCAGGAAAAGCCGGGTCACCTGTCTTCTGCCATCTGGGAGGAGCCGGAAGCGGTGCGCCCAGCCTTCCAGTATCCGATAGATCGCGGGCTGGCTTTCGTTCTCGCGCGCTAGAAACTGGTGCGGACGCAAGTATAGTTTCGTATATGAAACGCTGTCCGACAGATCATCGGCTATAACATCCCGAATATCTGAATGGACCATGCTAAAGCCGCCGCAATCTATCGCCGAATTACGATATGGTCGTCCGTCCGTCTGACGCGCGTTTTCCACGGTCTGAATGTTCGCAGCGCCTCGCCCATGGGCGATCACTCCCCTATGTCGAAGTTTTCGATGGGCGGGAGGCGGCCCAGCGACCGTCCGCCCTCGCCATGCACAACGCGAGACGCCGGTTCTTGATCCATTTTGTAACAGACTGGCCTGATATAAGTAGGCGGTCACCCGGCGGACGGGCAAGCTGCATAGATCAGGTCCAGCGCACGGGCCACGTCGGTCAGTCGATCCGCCTCCCGCCGGTAGCGGGGGCTGACCGTCAACTGCTGCGCCCATGCGATCGCCGCGCGGCCGCCCCATTCGTCCGGCGGGGATGCGAGCGTCAGGTTCGACGTCCCCTGATGATGTTCGGCGACGAAATCATAGAAGGAACCATTGACGTTGCGCAGCGTCGCGCCGCCGTCCGTGCCGAAGAAGCTTGCGGAGATGACGGCGTCGCACCCTGCATGCAGCCGCCACGAGCAGGCGAGGCGCACGACCGCGCCATTGCCGAGGTGAAGAGTGGCGACGGCATAGTCCTCAACCATCGCCGTCCGGTTCGCCAATGGCTCCCCGCCCGCATAGAGCGCGGAGGAGACTTGCACGATCTCGGGAAAATCCAGCGCCCAGAGCGCCAGGTCCACCAGATGGATACCAAGGTCCATCACGCAACCACCGCCCGAAAGGCGCGGGTCGTAGAACCAGGGCTTGTCCGGTCCATAGGCATTGTGGAAGACCAGATCGAGCGCATGGACGCGCCCAAGCGCGCCTGTGGACAGCAGGTTTCGGATCTGCCGCATCGCTTCGGTATGGCGATAGCAGAGGTCTACCCCCAAAAGCCGGTCGGCGGCGCGGGCGGCGGCGATCACCTTCTGCGTCTCGGCGCCGTTGCGGCCAAGCGGCTTCTGGCAGAAGACTGCAAGCCCATGTTCCAGCACCCTGATCGCCTGTTCGGCATGAAGCGCGCTTGGCGTTGCGATGACGACGCCGTCGAGATCAAGGCCGAGCAGTTCGTCCAGCGAAGTTGCGGCAGCCGCGCCGGGGGCGAGACGCTGCGCTTCGGCAAGGCATTCGTGCGACGAATCCGCGCATGCCACGGCATCCACCAGCCCGCTTCCGCAAAGCGCCTCCATCCGGTGCCGCCCGATCCACCCGGTGCCGAGAAAGCCGATCCGGGGACGCGGCCGCGCGGCCATGGCCGGCGCTGTGGCAAGGGCTGCCTCGGTCATGGCGTCACCAATGCCTTGACGAAACCTTCCGGACGGTCGCGCGTCGCGTCCAGCGCCTCGCCCAGCCGCTCCAGCGGGTAATAATGGGTGTAGAGCAGCGAGGGGTCGATCCGCCCCGACACGACCGCCTCCACCGCATCGGCGATCCCCGCGACATAGGCGGACGGGTCGCGTTCATGCGCGTTGATGACGTCGATGCCCCGCCAGTTCCACAGCCACATGTTGATCTGGCGGGGACCATCCTGATGATAGCCCGCCACGACAAGGCGGCCGCGCTCGGCGGTGAGTTCGGCGGCAAGGTCGAGAGGCCATTGCTTGCCCACCGCCTCGATCACCCGCTCGCAGAAGCGGCCTTGCGTCAGCTCACGGACCTTTTCGATGATATCGTTGTGGTCCTCCATCGCGATGGTTTCCGCCGCGCCGAACGTCCGCGCCAGGTCCAGGCTGGACCGGCGGCGCGAGATGGCGATCACCCGCGCGCCCGCCTGGCTTGCGAGCCGCGTCAGCAGCGCGCCCAGAAAGCCGATGCCGATGATCGCGACGGTCTGCCCCGTCGCAATGCCGCTGCGGCGGAAGATGTTCATGGCGCAGCCCAGCGGCTCGCCCGGGAATGGCGTTGCGTCTAGCTCCGGCGGGAGGCGCACGACGGCATTCGCCGCCGCCAGATCATATTCGGCATAGCTGTTGTACGACAGCGCGGCGACCCGGTCGCCCGGCTTCACCTCTGCGACGTCCGGCCCCACCGCATCGACGATGCCCCAGCCTTCATGGCCCAGCGCACCTCCCTCGGTCGGGAACTGCATCCATTCCGGCCCCGCCCACGGCGTGAGGTTGGACGCGCAGACCCCGCATCCCTCCAGCCTCACCCGCACCTGTCCGGCGCCGGGAGCGGGCAGGGGCGCTTCCTCCACGCGTACTTCGCCGGGTGCCGTCAGCACTGCGACCCTCATCATCATGCGCTCACCTTCGCGCCTTCGTTCAAAAAAGCCTCCAGCGCATCATGGGCGGCGTCATCGGTCATCTGGCGGGGCGGATGCTTGCAGAACAGCGCCGCCGCCGGTTCGATGGGGCCGGCCAGCCCGCGATCCAGCGCGATCTTGGCGCAGCGGATCATGTCGATCGCCACTCCGGCCGAATTGGGGCTGTCTTCCACCGACAGGCGCAGCTCCAGGTTCAGCGGCACGCCGCCGAACATGCGGCCTTCCATGCGCAGGAAGCAGACCTTGTTGTCGTTCTGCCAGGCGACGTAATCGGACGGGCCGATGTGGATGTTCTCATCCTCCATCCGGCGCGCGGCGACCGATTGCACCGCCTCGGTCTTCGATATCTTCTTCGACGTCAGCCTTGTGCGGTTCAGCATGTTGAGGAAGTCGGTGTTGCCGCCTGTATTGAGCTGATAGGTGCGGTCCAGCGTCACGCCCCGCCGGCGGAACAGGTCGGTCAATGCGCGGTGGACGATCGTCGCGCCAAGCTGCGCCTTGATGTCGTCGCCGATGACCGGAACGCCCGCCTCGGCGAAGCGCCGCGCCCATGCCGGATCGCTGGCGATGAACACGGGCATTGCGTTCACGAACGCAACCCCGGCCTTCAGCGCGCATGTGGCGTAGAACTCCGTCGCTTGCTGGCTTCCGACCGGCAGATAGTTGATCATCACGTCGACGCGCTCGTCGCGCAGCCGCTCCGTCACTTCGTCCTCGGAAGGCTCCGGCAGTTCGGCGGGGACAAAGGTGCGGTCGGCCGGATAGTCGCTCATATGATCGGCGACGCCGTCCAGCAGCCGGCCCATTTCCACCAAGGTTCCCGTATCCGCCACCGCTTCGCAGAAGCGGGTGGTGCAGTTGGGCCGTGCGAAGATCGCGCTCGCGACGTCCTGTCCCACCTTCCGCCGGTCGATGTCCCAGGCCGCCACCACGCGAATATCGTGCGGGCGATAGCGGTCCATCTCATATCGGGTCAGGCCGATCGGGTCGTTCAGGCCTTCGCCATAATGGGCAAGGCCCTGCACGAGCGAACTGGCGCAATTGCCGGTTCCGACGATGGCCAGGTTGATCGGGTTTGCGGCAGGCGCGAGCATCGGCCGTCTCCTTCAGGCGCGGATCGCGACCCGTTCCTCGATAACCGCGGGGGCATAGCGTTCGATCATCCAGCCGCAGAAATCGGCAAAGGCCTGCGGTTCGCGCGCGGGGCTGGTGTGGTGGGGGACAATCCCCAGATGCTCGGGCGTGAAGCAGAAGGTGAGGGTCACGTCGAAGTCCGTGAGCGCCTCCATCTGCCGGTCGAACCAGTCGAGCGCGCCGGGGCGGAAGCTGTCCGCCCAGCTCAGCCCGGTGCGCAGATGGCGGACGCCCAGCTGCTTCATGCACGCGACTGCGTCGTCCAGCCTCGGGTCCTCGAAATGGAACCACTGCATCAGGCCCATGTCGGCGGCGTGGCGGTCGTAACGGGCAAGCGCGGGTTTCGGGCTTCCGTCCTCGCGCAGCAGGCCCATGTAGAAATGCCGGTAATAGCTCGATCCTTCCGCCTCCCTGTGGCGGGTGGTAGCTCCCCAGCTTTGCGGCAGGTCATAAAGCGAATACCAGAAGACGCGCGGCGCGCGGCCGATCAGCAGTTCGGCCGTGCGCTCCAGCCCGAAGACCTGCACTTCCTCCGCCCCAAAGGAACTCACGCCCACTTCGGTCACCCAGACCGGCTTGTCCGGCACGACCTGTTCGATCTCGGCGATCTTTTCGGGCCAGGCGTGGATCGGCCACAGGTTCCAGTCCAGCGGAAAGCCGTGGACCGCAACCACATCGACGGCGTCCAGCGCGCCCTGTCCGCGCATCAGATTGACCCAATGGGGGTCGATCGGCGACATGCCGCCCAATACCTTGGTGATGGCCGGATTCGCCGTCTCGATCGCAGCGCCCGCCCGGATTACCGTGTCGGCGTAGATCGCCCATTCGGGGTCAAGCTCGGGGTCCCAATGCGATTTGTTGTTGGGCTCGTTCCAGATCATCGCTGCTTCAATCATTCATGGTCCTCCTGAGGGCGAGCCGGGTAGACGGCGCCGCTTTCCATGCCCCATCCGGCACAGGGCATTCCGGCGACGCGGCAGATGTAGACTTCCTCTTCCGGCCGGCTTTCGATGGAAAAACCGGCCGCGCGCAGCATGGCTTCGGAACAGGCGCGGTTGGGCGCCCACCAGTTCGTCCAGTCGCCTGCATATTTGCGCTCGATGAAGTGCAGGCGCGGATAGCCCGGATCGTTGAAATAGTCGGGCGGCCGCGTGGTCCCCGGCATGTGGAACGGGTGGTCGGCCGGAACGTCGACCACCTCCTCGCTGCCGCGCTGCATCGTCTGGAACAGCAGCAGGTCGCCCGCCACATGTTCGCGGATCAGGTCCAGCGCAAGCAGCGGGTGCCGCAGGTGGTAAAGCACGCCCATGAAGATGACGAGGTCGAACCGGCGGCCCAGTCGGGCCACGTCATAGACGGACAGCTTTTCAAAGCCGATGTCGAGGCCCAGTTCATCGGCGACGAAGCGCGCCTGATCCAGATAATGGTCGTCCCAGTCGATGCCCAGCACTTCGGCTGCGCCGCGCTGCTTCATCTCCACTGAATAGAATCCGGCGTTGCAGCCGATGTCCAGCACCGTCTTGCCGGTAAGATCGGCGGGGAGGGCATCGGCAAAGCGGCCGAACTTCACATCCGGATAATTGCCCAGGAAATGGTCGGGCGCGGTCCACACGCCGTCGATGCAGATGTTGTGAAACCAGGGGCCAAGCTCGGCCACCCGCTGGCGCACATGGCTCTGGCGCTTCGTCATCACGCTCACGGTGCGCCTCCGTTCAGCAGCGTCAGGCGTCCGCCCCAGGGGCCGGCTTCGATCACGCTGACGGACGCCGGATCGACGTCGAAGCGCAGCAGATGATCGAGGCTCAGCCCCAGATAACGGGCGATGCCGGCCTTGATGACGTCGCCGTGGCTCACGCACAGCACCGGCGCGCCGTCGGTCCTCGCCAGTTCTTCCAGATGGCGCCCGATGCGTTCGGCCACCGCGTTCATGTCTTCACCGCCGGGCGTGGCCGCCGCTGCGCGCATGTCGTTCCAGCGATGCCAGCGTGGGTCTGCGTCGAGGGCGGAATAGCTCTTGCCGGTCCACTCGCCGAAATCGATCTCGTCCAACGCATCCGCCACCTCCACTTCCACGCCCAGCCGCCGGGCGATGATGTCCGCCGTCCGCCGGGTGCGCGGGCGGGGACTGGTCTCAATCCGGGCGATGCCCTTGTCCGCGAGTTGCTCGGCCAGCCGCGAAATCTGCCTTTCGCCTTCGGCATCCAACGAAATCTGGCTGCGGCCGCTCAGCACCTTGCCAAGCTCTGAATGTGCGCCATGCCGAACAAGAAAGATCTTCATTAACTCGCCGAAACCAAATGCATCAAAGTAGATGCTGGTTTACGTCTCGAAGGTAATGCTGGTTCCCGAAACGATTAAACTTTCGATGTGATGGGATATTCAAGTCAATCGTCGTTAACATGGATCAATTCTGGTTATTTGTTTCGGAACAAGATGAAGAAGGAGCTGTTCTGTAGAAGATTAAACAGGTGATTTAGCGATACTTTATGGAAAATGTTCTGGTCACTGGCGGCGCGGGCTTCATCGGGCGCTCCGTCTGCAAAGAGCTTCTGCGGCGCGGCTATTCCGTCCGCGTCCTCGACAGCCTGATCGAGCAGGTACACGGGGACACGGACGGCGACACGGATCGGCCCGCCGACCTGCATCCCGATGTCGAACTGATCCGGGCCGACATCCGCAACTCCGGCGCGGTGGATCGCGCGCTCTGCGGCATCGACTGTGTCGTTCACCTCGCGGCCGAGGTGGGCGTCGGCCAGTCGATGTACGAAGTGGAGCGATACACTTCGGTCAACGACCTTGGCACGGCGATATTGTTCCAGCGGCTCATCGAGCGGCCGGTGCGGCGGATCGTGACCGCGTCGTCCATGAGCATCTATGGCGAGGGCCTTTATCGCGACGCGGAAGGCAATCCGGTGGAAGACGCTGCGCGCCCCATGCTGCGCGACGGCCAGCGCAACTGGGAGCCGGTGGACGGGAAGGGCAGGCCGCTCGCCCCGCTCGCCACGCCGGAATGGAAGCGGCCCAGCCTCGCCTCCGTCTATGCGCTCAATAAATATGTCCAGGAGCGCACGACGCACATCATGGCCGAGCCCTATGGAATGGAGGGCGTGTGCCTGCGGCTGTTCAACGTCTATGGGCCGGGGCAGGCGCTGTCCAATCCCTATACCGGCGTCCTCGCCATATTCGCCGCCCGGCTGCTCAACGGGCAGCCGCCGATGATCTTCGAGGACGGCGAGCAGCGGCGCGACTTTGTCCATGTTCGCGATGTCGCCCGCGCCTTTGCCGATGCGCTGGAGCTTCCGGAGGCGGCAGGCGAAACCTTCAATATTGGCTCGGGTCGCGACCGCTCGGTGGCCGAGGTCGCGGTCGAACTGGCGCGCGCCATGGGCCGGGAGGATCTGAGACCCGAAATCGTCGGCAAGGCGCGGGTGGGCGATATCCGGCACTGCTTTTGCGACACCACGAAGGCGGAGCGCGAACTGGGCTTCAGCGCGCGCGAGGATTTCGGGCGAGGCCTGCAGGAGCTTTCCGAATGGGTCGCACAGCAGACCGCGTCCGACCGTGTGGCCGAGGCAAGGGCGGAGCTTGAGGCCCGGGGGCTGGTCGCGTGACCGCCCGCCCTCCCGCTCCGATGGACGATGGCCGCCCCGTGCTCGTGACCGGCGGCGCAGGCTTCATCGGCTCGAACATCGCCGCCCGGCTGGCAGACTCCGGGCGCGACGTCATCGTCTATGACTCGCTCGCCCGGCCGGGGGTGGAGCGCAATCTGGAATGGCTGCAATGGCGGCACGGCAAACGGATCATGCCCGTTCTTGGCGACATTCGCGACGCGGCGCTCCTGTCGGATGCGGTGAAACAGGCATCGGCGGTCTTTCACATGGCCGCGCAGGTGGCCGTCACGACCAGCCTTGACGATCCGCGCGGCGATTTCGAGGTCAACGCCATCGGCACGCTCAATCTGCTGGAGGCTGTGCGTCGCCGCAGCGATCCGCCGCCGGTGATCTTCGCCTCCACCAACAAGGTCTATGGCGATCTCGCCGATGTCGCGCTGGAGCTTGGCACAGGCGGATATGCGCCCGTCGATCGCGTGATCGCGGGTCGCGGCATCGGCGAGGACCGGCCGCTCGATTTCCATACGCCCTATGGCTGCTCCAAGGGGGCTGCCGATCAATATGTGCTGGATTACGCGCGCAGCTTCGGCATCCCGGCGGCAGTGCTGCGGATGAGCTGCATCTATGGCGAGCGCCAGATGGGGACCGAGGATCAGGGCTGGGTCGCCCACTTCCTGATCCGCGCGATGGAGGGGCGCGAGATCACCCTCTATGGCGACGGCCATCAGGTGCGGGACGTGTTGAATGTCGCCGATGCGGTGGACGCCTATCTGGCGCTCTGGCGCAACATCGGCGCGGCAAGCGGCCACGCCTTCAATCTTGGTGGCGGCCCGGCCAACGCCGTCAGCCTGCGCCAGCTGATCGCGCACATCTCCGATCTTCTGGGGCGGGAGGTGAAGCTTGGCTTCGCTCCCTGGCGCGAGGGCGACCAGCGCTATTTCGTCGCCGATACGCGACGCATCGATCGCGCGCTCGGTCTTGGTGGGAAGGTCTTCTGGCGGGAGGGCGTGGCCCGGCTTGCCCTCTGGCTCGCCGATGAGCGCACATCAGGCGGCCCGGCATCTCCCCGGCTTGCAATAGTGGGAGGGGTGGCATGACGCGCGCCGCGCGGCATCTCTTCATCACGACCGACGCGGTCGGCGGCGTGTGGCAATATACGGCCGATCTCGTGGCTGCGTTGAAGCCGCTCGGCTATCGCACGACGATTGCGGTGCTCGGGCCTTCGCCCACGGCCGAACAGCGCCGCGCCGTGACCGACGTCGGCGACGTGCGGATCATCGAAACCGGCCTGCCGCTGGACTGGACCGCCAAAACCCCTGCGGAAGTCGTCGCGAGCGCAAGCGCGATCGCAGAGTTGAGCACCGGCATCGCGCCCGATGTGGTCCAGCTTCATGCCCCGGCGCTTGCCGTGTCGGGCCGGTTTGAAGCGCCCGTGGTCGCGGTGGCGCACAGCTGCGTGGGGACATGGTGGCGCGCCGTCAATGACGGGCCATTGCCGCTTGATCTTGAGTGGCGTGCAAAGATGACGGCTGAAGGCATTGCAACGGCCGACCGCGTCGTCGCGCCTTCGGTCAGTTTCGCCGATGCGTTGAGCGGCTGCTATCGCCTCTCCAGACGCCCGCTGGTGGTCTACAACGGCCGCTCGACAAGCTGCGCCCCGGCCGGAATGCATGACTTCGCCTTCACGGCCGGACGGCTGTGGGACAAGGCCAAGAACGCCCGGGTTCTCGATGCGGTGGCGGCAGGCCTCGCCATTCCCTTCAAGGCGGCGGGAAGCGTGCGCGGCCCGCATGGCGAAGCGGTGAAGCTCTCGAACCTGCACCTGATGGGGCAGGTGGAGGAGGAGGTGCTTCTTTCCTGCCTTGCCGCTCGTCCCGTCTTCGTGTCCGCCGCCCGGTACGAGCCGTTCGGCCTGGCCGTGCTGGAGGCGGCCAATGCCGGATGCGCGCTGGTGCTGTCCGATATCCCGACATTCCGCGAACTGTGGGACGGGGTCGCGACCTTTGTCGCGCCCGATGACGTCGCCGGCTTCACCTCTGCGATCGGGGAGCTTGTCGGCGACGTCTCGTTGCGTCTTGAAAGCGGCAAGCGCGCGATGCTGCACGCGCGGCGCTACAGCCCGGCGCGGATGGCGCGCGACATGGCCGCCATCCATGACGGCCTCGCCCGATCCGCCGCTCCCTTGCGCAGGACGGCGGCAGCATGAAGATCGTCTATTTCACCCATTCGCTCGCTTCATGCTGGAACCACGGCAACGCGCATTTCCTGCGCGGCGTACTGCGCGAACTGGCGTTGCGCGGCCATGATGTGGTTGCGCTTGAGCCCTGGCACGGCTGGAGCCTCGCCAATCTGCTGGCGGACCACGGCGTTGAAGGACTGGAGCCGTTCCGCACAGCCTATCCGGAGCTTCAGGCGCGGGCCTATACGCCGGAGGACGATTGCGCCGCGCTGATCGGCGACGCCGATCTGGTCGTCGTGCATGAATGGAACGAGCCCGGCCTTGTCACCGCGATCGGTCAGCTCAGGAAGCGGGGCGGCCGGTTCAACCTGCTGTTCCACGATACGCACCATCGGGCGGTGAGCGACCCAAAGGCAATCCGCGCCTTTAATCTTTCGGGCTATGACGGCGTGCTCGCTTTCGGCGAAGCGCTGGCCGAGGTCTACCGCCGCTGGGGCTGGGGTGATCGCATCTGGACCTGGCACGAGGCTGCCGACACGCTGCTGTTCCGCCCACCGGCCGGGGCGGGCCACCGCGATGGCCTGGTCTGGATCGGCAACTGGGGCGACGGCGAGCGCACGCAGGAACTGACGGACTTTCTGTTCGCCCCCACGAGGGCGGCCCAGTTGCCGCTCGACGTCTATGGGGTGCGCTATCCCGAAGCGGCGCGGAGGACGCTTGCCCGGTATCATGCGCGCTATCATGGCTGGGCGGCCAATGCGCGCGTGCCGGAAATCTTTGCGCGGCATCTGGCGACGGTACATGTGCCGCGCCGCTATTACGCGACGATCCTGCCCGGCATTCCGACGATCAGGGTGTTCGAGGCGCTCGCCTGCGGCATTCCGCTGGTGTCCGCCCCCTGGGAGGATTCCGAAAATCTGTTCAGGCCTGGCACGGACTTTCTCGTCGCCCGCGACGGGGCCGAAATGGCCGGTCATCTCCGGATGCTGAAGGAGGAACCGGCGGTGCGTGCCGCGCTGATCGCGAGCGGGCTGGAGACGATCCGCGCACGTCACAGCTGCGCCCACCGCGCCGACGAACTCCTCGGCATCGTTCAATCGCTCGCTCCTTCCGCCGAATTCGCGAGGAAATCCGCATGAAAATAGCGTTCTACGGTTCCAGCCTGCTCTCATCCTACTGGAACGGCGCGGCCACCTATTATCGCGGCATATTGCGCGATCTGGCCGCGCGCGGACATCAGATCAGCTTTTACGAGCCCGACGCGTTCGACCGGCAGCAACATCGGGACATGGATCCGCCCGACTGGGCGAAGGTCGTCGTCTATCCCGCCACCGCGCAGGCGGTGCGACAGGTTCTTGCAGAGGCAGGCGACGCGGATGTCGTCGTCAAGGCAAGCGGCGTCGGCGTCTTCGACGATGAGCTGCTGGATGGCATGATCGAGCCGGCGGCCCCGCGCGCCATCCGCATCTTCTGGGACGTGGACGCAGCCGCGACGCTGGATGAAATGAAGGCCGATCCCGCCCATGCGGTGCGCCGCGCGCTGCCGGAACTGGACCTGGTCCTCACCTATGGCGGCGGCGATCCGGTGGTGAACGCCTATCGGGAGATGGGCGCGCGCGCCTGTGTGCCGGTCTACAACGCGCTTGACGCGACCACCCATTTCCCGGTGCCGCCCGATGCGCGCTTTTCCGCGGATTTCGCCTTTCTCGGAAACCGGCTGCCGGACCGCGAGAGCAGGGTCGAGCAGTTCTTCCTGAAGCCCGCCGCCGCGCTGCTCGACAGGCAGTTCCTGATCGGCGGCAGCGGTTGGGAAAGCAAGGAAATGCCGGAAAACGTCCGGCATTTGGGCCATGTCTATACGGCTGATCACAACGCCTTCAATTCAACCCCGCTGGCTCTCTTGAACGTGGCGCGCGACAGCATGGCGCAGATGGGCTTTTCGCCCGCGACCCGCGTGTTCGAGGCGGCGGGCGCAGGGGCCTGCCTCATCACCGATGCATGGGAAGGGATAGAGATGTTCCTGACGCCGGGCGAGGAGGTGCTCGTCGCTCGCGACGGCATGGATGTGATCGAGCATCTTTCCACCCTCACGCCGGAAAGAGCGCGGCAGATCGGGGATGCGGCCTTGCGGCGCGTGCGGGCGGAGCACAGCTATGCGCTGCGCGGCGCGCAGGTCGACGGGCTGCTCACCCAATATCGTGCGCGCGTGATGGAGGCGGCGGAATGAAGCTCGTCGTCCTCGGCCTCAGCCTGTCCTCCTCATGGGGGAACGGGCACGCCACCACCTATCGCGCCTTGCTGACTGCCTTTGCCGCGCGCGGCCATGAGGTGCTGTTCCTTGAACGCGACGTGCCCTGGTACGCCAGCCACCGCGATCTTTGGCATCCGGATTATTGCGATCTGGCGTTCTACGGCAGCGTCGACGAGCTTTCCCGCTGGCACAGCGAGATCGCATCGGCGGACGCGGTGATCGTCGGCTCCTATGTGCCGGACGGGATCGCCGTCGGCCGGCTCGCCCAGCAATGGGCAGGGGGCGTGACGGCCTTCTACGACATCGACACGCCGGTCACGCTCGCCCGCATCGCGGACGGCGACTGCGATTATCTGTCGCCGCAGCTCATCGCCGGCTATGACCTTTATCTGTCCTTCACCGGCGGGCCGACGCTGGAGCTGATCGAGCGGCGCCATGGCGCTCCGGCCGCGCGCGCTCTCTATTGCTCGGTCGATCCGGACGCCTACCGGCCCCGGCCGGTCGAGAAGCGGTGGGATCTGACCTATCTCGGCACCTACAGCGTCGACCGCCAGCCAACGCTTGAGCGCCTGCTCATCGATGTCGCGGCACGGATGCCGGACCGCCGTTTCGCCGTAGCCGGTGCGCAATATCCGGCAGGCATTGCATGGCCCGCCAATGTGGAGCGGATCGACCACCTTCCCCCCGCGCTGCACGCTGAGTTCTATTCGGCGTCCGGATATGCGCTCAACGTCACGCGCGCCGACATGATCCGTGCCGGCTGGTCCCCGTCCGTCCGGCTGTTCGAGGCTGCGGCATGCGGCACGCCGATCATTTCCGACATCTGGCCCGGCCTTGATGAGCTTCTGGCGCCGGGGGAGGAGATCATCCTTGCCGCCGACACCGAAGATGTCGTCGCGGCGATCATCGACGGCGATGGCGAGGCGATGGGGCGCAAGGCCCGCAGCCGCGTGCTTGCGCTGCACACCGCATCCGCCAGGGCCGCCGAGCTGGAAGCGCATATCCGCGAAGCAACGCCGGTGAGGGCGAATGCATCCCTGGCCGAAGCCGGATGACGACGCCGGCAGGGAAGCAAAGGGCCATATGGAGAATGGTCGGATGAAGAACGGACATGACAGCGTAACAGTGGTTGCCGGCGGCGCCGGTTTCATCGGATCGCACCTGTGCCAGGCCCTGCTCGACAAGGGGCAGCAGGTGCTCTGCATCGACAATCTCCAGACCTGCCGTCCCGTCAACCTGAAGCAGTTGAAGGGCCAGCCGGGCTTTTCCTTCATCCGGGCCGACATCGTCGATCCGCTGCCACTCTCGGTCTACGAATATGCAGGCAGGATCACGCGCATCTACAATCTCGCCTGCGCGGCCTCGCCGCCGCAATATCAGGCGGACCCAGAGCATACGATGCTCACCAACGTGATGGGCGCAGACCGCCTGCTGCGGCTGGCGGAAGAGACCGGCGCGCGATTTCTGCTGTCGTCCACCAGCGAAGTCTATGGCGATCCGGAAGCCCATCCGCAGCACGAGGATTATCGCGGCTGGGTGAACTGCACCGGCCCGCGCGCCTGCTATGACGAGGGCAAGCGGGCGGCAGAGGCTATGGCGTTCGATTTCGCGCGCATGGGCCGAGCCGAGGTGCGGGTCGCCCGCCTGTTCAACACCTATGGCCCGCAGATGCACCCCGACGACGGCCGCGTCGTGTCGAACCTTGTCTGTCAGGCGCTGTCTGGAAGCGACATCACCATCTATGGCGACGGCTCGCAGACGCGCAGCTTCTGCTACATATCCGACATGGTCGAAGGGCTGATACGGCTGATGGAGCGCGACGACATGCCGCATTCGCCGGTCAACCTCGGCAATCCGGACGAATACACCATCTCGGAATTGCTGGAGCAGGTGATCGCGCTCACCGGCAGCAACGCGCCCGTCATCCACAAGCCGCTTCCTGTCGACGATCCCCGGCGGCGTCGGCCAGACATCGGCCGCGCCAAGGCGCTGCTCGACTGGGCGCCGCAGGTGCCGCTGAAGGAGGGGCTGGCCGCCACCTGCCGGTGGTTTGCAAAGGAACTGGGCGTGGATCGCCGCTCGCGCGCGCTGCATGAAGCAGACCGGCCGATCGCCACCGTCGCGCTGGGCTAGAAGCGTCGCCTCAAGCGCCGCCGATCCCCTCGATCACCTTCCCCGTCCCGTTGCAAAGCGGGCATTGCTCGCCTTCATAAACGCCCGACCCGCTGCACCTCGGGCAGATATTCTCGCCCGTGCCCGGCGTGCCGGGGGGTGCCACGTCTCCCGGATTGGTGGGCTCTTGCGGCTGCTGCTGATCGTTCACGATGCTTCTCCTTGGGGATATGCGGACAACGCCTGCGCGACGGCTTCGTTCGATACACCGGGACGGCACAGACCAATGCGGCGGCGGTGGGCTGACAGGCGCGTTTACTCAGGTTAGCGATCGCCCCCTTTTGGGCGGATGGGCGGAACAGTCGCACCTGCATTCCGTTAGGCAGGGAGGTCGCGCGCGCATGAAGGAGCGACGCTCGGCGGCAGGAGGTGATCATGGCGCGCAAGCAACCGATGCAGGCGGACGGCGGCGGCAGGAGAAAGGGCGCGCCCGATGGCGTGAGCCAGCGCGAAGCCGGGGGCACACGCACTCCGGGTGAGAGCGGCGGCGGCCCCTATCCCAATCCGCACAGCAGGAAGAAGCGCAAGGGTCCGCGCTTCATGGATCATGGCGGACAGAGCGAGATCGCCTATCACGGCACCGGCCAGCTTGGCGAAACCGATGTGAAGGGGCAGGAAAACCGCAACGCCCCCGCCAAGGAGGACTGACCGCTGCGGGGCCGGCGGCGGGATCGAATGCCGCCGCCTGTGGT
Organism: Tardibacter chloracetimidivorans; assembly: GCF_001890385.1. Taxonomy (NCBI): domain Bacteria; kingdom Pseudomonadati; phylum Pseudomonadota; class Alphaproteobacteria; order Sphingomonadales; family Sphingomonadaceae; genus Tardibacter; species Tardibacter chloracetimidivorans. The sequence continues at coordinate 1,168,607 of NZ_CP018221.1, read as the reverse complement.
TGAACGTCTGACATGCCGATCACGACCACGCCTGAATGGCAGCAACTCGCGCTCTATGCGATTGGCGGGGCCGCGCTGCTCCTCCTCCTCTTCAACATCCCCTATGTCGGGCGCGTGCTGCGCGCGCTGTTTTCATTCGCGCTGCTGGCCTTCTGCCTGTTCCTCCTGTTCCAGCAAGCGCCCTTCGAGCCGAGCCTCGCGCGGCTCACGGCGCGGCTTGGCCTGGACGGTCAGCAGATTGCGGGCGACGAAGTCCGCATCCGCATGTCGCCCGACGGGCATTTCTGGGCGCAGGCCACCATCAACGGGCTTGAGCGGCGGATGCTGATAGACAGCGGCGCGACCATCACCGTCCTTTCGGAGCAGACGGCGCAGCGCGCCTCGGTGGACCGTGGCGAGAACATCGTCCCAATCGTGATGCGAACCGCCAACGGCATCGTCCCGGCCGAAGCGGGCACGATAGATCAGCTGGCGCTTGGCGGCATAACAACGCGCGATCTCAAGGTGGCGATTTCCCCCGCGCTCGGGGACATCGATGTCCTTGGCATGAACTTCCTGTCGCAGCTTGCGTCATGGCGGGTGGAAGGGCGGACGCTGATCCTCGTCCCGCCGGGCGGCACGGCCTGATGATGGAGTGTGGTGAGGCGAATTGGCGACCCCGGCGTGACTCGAACACGCAACATCCTGCTTAGAAGTCCCTTCCCAAGGGCACCGCTGAGCCCGCTGTAGCACTCTAAACGATTGTCTGCACTCGCATTCTTGGAGATGAGTCCCCTCGTTCACCCTTTGTGCCACTCCCAGCACCCGGTTCGAAAACGGTTCGCTGGCGTGGCGCAGACGGTTCGCAACGTAGGAGCCGAGAATGTCAGTAAACCCACAACCGCGCCGCCTTACCGAGGGCTACATCCGCACCTTGGGCTATTTGGACCGTCCCTACACCGTGCGCGACACGGCCGTTACCGGATTGCTCGTCCAGATAAACCAGAAGAGCAAAAGCTATAAGGTCCAGCGTGACCTCTATACCGGGGAGCGCGGCCGCCGCCGCTTCGTCAAGACCGTCCGCCGCACCCTGGGCACCACCGACGACATCACTCTGGATGATGCACGGACGCGGGCCCAAGAGCTGATTGCCCAGGTGAAGCGGGGCGAAGACCCCAACGCCCGCCCCGACGACAAGACCGCCAACCCGGATGCATGGACAGTGCGGCGCATGTACGATGAATATGCCGCCGATATGCGCGCTCGTGATTGCCGCGAACGGACCATTGAGGATGTGTTGTCCCGGCGTGACCGGCATCTCAAGGCCTGGCTTGATATTCCGATCAGCGAAATCAAGCGGAGCATGGCGCGTGAGCGGCACAAGGAGCTGACGCGGGAAAGCGGCAAGCGCGCTGCGAACATGGTGTTCAAGGAGTTCCGCGCAGCCTTCAATCTCGCGATCAAGGCGGCGGACGATCCCGACGCCATTGGCGACAACCCGGTCAAGGCCGTCACCTTCAATAAGGAGCGGGCCAGCAACCGCGTCATCATGCCCGACGACCTGCCTCACTGGTGGGAACGGGTGCAGGCAATCCCCAACCCGATCCGGCGCGATATGCATGTGCTGGGCCTGCTGAGCGGCCTTCGTCCGGGGACACTGGTATCGCTGCGCCGCGAATGGGTGAACCTGAACGAGCGCGCCATTGTGATCCCGCGCATGAAGTCCGGCCGGTCCTTCGCACTGCCATTGTCGCCATACATGGTCGAGCTTGTGAAGCGGGTAATTGCGGCGGGCGACCTTCTCTATGCAGGCACTCCCTGGCTGTTCCCGACCCGCGCGAACAGCAGCCGGGACGTGATCGCTACGCAGGTCTGGAAGGAAAAGACGCTGCCAAGCGAAACCGGCCACATCCTTCGCCACACCTACCGCACCGTCGCGCAGCGCGTCGGCATTGACCGGATCAACGCTCGCCTGATGCTCGACCATGCCGTGCCCGGCATCGACGGCGTATATGTCCATGAAAAGGCGCTGTTTGACGGCTTGCTCGACACACAGGACAAGATGACCGAGCACTTGTTGGCGCTCTGTACACCGCAGCGCACGCAGCATGCCGAAAAGTGTTGCGACGAATCTCTCTGATCGGCATGTAAACATCATCTAGGCGGCGGTCGGTCATCATCAGGTGCCATAACGTCCTGACCGCGCCACAGATGGGCAGCCAGCCAAGGCCCAGGCCACTGCCATCTCCGAAAAGACCGCCGGACGCGGTCGGAGATGGCCTATGTCTGTTGATCCGGCTCTTATGGAGCTTGCCCAGCGAATTGGCGACCAGATCGCCGTTCGCCTTGTTGAGCGCTTGCGCCAAGGGGAGCTTCCCGTTGCCCCCGAATACCTCACCTCCTTTCAAGTGGCCCAGCTAACCGGCTTCACGCCAAAGGGACTGGAAACGATGCGCGCGAAGCGCACGGGGCCGAAATACATGAAGGTCGGAACCAGCGTCCGCTATCGCGCCGCCGATGTGCGGGCATGGATGGATGCGGGCGGTGACGCATGAGGAGCGTCCCATATGAAAAGCCCGCCCCGGTGGGGACCGGAGCGGGCCTGACCGAAGCCAACCATCGGGCACCATCATCGCCAGAGGACCGCAGGCCCGCAATCAGCGAATTGCCTTTCGCTCTCCATTATGCGGCCGAACGGGCCGTGGAGTTCGCGGAAATCGTGTTCGACATGGACCGCGAATTTGAGGACGAGCTCGACTGGGCAGGCCGCGCGCAAGCGCGCTGCTATGCTCCCTACGCCGCCCTCTACCGTTGCCTGCCACCAAGCCTGCCGGAGCCAGTGCGCCGCGAAGCGGAAAGGATGCTGGCGCATGGCTGACGGCAATCCGCACGAAACCCGCATGGTCGATGCGGCAATGGCGTATATCGGCGCGGGCTTCCGGCTGGTGCAGTTGAAGCCCGACAGCAAGCAACCGTTGAGCGAGAAAGGCTGGCAGAATGCCACACCCGCCGCTCGCGACTTCGAGGGCGGCAAGAATATCGGTGTGCAGCTCGGCGCGAAGTCGGGCCACCTTGTGGATATCGACCTCGACATTCCCCAGGCGCGCTCGCTCGCTGGCATGGAGTGTTTCTTTGGCCACCTGCCATCGTTCCGGCGGTCGAGCCTCGCAGCAAACGCGCCGGGCCATCGGCTGGTGGTCTGCCGCGATGCACCGGACAAGGTTGAGAAATTCGGCTTCACCAAGCAGGGCGAGCTGGACGCGATCGAGCCGCTGAACCTGGCGAAGGCGATGGTCCTTGAGGTCCGTGCGGGCCGGGGCTTTACCGTCTTTCCCCCATCGGTGATTGATGGTGACGCGCTGGTGCATAATCCGCCGCCGGGCGGCTCTGCCGATGTGCCGGAAATGGAGTGGGACGAGCTGCGGTTTCGCGCCGGTCTGCTCGCCTTCGTCTCGTTCGCCGCCGCCTGCTATCCGCCAGAGGGCGGCCGGGATTGGTTCTGTTTCCACCTGGCGGGCTCACTGGTCCATCTTGGCGTCGAGCCCGACACGGCCGACGATATCGTGGTGGCCGTCGCGCAACTGAACGGCGACATGTCCGATGAGCGACGCGGCAAGGCGCGAGCGGCCGCTGCAAAGCGTGACGCGGGCGAGCCGGTTACGGGCCTGCCTGGCTTCCTCGAACACATCGGAATGCAAGTCTGTGAGAAACGCCTTCGCGCGTGGCTTCGGCACGATGACGCCGACGCGGACGGCGGCGGTTACGAACAGCCGCCGGGAGACGCCGTTGTCCTTGGCCGCCCTGACCTGCACGGGATGCTTGGCGAAATTGAGGAGCTGCTGAATGAGAAAAGCGGCCGGGTCTTCCGCCGCCACGCCGACCTGGTCCGCGTTAGCCAGCTTGAGGAAGCCAGCGAAGAAGACGGGGTGATCCGCCATGCTGGCTTAGTCGAGCTCCGCACGGCCACGCCTGGCTGGCTGACCGTTGAAGCGAGCCGCGTCGGCACGTTCGTTGAACGCCGGGGCAAGAAGCTGCACCGCGTTTCGCCGCCCGTGGGCCTTCTGGGAATGCTGCACGCAATTGCAGACGAAAGTAGCTTCCCGGCAATCAAGGGGTTGTCGATGACGCCGACGCTGACGTGCGAACGGCCTGGCTACGATCCCGACAGCAAACTGTTCCTCGCGTTCCCCGAAGGCATGTTCCCCGCCGCGCCAATGCAGCCGACCCGCGAACAGGCTGAGGCTGCGATGGCAAGGCTTGTCCATCCCCTGCGCGGCTTCCCCTTCCTGAACGACGCCGCCCGGTCGGTTGCCTTGTCGGGGATGATTTCGGCCGTGGTTCGCGGCGAGCTGCGAACCTGCCCGCTGCATGAGATCGACGCGCCCGCCGCCGGGACAGGCAAGACCAAGCTGGCGGAGATTATCGGTATTATGGGCACCGGCGTCCCACCGTCTGGCGTGACGCACAGCACGGATAGCGAAGAGAATGAGAAGCGGCTGGTGTCGATCTTGCGCACGGGCGACCCGGTCGTGCTCATCGACAATGTCTCGAACGAGCTGGAGGGCGACTTCCTCTGTTCCATGCTGACGAACGAGACGGTGCAGGCGCGCATCTTGGGGCAGAGCGAAAGGGTCCGGCTGAGCACCCGCGTCCTGATGTTGGCGACGGGAAACAACATCCGATTGCGGGGTGACATGGCCCGCCGCGCGGTAGCCTGCCGTCTCGATGCGAAGATGATGAACCCCGATGAACGGGCATTCGATTTCGACGCCGTGGAGGATGTGCGGGAGGCCCGGCCGCAACTTGTTGCCGACGCCTTGACCGTGGTTCGCGCATACATCGCTGCCGGGCGGCCGGTGAAGGTGCCGCCGTTCGGGAGCTTTGAAGATTGGGACCTGGTGCGTGGCGCTCTTGTCTGGCTCGGCCATGCCGACCCCGCTGATACGCGGCTGGCAGTGAAGGACGACAACCCACTGGTAGAAGAAAAGGCCGAGCTGTTCCGGCTGTTGCTTTCTCATGTTGGCACCGGGCAGCGGATGACGATCAGCCAAGTCGATAGCAAGGCAGGCCTTGAGCCGCTGCGCTTCGCTCTCGGTCGGCATCTCGACCGTGGCGAATGGGACAAGAAGCGCGCCGGGCACTTGCTGCTTCGGCACAGGGACGTGCCGTTCATGGGCGTCACGCTGAGGTCGAAGGCCAATCGCGTTGGGGTGCAGGAATGGTGGCTTGAGGGCGAGCCGGAACCGGCACTGGCCGATGACCAAGGGGATAGGCCATGTCCGTTCTGAACCAAGGGCGCAGGGTTCGCAGGGTTCTGCTGGGTTCTTCCCTAGCCCCAAATCGGCCGAACCATATTTCTGTTGTTGTTAACAACAACAAGAAGAGGGGGAGTAGGAGTAGGGGGTGGCAGGGACCGCCAAACAACCCTGCTAACCCTGCGGGCTGCCTCCCCTGGCATTGGGCCGAGCTTCCGCCCACCCCGCCCTCGTGCCTTCTAAAAAAGGCCCCGGCTAAGGGCATCGTACAGCTGAAAACACACCCATTTCCACCGTCTCCCGCTCCTGAGGCTCCAAACCTAGAGCCGTAACCACATGGAAAAGCGTATGGAACATATCATGAACAATGTCGTCGAACCGTCTAGCGAACCGCCTACCGGCGAAATCGCCCTCCCGACCACACGCGGCCACGATGGCATGGTCACGGTCCACGCGCCGGGGCTGGAGGTCATCCGCACGATGGCGCGGAACGGTCACCCTGTCACCTCCATCGCCGCTGCCCTGGGCATGTCGGCCAGGGTGATGCGCGAGTGCCGGAAGCGCCAGCCTGAGGTCGAGGCGGCCTTTGCCGAAGGGCTTGGGGGCCTCGAACACGAGCTGGTCCACACCCTGTTGGAGGCGGCCCGGAAGGGGCAGGTCGCGGCAGCCATGTTCCTCCTCAAGTGTCGCCACGGCTACCGTGAAACGGGCCAGGCTGACAGCGCTCCGACGGTCGCGGTGCAGATCAACCTGCCCGGCGCGATGGACGAGCGGTCCTACGCCAAGATGATCGAAGCGGAGGCGGTCCATGGGTAAGCTCGCCACCGCAACGCCCTGGCAAGAGCGGGTGCTGGCCGTCCCTGAGGACATCAACCTCGCCATGCTTGGCGGCCGTGGCTCCGGCAAGACCACGGCGCTGGCGCTCCTCGTCCTGCGTCACTGCGTCCAGTACGAGGACAAGGCCCGCGTCCTGATCCTGCGCGCCACCTACAAGAGCCTGGCGAACCTGTGGGATGAGATGGAAGCGCTGTTCCGGGACGCCTTCCCCGGCGGCATTAGCTCCAATCGCGCCGATTTTGTGATCCGCTGCCCGAACGGTGCAGTCGTGACCATGGGCAACCTCTCCGGGGCCAAGGACGTCGCCAAGTGGCAGGGCCAGGAAGCGAACCTGCTGGCGGTGGACGAGATCACCAACTTCACCACCCTGCGCCACATCAATATGCTGCGCGCCAACCTGCGCGGCCCGGCGGGCATCCCGACCCGTATGATCGTACTCGGCAACCCCGGCGGCCCGCTCCACGCCACCATCGCCCGGATGCACGTCACCAGCCGGTTGCCCTGGCGGCCCTACGAGCTCGAAGATGGCTCGCGCTGGGTTTACGCCCCGTCGACCTACCTTGATAACCCGACCATCGACACCGAGCGTTATGCCCGGTCGATCATCGCATCATCCGGCGGCGACCGTGCGCTGGCCGAGGCTTGGCTGAACAACAACTGGTCCGATCTTGCGGGCGCGTTCTTTGCGGACGTGTTTGGCGACCACTGCATCATCCCCGAAAGCGATTTCCGCGTCCCACAGGGCCCAGTGTCTCAACACGGCTGGTACAGCGGCGTGTCGCTCGACTGGGGTTGGTCCGCTCCAACCGCCGTCATGCTCGCCATCCATGCCCGCCAGCCCGGCCTCATCGGCCCCGGCGGCCGGGTGTTCCCGAAAGGCTCGTGGATCATCTTGGACGAGGTGCATAGCGCCCGCTCCGACGATCCGAACGTGGGTAAGGGCTGGCCGCCGCAGATGGTGGCGGAGGAAGTGCTTGCCGCCTGCGAGCGCTGGAACGTCCGCCGCTATGGCGTGGGCGACGACGCGCGCGGGCTCCAGAACGACACGTTGCTGGAACAGCTCGGCAAGCATGGCCTCCACCTGGTCAAGCCCCGCAAGGATCGCATTTCCGGCTGGGTAAAGGTCAAGTCGATGATGGCCGCCGCGCGCGATGGCGACCCCGACACCCCCGGCCTCTGGATTTCGGAACGCTGCCGCTACGCGCTCGAAACCCTGCCGCTCCTCCCCCGCGACGACGTGCGGCTTGAGGACGTGGACACCACGGCGAACGACCATGCCGCCGACGCCATCCGATACCTCGTCAATTCCCCCGTGATGCTGGCCAGTCACGGGCGGCTTTCCGCTGGCTACTACTGAGAAGGAAACCAACCATGCCCCGTATCCTTGATGAAAGCACCCCGATCCGGCCGGATGTGCCGATCAGCCTGCACCCCGATAGCCTGTTGGGCATCGGAGAAACGCTCGACGCCGAAGGCACCCTGGGCACGTCCGTTCTGGCCGCCGCGCGCGAAGCGCTGCGGAGTGGGTACGACCTGTTCGGCCGGATGAATGAAGCCGAGCGTGACTTGCAGGCGATGGCCGATCCGGCGCGCCGTCGCCAACACGCCGCCGAACGTGGGGGCCGCACGGACTACAGCGACAACGTGCGGATGAAGAACGGCAAGCCGACGCGGGTTGTGGATGCGGAGGATTTCATCACCGCCGCCGAACAGGCCTTTGCCCGTGTCAGCCCAGCCATCGACCGGCGGATGAAGGAGCTGAACGGCTACCGCGACGTACTCGCCACCCGCGTTGCCACCGCGCTCGATCACCCGGCGCGCAAGACGCCCGAAGGGCTCGCCCTGGCAGCCGAGGTGCGGGCGCACGTGAAGGCGATGAAGAAGCCCGAACAGCGGATGCAATTTGTGGTGCAGGCGGTGGAGGCGGGAGATATCCCGACCGTGGCGGCCGTGCTCCATGCCCAGCCATTCCTCTCTGGGCTTGATGCCCCCGCCCATGCCGTTGTCCGGTCGCGCGCCGCCGCCAAGTTCGCGCCCGTGGATAATGCCCAGCTCGGCGCGACCGAGGCGGCAATCAACCATGTCGCCGCGTCGAGCTCGGCCTTGGTGAAGCGCTACGGCGACATCCTCGCCCTGCGGAACGCCCCGGCTGCGAAGGCCGCGAAGAGCCTCAAGGCACTGGAAGGGGCGGGGCGGTGAGCCGCTATCACGCAAGCATCAGCGCGCAAGCTCGCCGGAAGGCGGCGAAGAACCAGCGGAGCGATGCCTTCCGGCTCGCCATGCTCTCGGTACGCGGCCGGTTCGAGCCCCCGCGCTGGGTATTGCAGCGGCTCTCGCCTGGCGACCTTGCCGAATACCGCGCCGCTCTGGCGGCAGAGCGGGAGAAACATCAGCAGGAGAAGCAACCATGATGCGCTCGCCACGACCCCCGCGCTACACGCCGCCGCGCCAGACGAAGGCAATTCAGGGGCCGGGGACGACCCCGCCGCGTCCCCTGGGCAAGGGAGGCCACAAGCCCGCGAAGGGGAGCACTAAGCGGTGAGAGGGCCGGGAATCATCGCAGCGGATGCGGACGGCACGGGCGTCAAGCATGTCAGGCCAGCCGAGCAAGAGCGCCCCTGCCTACGCTGCCGCAAACCCTTCATGAGTCACGGACCCGGCAACCGCCTGTGTGGTGATTGCCGGACCCGTGATGTGAGCCCGTTCGAGCCAGGGTGATCGAGCGATCAGGTGAGGCGGACTGTCTCCACAGTATCGTTCAACATCCGCGCGACGGCCTTCGCTTCTTCGAGGCCGGTACCCTCTGGCAGGTTGAGCGTAACCCAGCGGTCGGCAGGCAGGCCGATATCGCCCTTGAGTTCGAGCGCCACGTAGCAGGGCTGGCCAACCTCGCGCTCCTTCACGGTTGCGGTGAAATTCCTCATACTTCCTCCTCGCTCATATCGGTGTAATGCAACCCCGCGATCAGGTCCGAATAGTCATTCGGGATACCAAGGATCAGCCCCTCCAGGTTGCCGCCATTGTGAAGATCGCAAGCCTGCACCACTAAGACAATCGCCTCTGCCACGTCGCATGTATCCCATTGTTCATTGTTCACGACGTCCCACAGTTCCTCGATCGCATCGCGGGCCCGGAGCCGTCTCGCTTCGATTTCGGCGCATTCGCGCCGCTCCTGCAAACTGACGATAACGCCCATAATCAATTCCTTCTCATGCGAAGGCGCTGGCGACAGGCATGGGTTGGTTATCAGCCGACGACCAGCGCACGATTGTGCAAATTGGTTCGTCGGCTCGCAGGGTCCACGCGGCACATGGGATCGCCCTGGGCCTGCAACGCGAATGAAGGGCTTGTCGTGTCGCCCACCGGCTCGGACCCGGACTGCACCGGCGATGGTCGCGCTGTCCCGAGCGCATTGACGGTAGGCACTCTTGGGCTTGCACGTCTACAGGTTTTTGCTGTTACGAAGCTGTGAGCTGCTCGCGGAGTTGACGGACCTCATCTGGCAAATGCCCGCCATCGGTATCCCAATAAGTCGTTACTGCGCGCTCCAGAGCATGGTGATCCGAGAAGCCAAGCGCTCTCGCCATTGCTTTCATCACTTCCTTTCCTTCGCAGACCTTCCAGAGTTCATCTGTATTGCGTTTGCGCCCATATATATTGGCAAATACAGTCAATCGTTTGACCAACTTTCCCTTCCGAGTTTCATCGAAGCCAGCCCGATCGCCAATTTCCTTCATGGCTGCATCAATGTTGGCTTCTATCTGTTGCCATGTCTTGCCATAGGCCAAACTTCTCGCCTCACTCGGCAACTCGGAAATGTCGCTACAGCTTTCATCCGAAAGTGCGCTCTGAATGATCCAGCCCCCGGCTCGCTCATCACATGCCTGACGCAGAACATCAGTATATCGGAATTGCGTGTGGCCTAGTCGTGCTGCCAGATCGTTCAGTGTCGCCTCGTGAAGAAAGAAATTCTCGACCTCATGAACAGGAAGAGCAAACAAGCTCTCTTGAGACATTAACGCATCAATTTCTGTTTTGGTGCGCCAATCCCTATCTATCACACCAGCGATACGAATTGGCTGACCGGCCTCCTTTGCGATGCCCTGTATCGCAGATAGACGACGCACAACTTCGCTACATGACCCGCATTCAATGAACCGGGTGTCTGCGCCGAGACCCGTGACACGGCGGTATCTCTCCCGCTCACCGATGGTCTCCTCTCCTTCGATGAAAACAAATCGAAGACCAGAAATCGAGAATGCAGGTGTTCCGACCGCGCGGGATAGCGCAGAAAGAACCGGCCGTTCTGTCAGACTGCCTACGTGATCGACCAGCTTGGTGTCCGGGTCGCGCTCCAGAAGCACAGTCGAACTTAACCCAGCAGCCTCAACGGCTTCCAATGAATGGGTTGCCAACCACACCTGGCCAGTCGCTACCGTGTTGGCCAAGTAGGTGACCCAAGCCCGAACAAGGTCGGGATTCAGATGCAATTCTGGTTCATCAAGCAAGAACAGCCCGTTTCTCAAGCCAAACCGATCTATTTGGCCAATCAGGAACGCAATCTCCCGTTCGCCCCCGCTAAGCTGATCGAACCGTAGCTCCATGCCGGACGTGTCAAAGAGAATGGCCTTTCGTTCCTGATCTGCACCTGCGAACAGGAGATGAGGCATCACCTCTCTAAGGGATGTCCTGTACGAGCCAAATGCGTCCGAAAAAACCGGGCCAGCTGCGCCATCTTCGGCAGCACGTCGCGCATGTTGGTAAAATTGATTTGCAGCTTTATTCTCTCGTGCAAGGCAATACTTAATCCATTCCTCATAGAGAGTTCTGGTTGTTTGAAAGGCCCTACCCTTATTCCAACTTTCATCCATCCAATTACGTTCGAATGCCTGGGCCATTTCGTGAGCTGGCAAGTCTCTTTTTGGAAATGCCCTGTCTGCATCAAGCGTTAGATGATGTACTTCTTTGGATTCCCTCAGTTTTTGAACGACCTGCTGGGCAAACCGCCTGCTTGTGTTTACGTCAGCGATCCCGCCTGCTGCAACGGTCTGCGATTGCCCCTCAAATCTTATGGTACGGTCCCATGCTGCATAGGTTTCAGCACTATCGAAGGGAACGTCCAAGGCGTCACTTACCCCTTGCGCCAAGAATATCTCGACCGCAAAGTTTCGGACCTCATCAGCGAGCGGATTACCGCGCGGTATTTCAATGCCGGATGACAAGCCGATATGATGGGCGCAGGCAGAAATTAGTTCGAGAACGTGCGTTTTGCCGGTGCCGTTAGCACCCACTAGGCATACCAGCCCAGCGTCAGGGGGAAGAGTTATCGAGACATTGCGGAAGTTCCGCCACTCGGTGATCTCTATCTTCCTAATCCGCAATTAAGCCCCCTGTTTCTCAGAATGGCGACCCCGGCGTGACTCGAACACGCAACATCCTGCTTAGAAGGCAGGTGCTCTATCCAGTTGAGCTACGGGGCCCCAATACGGTTCGCTACACGGTTCGCTGGAACACCGGCAACGCATAACCTACACTACTCCCATCCCTTTCACGGCCCAGACCCTCCGCTTAGAAGGCAGGTGCTCTATCCAGTTGAGCTACGGGGCCGTTGACTGCATCCTAGCGGAAATTGTCGGCGTAGGCCTGAATCTTCATCACGCGCGGCGCGGCGGGCGTCACCGTGGCGGCAAGGCCCTTTTTCTCGGCATAGGCTCTGGCTGCGTCCAGCGAAGGGAAGCTCAGGCGTATCTGGCGGCGGGTGTCGCCCGATCCGGCCCAGCCGGTCAGCGGGTCCGCCCGGCGCGGCTCGCTGGGTTCATATTCCAGCAGCCACTCCTCGGCGCGCGCGCGCCCGGACTGCATCGCATTCTTCGCCCGCTGATAGATTCGCGCCGTCGGCATGATCGGTCCCGCAAGTTGAACGTGGAGGGGAAGTGCGACAGCCCGGCCCGCACGTCAAGAGGAGCGTCGCGCATCCGCCTTCTTTGTCCGCACGGTGGCGGCAGCGGCGGCGGGGTCGTCCGGCCAGGGATGCTTTGGATAGCGGCCGCGCATTTCCTTGGCCACCGCCTGCCAGCTTCCCGCCCAGAAGCCGGGCAGGTCGCGCGTGGTCTGGATCGGCCGCCCGGCGGGAGAGGTCAGCGCCAGCGTCAGCGGTACCGCTCCGCGCGCAACCATGGGGTGCGCCTTCAGCCCGAACAGCGCCTGCACGCGCACATGAACGGTTGGGCCGCCGTCCGCCGCATAGTCGATCTCGTGGTTCGATCCCGCCGGGGTCGCGAGCCGGGCAGGGGCCATGCGCTCCAGCGCGCGGCCGCCCTCCCAGCCAAGCATGTCCTGAAGCACGCGGTTCAGCCGCTCGGGCGATATGGCGTCCAGCCGCCGGATATTCTGAAGCAGCGGCGGCAGCCATTCGGCAATGCTCCGGCCAAGCGCTTCGTCCGAAAGATCGGGGAGGCTGGAGTCATGCCCCCGCACAAAGCCGACGCGGGCCTGAAGCGCGCGCGCTTCCTCGGGCCAGGGGAGCAGGTGGAGGCCATGTTCGCGCACCGCCTCTTCCAGCGCGGCGCTGACGGCGGCGGGTTCGGCGCTGCTGTCCGGCCCGCGCGAAAGCGTGATCGCGCCCAGCCTGCGGCGGCGTTCGGGCGTGACCGCGCGTGTCGCCGGATCATATCGGGCGCTCCGTTCGGTCACGATCCGGCTGGCGAAAAGCCGCTCCACCAGCGCGGCGTCGATGGGTGCCGCGGCAAGGATGCGGGCGGATGCGGCGCTGCCCTGCGCCTCGGCCACGGCAAGCCATTCGTGCCGGGCGAGCGGATCGGCGGGGTCCAGCTTCAGCCCTCGTCCACCCACCGTCAGCCACTCCGCGCCATCGGCCCCCCGACGCCGGGCGACCCGGTCCGGAAAGGCAAGCGCCACGCACAGCCCGGCGTCGTCTTCCACGGGCGCGCTCCCGCCCTCGGGCTCCACCAGACCTTGCCACCGCGAGGCAAGCCTTGCCGCCGATGCGGCGCGGGGATCGCGCGACTCCGCCCAGCGGCGCAGGCGGGTGGAAAGATCGGCATGCTTGCCGCCCAGCCCCCGCTCACCGAGCAGCACGGCGACGCGGGCGGCGGTGGCGACCGCATCATGGTCGCGGGCGGCGATCAGCATATGGCCAAGGCGCGGCGGCAGCGGCAGTCGCGCGATCTCGCGTCCGTGCGCTGTCGGGCGGCCGTCCGCATCAAGCGCGTCCAGCCGCGCCAGCCGGTCCCGCGCTTCGGCCACGGCGGCGGCGGGCGGCGGATCGAGCCAGCGCAGGCTCGCCGGATCGTTCACGCCCCAGAGCGCAAGGTCCAGCACCAGCCCGCTCAGGTCCGCCTCAAGGATTTCCGGCGGATCGAAGGGCGGAAGGCTTGCCGTCTGCTGCTCGTCCCAAAGGCGATAGGCGATGCCCGGCGCTTGCCTTCCGGCGCGTCCCGCCCGCTGATTGGCGGCGGCCCGGCTGACGCGCTCGGTCACCAGTCGCGTGAGGCCGCTGCCACGGTCATAGCGCGGGCGGCGCGCAAGGCCTGAATCGACCACCACCCGAACACCGTCGATCGTGAGGCTGGTCTCCGCGATCGCAGTGGCGAGCACCAGCTTGCGAGTGGAGCCGGCACGGACGGCGGCCCGCTGCTCTTGCGGCGAAAGCGAGCCGTGCAGCCGGTGAAGGGCAATGCCGGGCATGTCGCCGACCCGTTCGGCCGTGCGTTCGATCTCGGCGACGCCGGGGAGGAAGGCCAGCACATCGCCCTCGTTCTCGCGCAGTGCCTGACGGATCGCGCGCGCCATCGCGTCCTCGATCCGCTCGCCCGCATCTCGGCCCAGATACCTGTATTCCAAAGGGAAGGTTCGGCCTTCGCTCTCGATGAGGGGCGCATCCTGCATCAGCCGCGCATAGGCGGCCCCGTCGAGCGTGGCGGACATGACGAGCAGCCGCAGGTCCGGCCGCAGCGCGCTTTGGGCGTCGAGCGCCAGCGCAAGCGCGGTGTCGCCCTCCAGACTTCGTTCGTGCGCTTCGTCGAACAGCACGGCGGAAACGCCGGCAAGCTCCGGGTCGGCCTGAATGCGGTTCGCGAATATGCCCTCGGTGACCACTTCTATCCGCGTCGCGGCCGAGGTCTTGCTGTCCAGCCGCGTGCGATAGCCGATGGTGCGCCCCACGGCTTCGCCCGCAAGTTCGGCCATGCGTTCGGCGGCGGCGCGCGCTGCAAGGCGGCGGGGGGCGAGGACGATGATCTTGCCGTCGCGCCACGGGCGGCCGAGCAGCGCTGGCGCCACTGCGGTCGTCTTGCCCGCGCCCGGCGGGGCGATGAGGACGGCGTTCGACGCAGCGTCAAGCGCTGCGATCAGATCGGGAAGGGCGGCTTCGACCGGAAGCGCGGTCAATACGCCCGCGCCACCGCGAATTCGGCAGTTTCGACCATTGCAGCGCGCGCGGCCGATGGCGCAAAGCTGCCAAGCGCGTCGATCGCCCGCTGGCCATAATGGCGCGCCCGGTCCAGCGTATCGGCAATCGCCTCGGTCGATTTCAGGAGGCCGAAGGCATGGGCGAGATCGGCGTCGCCCGCGCGCTCGCCCGACATCGCCTGACGCCAGAACCGGCGGTCCGCGTCGCTGCCCCGCGCATAGGCGAGGATCACCGGCAGCGTCACTTTGCCGTCGCGGAAGTCGTCGCCCTGGTCCTTGCCCATGGTCGTTTCGTCCGATGAATAATCGATCGCGTCGTCGACAAGCTGAAAGGCGATCCCGAGATAACGGCCATAGGATTCCAGCGCCGTCTCGACCGCTTCCTCCCGCTCGGCCACCACTGCTGCGATGCGGGTGGCGGCGGCGAAAAGCGCTGCCGTCTTTGCCGAAATAATGTCGAGATAGCGGTCCTCGCTGATCTCCACCTGCCGCTGGGCGGTCAACTGGTTGACCTCGCCCTCCGCGATCGTCGCGGACGCATTGGACAGGATGCGAAGGACTCGAAGCGACCCGTCCTCCACCATCAGCTCGAACGAACGGGCGAACAGAAAATCGCCCACCAGCACGCTTGCCGGGTTGCCCCAGATGATGTTGGCCGTGCGTCGCCCGCGACGAAGCCCGGAGCCATCGACCACATCGTCGTGGAGGAGCGTGGCGGTGTGGATGAACTCGACACAGGCCGCCAGCTTGTGGTGGCGCGCGCCCGCGTAATCCAGCAGGCGGGCCGCCGCCAGCGTCAGCATGGGACGCATCCTTTTGCCGCCGCTTGCGATCAGATGCCCGGCAAGCTCCGGAATCAGCGGCACCTCGCTTTGCATCCGTTCGAGGATCACCGAATTGACGTGATTGAGGTCGGTTGCGACCAGGCTCATCAGCGGATCGAGCGAGGGCGCGCGACGCGCGGGGAAGGGATGAACTGACGCTGTCATGACATAGGGCTAAATAAGGTTCTGGCAGGCTAAGGCAAGCGGGCTCCGGCTTTCACGCAGAGATTTCGCGCTTTGGCCTCTGTGGTTTGCGCACCCAAGGCTTGCACTTTGGCCGGAAGGCCGCGACAAGCATGCTCCCGATTGCGGCGGCGTGGAGGAATTGTGTCCGGAGAGGCGGCGAACACACTGGAGTCATATCGCGAAAGCATCGACAATATCGATGCGGCGCTCGTCTTCATGCTGGCTGAACGGTTCAAGATCACCCAGGCCGTCGGGCGTTACAAGGCAAGCCACGGCCTGCCCCCCGCCGATGGCGCGCGCGAGAAGGCGCAGGTCGAGCGGTTGCGATCGCTCGCCAAGAGCGCGAACCTGGACCCTGAGTTCTCGGAAAAATTCCTGCGCTTCATCATCGATGAGGTGATCCGCCATCACGAGCGGCTGCGCGATCAATAGCGCCCGCCGCTCTACCCCTCGGCCGCCGGAAGCCGCAGCGTGGCGGCAAGCCCGCCCAGGTCCTCGCTTTCGGCAAGGATTATCTTGCCCCCATAGATTTCGACGACGTCGCGGACGATGGACAGGCCAAGGCCGGTCCCGGGTTTGGAGGTGTCCAGCCGCGCGCCGCGTCCGAACAATTCGGCCCGCCGTTCTTCGGGAATGCCGGGGCCGTCATCCTCGATCAGAATGTCGATGAACTCGCCATTGCGTTCCACCGTCACGAACACCCGGCCGCTGCCATATTTGGCGGCATTCTCGATCAGGTTGCCGAGCATTTCCTCAAGGTCCTGCCGTTCGCCCGCGACGGCCGCGTGCCGGTCTCCGGTGATATCCACGGTGGCGTGCGAATGCATCCGCGACACGGCGCGGGCGACCGCCTCCAGCGAAGGCCACACCTCTGCGCGCGCATGCCCTGCCGCACGGCGGCCGATGGCGCGCGCGCGGGCGAGATGATGGTTGATCTGGCGGCGCATCACGCCGGTTTCGCGGATCACGGTTTCCGCCAGATCCGGCTCGCGCGCCATGGCCTCGTTCATCAGCACCGCCATCGGCGTTTTCAGCGCATGGGCGAGGTTTCCGGCGTGTCGCCGGGCCGCTTCGGATTGCGCTTCAGTGTGCTCGATCAGCGCGTTCAGTTCGGCCACCAGCGGCTCGATCTCGGGCGGGAAGTCGGTCGGCACCCGGTTCATGCGGCCGGATCGGATTTCCGAAATGGCGCGCCGCACCTTGCGCAGCGGCCATAGCCCATAGGCCGCCTGCAACGCGGCGAGCACCACCAGCCCAAGGCCAAGCGCCGCGAACGACCAGCCCAGCGTGGACCGCAGGACATGGATCTGCTCGTTCAGCCCAACGCGTGTTTCGGCGACCTGGAAGCGCCACAGCCTGTCGCTGCCGGGCAGCCGCACATCGCGTTGCAGCACGCGAAGCGGCTCCTGCGGAAACTCATATGTGTCATGGGCGTACAGCTCTTCGCTTGCCGGAGCTTCCTCGGTGTCGATCGCCCGGTCCCAGAGCGAGCGGGAACGGAACGGCTCTGCTTCCGGGGCCGTGACCTGCCAGTAAAGGCCGGAATAGGGCTCCAGAAACCGCTGGTCCCCAAGCGGCCGGGAAAAGCGCACCTCGCCGTCGGGGCCGATCTCGGCCGATGCGATCATGGCGTTCAGCGCATAGGAAAGCTGCGCGTCGAAATTGCGGGTTATGGCGTTGGTCAGCACCCGGTCCAGCGCGAACGCGCCGCCCGCCAGCAGGACGAAAATCCAGGCTGCGGCAATCACGATCATCCGCTGGGTCAGCGACCCGCGCATGATCGTCCTCAGCCGGCCGTCAGGCGGGTTCGTCGAGGCTGTATCCGAGGCCGCGGATTGTGGTGATGACATCGGCCCCAAGCTTCTTCCGTATGCGGGTGACGAAAACCTCGATCGTGTTCGAATCACGGTCGAAATCCTGATCGTAGATATGCTCGATCAGTTCGGTGCGGGAAACCACCTTGCCCTTGTTGTGAAGCAGATAGCTGAGCAGCTTGTATTCCTGGGCGGTCAGCTTCACCGGCTCGCCGTTCAGCGTCACGCGGCCGGAACGGGTGTCGAGCCGCACCGGCCCTGCGGTCAGCTCTGACGAGGCATTGCCCGTGGCGCGGCGGATCAGCGCGCGCAACCGGGCGATCAGCTCCTCGGTCTGGAACGGCTTGGCGAGATAGTCGTCCGCCCCGGCGTCCAGCCCGGCGACCTTGTCCGACCAGCTGTCCCGCGCGGTCAGCACCAGCACGGGCGTGGTCTTGCCTTCCTTGCGCCAGCGGTCGAGCACGGTCAGCCCGTCCACCTCGGGCAGGCCGAGGTCGAGGATCACCGCGTCGTAATTCTCGGTGGAGCCGAGATAATGCCCGTCCTCCCCATCGGTCGCGAGGTCTATGGCATAGCCCGCGCCTTCAAGCGTGGAGCGGAGTTGGCGGCCCAGGTTGGGCTCATCTTCAACAATAAGGATTCGCATAAGGAGGGTCAGGACCCATTGATCGCATGAGCCGTGGTGGCCCGATGCGGGATGAAATGCGAGGAGAACG
This sequence comes from Tardibacter chloracetimidivorans, assembly GCF_001890385.1. Lineage (NCBI taxonomy): Bacteria > Pseudomonadati > Pseudomonadota > Alphaproteobacteria > Sphingomonadales > Sphingomonadaceae > Tardibacter > Tardibacter chloracetimidivorans. The sequence goes on along the minus strand of NZ_CP018221.1, from coordinate 1,150,566 downwards.
GCGCATTGCGGGGCTTGTCCCCCCGGAAAAGCCGTTCGACGAAGCAGGTCGCCCGCAGCGGACCACCGCAAGGCGGCTTGGCCCAAAAGCGCCACGACGGCGTCGATCGTTCGTTACATAGCACCACTATGCGCCTCACTCTCTTCTGGTCGTGGCGCTTTTTGCTTCAAGCCACGGCCATGTGCTTAATGGGTCCTGACCCTAGTTACCAGAACGACCGACGACAGCGCCAGTGCGCGCGTCCACATCCACCCAGATCTTCGATCCGTTCCTCAGATATTTCAGACGATAGGTGCGTGACGCGGCGTCATATTCCTCATTGCCGAGGGGTTCCGCGCCGCGCATCCGGGGATGGACACGCGCTCGTATATCGGGCAGCGAGCGGATCTCGCCGCTGCGTGCCGCCCGATAGGCCTCGTCCTGATCGCGGCGCGCCTCTGCGGGGGCAGCGCCAAGGGCAAGGCTTCCAAGGCCGAACGCGGTTACTGCCAATCTCATCCACATGGCTTTTGACATGTCCTTTTTGGCGTGAATAGGCCCTGAATAGCGTGTTCATCGTTAGAAAAGCGTTGTTGCATCATGGCCGCACCCATTCTCGCATTTGAAGGATTAGGACTGGTTCAGGGCGCCGGCTGGCTGTTCCGTGGGCTGGACATTTTCATCGAGGAACGCGACCGGCTGGCCCTGGTCGGCAGGAATGGTGCTGGCAAGACCACGCTGCTGAAGCTGCTCGCGGGACGGATCGAGGCGGACGAGGGCAGGCGCACGGTGCGGCCGGGCGCGCGGGTCGTGCTGCTGGAGCAGGACCCGGCCGTCGCGGGATTCAGCAGCCTGCAGGATTATGCGCTGCAAGGGCCGGACGCCCCCGCCCTGCACGAGGTGGCGGCCGTCGCAGATCAGATCGGCGTCGATCTCAGCCGGGAAGCGGCGACCGCGAGCGGTGGGGAGCGCAGGCGCGCCGCCATCGCAAGGGCGCTGGCGATGAACCCCGATGTCCTGCTGCTTGACGAGCCGACCAACCATCTGGACCTGGCCGCGATCGACTGGCTGGAGAACTGGCTCTCCCGCTACAACGGCGCATTCATCGCGATCAGCCATGACCGCACCTTCCTGACCCGGCTGACGCGTTCGTCCCTGTGGCTGGAGCGCGGCGGCATCAGGCGGGCGGAGGTGGGTTTCGGCGGTTTCGAGGCATGGACGGAAAAGGTCTATGAGGAAGAGGCGCGAAACGCGCAGCGGCTCGACACCAAATTGGCGCAGGAACTGCACTGGCTTCAGCGCGGCGTCACTGCGCGGCGCAGGCGCAACCAGGGGCGGCTCCGCAAGCTGGAGGAAATGCGCGAGGTTCGCCGTTCCATGCAGGGCCCGGCCGGCGTCGCCCGGCTGGCGGCCGAAAGCGGCGAGAGCAAGACCAAGATCGTCATTGATGCGGAGAATGTGACGAAGCGCTTCGGCGACCGCACGATATTGAAGGATCTCACCCTTCGCGTGCAGCGGGGCGACCGCATCGGCATCGTCGGCGCGAACGGCACCGGCAAGACGACCCTGCTCAGGCTCCTGATGGGGGAACTGGAGCCGGACGAGGGCACCGTCCGCCGCGCAAAGACGCTGGATCGGGTGGTGATCGACCAGCAGCGCAAGCTGCTTCAGCCCGGCAAGACCGTGCGCGACATATTGGCCGACGGCGGCGACTGGGTGGAGGTGCTGGGCCAGAAAAAGCACATCCAGGGCTATCTGAAGGATTTCCTGTTCGAGCCGGGCCTTGCCGACGCACGGATAGAAACATTGTCGGGCGGCGAGCAATCCCGCCTGCTGCTTGCGCGCGAGTTCGCCCGCAGGTCCAACCTGATGGTGCTGGACGAACCGACCAACGATCTCGACATGGAGACGCTGGACCTGCTGCAGGAAGTGATCGCCGACTATGATGGGACGGTGCTGATCGTCAGCCATGACCGCGATTTCCTTGATCGCACGGTAACGGCGGTGGTGGGGCTGGACGGGTCGGGCAAGGCCGATATCGTGGCGGGCGGCTACAAGGACTGGGAATCGAGGCGCAAGCCGCAGCCCGCCGAAAGCAGCGCCGCCCCGAAGGGCCGACCCGCCCCCTCCGCGCCAAAGGTGCAGACGAAGCTCAGCTTCAAGGAAAAGTTCGAGCTGGAGCAGCTGCCGGAGCGGATCGAGGCGCTGAACGCGGCGATCGCGCGGGACGAGGCGCTGCTGTCCGATCCCGCGCTTTATGCCCGCGACCCCGCGGGTTTCGAAAGGCTCACCGGCGCGGTCGCGGATGCGCGCGCAAAGCTGGACGCGGCCGAGGAGCGCTGGCTGGAGCTTGCCGAAAAGGCCGAGGCGCTCGGCGGCTGATGCAGTATCGGCTGGGCTGTCCTGACTACATCGAAGCGCTCAGGGTGAGCGGAGGTGATTCCACCTAAACCGCGCTGACCTTAGGCAGCCACCTCGGTCGCGGGCGCTTCGATGGCCACCTGGTTGCGGCCGCCCTGCTTGGCTGCATAGAGCGCGGTGTCGGCGCGGTCGATGAAGCTTTCGAGGCTGTCGTCGCGGCGCATCTGCGACACGCCCAGCGACAGCGTGATCTTGCCGACATCCTCGTTGCGCTGCTTGGAGCGGATCGTGCGTGAGCCGATGAAGTCGCGGAACTGTTCGGCGATGTCGCCCGCCGCTTCCAGGTCCTTGCCGGGCAGCACGATGACGAACTCCTCGCCGCCATAGCGCGCCGCGAACCCAAGCCCGTGGAAGAAATGCTCCATGCTCTGCGCGACCAGCCTCAGCACTTCGTCGCCCAGCGCATGTCCCCAGCGGTCGTTGAAGTTCTTGAAATGATCGATGTCGAGGAAGCACAAAGTCAGCGGCTTTCGGTCCGCCAGCGCGCGGGCGGTCTGCGCTTCCAGATAGGCATTGAAGGCCTTGCGGTTCGGAAGGCCGGTCAATGGATCGGTGCGGCTTTCCGAGCGCGCCTTTTCCAGATCGCGCCTCAGGCTCAGGATCTCCTTGCTCGACGACACAAGCTGATCTTCAAGCTGCGACGTCTTCTCGATCATCGCCTGTGTCGCGGCAGCCATTTTCGTCAGCAGGGCGCGATGCGTGTCAGGGTCCAGCCCTTTTTCCAGCGACCTGCTGCTGCCGTCGAGCGCTTGCTTGTAGAGCCGGGCGTCCCCGCCGGACGACTCGACATGCTCGGCGATGCGATCCAGCTGATCCTTGGTTTCGTCCATCAACTCGGCAAGTACATCCTCCTCGGTCTGCCCGAAAAATGTCGCGCGCAACCGGGTTGCTGTCCTGCCGTTGAACTTGCCCTCGCGCCGCGCCGCATCCACCGCCTTGACGAAACCGGCGTCGGTCGCGGCGACATAGCGGTAGCAGAGATCATAGTTGATCGGCGTCGGGGGCAGTCCGCCCTCGATCATCAGCGCCTTGACGCGCTCCAGAGTCTCAACCGTGTCCGTCACCCGCACTGCACCTTTCCAGCCGCTAGGTGTGCGGCACATGGATTTACGACTGCGCAGCGGTCAATTTGAGGACAAAGCGTAAATTAAACACCAATTCCGGTGCATTTTTATTTCGGGAAAGGAACGTTATTCCTTCAGCCGTGGAGCCGCACCTGAAGAAATGCGGGGACCGGCCCGTTCCACTCCGGGTTGGCGTCTACCGGTAACGGCGGGGCCTGCTCTGCCCGAACGGGTTCGGGAGCGGTCTGTGCCCGTGGCTTTGCAGGGGCGGCGCCTGCGGTCTGTACCCGTGGTTTCGCAGGGGCGTCGCCTGCGGGCTTGGCAGCGGAGCGGGAGCGGCCGCGCCTTGGCTGGCTGCGGGGCTGGTCGTCCGCCTCGTCGGACGGGCCGGAAGGGGCGGCGGGCGCTTGTCCCGAAAGCGGCGTCCGGTCGATGTTGGTCTTGGTCAGCTTTTCGATCTGGTCGATCGCCTCGGCATCCTCGGCCGTGTAGAGGGTGATCGCCGTGCCGGTCGCCCCGGCGCGGCCAGTGCGGCCGATCCGGTGGACATAATCGTCCGGGTGCCACGGCACGTCGAAGTTGAAGACGTGGCTCACGCCCTTGATGTCCAGCCCCCGTGCCGCGACATCGGACGCGACGAGGACGTTGATTTCATCGGCCTTGAACCGGTCAAGCTCGCGCAGACGCTCGGCCTGTTCCATGTCGCCGTGGATCTGCCCCACCGCAAAGCCGTGGCGCTTCAGGCTTGCGGCAAGGTCGCGCACCGTGGTCTTGCGGTTGGCGAAGATGATCGCGTTCTTGACGCCTTCCCGCAACAGGGCGCGCAGCGTGTCGCGCTTGCCGCGCACGGTCGATTCGACCAGCCGCTGGGTGATGAGCGCGTTGGCGGCGGCGGGGCGGGCAACCTCGATATGGCGCGGCTCGGTGAGGAAGCGGTCGGCCAGCTTCTTGATCGGCGGCGGCATCGTCGCGGAAAAGAGCAGCGTCTGGCGGCGGGGTGGAAGCTTGGAGCAGATCGCCTCGATGTCGGGCACAAAGCCCATGTCCAGCATCCGGTCGGCCTCGTCGATCACCAGAATGTCGACGCCCGACAGCAATATCTTGCCGCGCCCGAACTGGTCCATGAGGCGACCGGGTGTCGCGATCAGCACGTCGACGCCCTTTTCCAGCGCCTTGTCCTGGTCGCCAAAGCCGACGCCGCCGATCAGAAGCGCCATCGAAAGCTTGCTGTTCTTGCCGTATTTCTCGAAGTTCTCGGCGACCTGCGCCGCCAGTTCGCGCGTCGGCTCCAGGATGAGCGAACGCGGCATCCGCGCCCGGGCGCGGCCGTGGGACAATATGTCGATCATCGGCAGCACGAAGGACGCGGTCTTGCCCGTGCCGGTCTGCGCGATGGCAATCAGGTCCTTGTTCATCAGCACCGACGGAATGGCCTGACGCTGGACCGGCGTCGGCTCGGTATAGCCGCTGTCCTCGACGGCGCGGAGCAATTCGTCTGAAAGGCCTAGGTCGGCAAAGCTCATTTGGTTTCCGGATGCTGGGGCGCGGCAAGCCGCACATGGGTGGCGCTTGACCACACAAGCGGCGCTTGTCAAGGAATCCGGAGATTAATCGTCGATTTCGGCCTTCAGCAGCCTGAAAGTCCGGATTTCGCATTCGCCGCCGGATCGCGGGTGGATCACGTCGCGCTGCGCGCAGATCTGCCGGTCGGTGGCGGGGCGCAGGTAAAAGCCCTCGTAGAAGCTCAGGCCGGGGCATTCCTCCTTGAACTTCATCCGCCAGCGTTCGCCGCCCCGGAAGATGAGGTCCAGCGCATCGGGGGAAGAAAGGCTCGCCCCCGCGATCTCATCGACATTGATGCACTTGCGGCTTTTCTTTTTTTCGGTCCATTTCAGCGGCGGACCCTGCCGGTGAACGGGCACGCGGACGATGATCTTGCGCCTGACGGTGATCTCGCCCTGCTGGACATAGCCCGGCTGCGGCGAAGCGCCTTCGGCGCGGCCGTGCGCGGACGCCGGGGTCGCCGTCGGGCCCATGCCGATCACGGCAAGAAAGAACCGTGCCTATCCGCTTGACGCATACACCCACTACATCTAGTGGCTGCCTTGTGGCGCGCGCCTGACTTTTCCTGCGGCTTGGTGCCACCCAAAGCGGTTGTAAAGGGTGGGGATTGTGGACGTTCTTGACCGCGACAAGCTGCCGTTCCCGAAATCCCTCCCCGAGTTCCAGCGGCTTTTCCCGGATGATGGCGCTTGCGCGTCCTGGCTTGAAAAAGCTCGCTGGCCTGATGGATTTGCGTGCCCACGCTGTGGCGTCGTCGGCGATCCGTTTCGTTTCACCACTCGGCCTGTCATCCTGATGTGCCGCTCGTGTCGCCGTCAGACCGGCCTGATGGTCGGCACGGCCATGGAACGAAGCCACATCCCGCTCAGCGTGTGGTTCTGGGCCGCTTACCTGGTTGCGAGTCAGACGACCGGCATATCTGCCGTCCAGTTGCAGCGCCAGCTTGGCCTGACCCGGTACGAGACGGCCTTTGGCCTGCTCCATAAACTGCGCGCCGCGATGGTGCGCCCCGATCAGGATCGGATCGGCGGGCAGAGCGGTCAGCATGTCGAGGTCGATGAGACCTGGATCGGCGGGCGAACGCGCGGCGAAGGCCGGGGAACCCACCACAAAACGCTGGTGGTCGCCGCCGTCGAAGTTCGTCACCGGGAGCCTGGCACTGGCCAGGACCGCCGCCGGAACGGACGCTATGCCGGAAGGGTTCGATTGGCCATCGGTGCAGACCGCAGTGCCGGTGCCCTTGGTGGCTTTGTACAGAGCGCGGTCGAGCCGGGAACGCTGGTCATCACCGATGATTGGAGCGGCTATAGCGGGTTGCAGGGCGGCGGTTACGACCATCACGCCATCGCCCAGTGTGGCGACCCGGAGGTGTCCGAAGAGTTCCTGCCCATCGTCCATCTGGTGTTCTCAAACCTCAAAGCGTGGCTCAACGGCATCCACCACGGCGTCAGCACCAAGCATCTGCAAGCCTACCTCAACGAGTTCACTTTCCGCTTCAATCGCCGCTTCTACCCGTTCAACGCCTTCCGATCCCTCCTCGGGATCGCCAGTGATATCGAGGCGCCGACCTTTGCCGAACTCTACTCAGGCCAATGGACCCACCATACCATATCTAGTGGGTGTATGCCTTAAGCGGATAGGCACGGAAAGAACATCAACAAGACAGTCACGCCGTACCGGATACGCTCCCTGGGGTTTGCTGCCCCTTATTCGCCTTGCGCTTGAATGGCGGCTGAACCTTGACCGTCGGGGCACATTCAGGTCAACGCCTTTCGACATGATCCGCCAATATCCGGCGCGCTGCTGATGCTGCCGTTTCTGCGCAGGCTCCGCGAGCGATTGGGTCCGCAAGGCTATGCCGATGCGGCGGACGAGCTTGCGCCATGGCTCACCGACTGGCGGGGCAGGGTGACGGGCAAGGCGCTTGCGATGGTGAGCCCGGCCTCGCTCGAAGAAGTCCGTTTCGTGGTGCAGGCGGCGGCGCAAGAAGGCGTGCCGCTGGCGCCGCAAGGCGGCAACACCTCGATGGTCGCCGGGGCGACGCCCGATGCCGATGGCCGCGCGCTGCTGCTCTCGATGCGGCGGATGCGCAAAATCCGCTCCGTCTCGGGGGAGGACAACGCCCTCGTCGCCGAGGCCGGGGTGATCCTGTCCGATGTGCATGACGCCGCCGAAGCGGGCGACCGCTTCTTTCCGCTGTCACTCGCGGCCAAGGGATCGGCGACGGTGGGCGGGCTGGTGTCGACCAATGCCGGCGGGGTGCAGGTGCTGCGCTACGGCACGATGCGCGCGCTGACGCTCGGGCTGGAAACGGTCCTTGCCGATGGCACGGTCCACCATGGCCTGAAACCGCTGAGGAAGGACAATCGGGGCTATGACCTGAAGCACCTTTTGATCGGCGCGGAAGGGACGCTGGGCGTGGTCACGGCGGCGACGCTTGCGCTTGTGCCGCGCCCGGTGGAGCGGGTGACGGCATGGGCGGGCCTCGCCCGGCTACCCGCCGCTCTCGCGCTCCTCAGGCGGATGGAGGCGGCGACGGGCGGGCAGGTGAGCAGCTTCGAGCTTCTTCCCCAATGCGGCCTTGACCTGGTGCTGGCGCATCTGCCGGCCGCGCGTTCCCCGCTTGGCGGCCGCCATGAGTGGCAGGTGCTGATCGAAGCGGATACGGCGCGTCCGGGCGATCCGCTTGCCGCTATCGTGCAACAGGCGCTGGCCGATGCGCTTGAGGCGGGCGAGATCGCCGACGCCGTGATCGCGCAAAGCGCGGCGCAGGCCGAGGCGTTCTGGCTGCTGCGCGAGTCGATGTCGGAGGCGGAGCGCCGCGAAGGCCCGGCCGCCAAGCACGACGTCGCGGTGACGGTGGGCGACATGCCCGCGTTCATCCTGCAGACCACGCCCGAGGTCGAAGCCGCCTTTCCCGGCGCGCGCGTCCTTGCGTTCGGCCATCTTGGCGACGGCAACGTCCATTTCAACGTCAGGCCGCCATTGGGCGACGGCGGCGAATGGCTGGGGCGGCACATCGACGCAATCAACCGCTTCGTGCACGATGCGGTGACGGCGATGGGCGGCACGCTTTCCGCCGAGCATGGAATCGGCGTCACGAAGCGCGACGAGTTCGCCCGGCTGGCCGCCCCTGGTCAGCTTGAGTGGATGCGGTCCATCAAGCAGGCGCTGGACCCCAAGGGAATCATGAACCCGGGCAAGCTTCTGCCGCCTTGCGAATAGGCCCGGCTTTCCATAGTGAGGACGGCAAGACCTGTGGTGAGCGGCGCTGCCGGATCACCTCCGCGCCTAGAGAGGAACCAAATGGCCAGCGCTGCACAGAATGCCCTTCCGGTTTTATACGTCGAGCTTGAGCCTCTGTCGTCGACCAACCACGCAGGGCATCGGCTGAATCCGAAAGACGCGCTGCAGGCCGTCGCGTCGCTTCACGCCGTGCCGCTGACGGTGGACGAGTTCGTGCTTGCCCAGCGCGATTACCCGATCATCTTCACGAGCGGTCCCAATCCGGTGCCGCTGGCGCTGATGGGCCTTCACGAAGGCATGAACCTGTTCGTCGACGCGGAGGGCCGCTTCAGGGGCGAGAGCTATATCCCCGCCTATCTCAGGCGCTATCCGTTTCTTCTGGCGCGACTGCGGCCTGATTCAGAGGAGCTTTCTTTGTGCTTCGATCCGTCGTCGGGCATCATCTCCGCAGAGGGTGAAGGCGATCCGCTTTTCAGCGAGGGGCAGCCGAGCGAAACGACAAAGGCGATCCTGAACTTTTGCGAACAGTTCGAGCAGTCCGGCGCGCGCACCGCGGCGCTGATTGCCGACCTCGACAAAAACGGCCTGCTCATCGACGGCGAGGTTTCGATCCAGCCGGAAGGCGCGGACAAACCCTTCGTCTATCGCGGCTTTCGCATGGTGGCCGAAGACAAGCTTCGCGAACTGCGCGGCGATGTCTCCCGCAAGATGATCCAGTCGGGCGCGATGGGGCTGATCTACGCGCATCTCTTCTCGCTGTCGCTGATCCGCGATCTGTTCACGCGCCAGATGGCGGAAGGTAACCTGCCGCCGTCGACCCCGGCGGGCGATGCGCCTGCGTCGGTGGAAGGGGCGGACCAAGGTGTTGCAAACGACTAGCCGCTATTCGGCGGTGGCGATCGCCCTTCACTGGGTGATCGCGCTGCTGATCGTGGCCAACATCGCGCTTGGCCTCGGACACGAACTGTTCGGTCGCGCCAATGAGTTGGCGATCATGGCGGCGCACAAGTCGATCGGCCTCACCATTCTGGCGCTCAGCCTGTTGCGGCTGGCGTGGCGGCTTTCACACCGGCCGCCGCCGCTTCCGGCAGCGATGCCCGGCTGGCAGGTGCTGGCGGCGCGCGCGACTCATCTGTTCTTCTATGTCGCAATAATCGCGTTGCCGCTCACCGGGTGGCTGACGGCCTCGGCGTCGCCGCTCCGATTTCCGCTGGAATACTTCGGCATGTTCCAGCTTCCGTTCCTGCCGGTCGAACAGAGCAGAAGCGCGACGGGTTTATGGAGCGAGGCGCATGAAATACTGGCTTTTACGACGATTGCGGTGCTTGGCCTCCACATCGCAGGCGCTCTGAAACACCAGTTTTTCGACCGTGACGACGTGCTTGCCAGAATGTTGCCAAAAGTCTGAACGGCTCGCCTTGAAAAGATCAGCCAATCGTCCTATCTTGATTTTGCACGGTGTCGCGTTCCCCTTTCGCACCCGTGTAACGTGCCGCAAGGCGCGTTTCCTCCCTGAACCTTGGCCACCCTGTGATTTCACAGGGTGGTCCTTTATTTGATCAGGGTATCATTCCGCCGCAAGGCGCGTCCCCGAATCGGTATCAAGGCACTCCTGCAGCACCCGCGCTAGCCCGGCGATCAGCCTGGCGACGCCCGGCGCGTTGCGGCTGAGCGTGCGTCCGTCGGATTCCAGATACAGTTGCCGGTCGAACTCGATCTGGATCGCATGGCATGCCCGTTCGGGCCGGCCGTGCAGCTCCACGCTATGCCCCCCGGCATAAGGGCGGTTGCGCGTGACGCGATAGCCCTGTTGCGTCAGCCAGGCGGCCGCCGTGTCGACCAGCGCCGGGGCTGCGGTGCGCCCATGACGATCGCCCAGGACGATGTCCGCCGCCTGCGCTGCGGGCAGGGGAGGCATGGAGTGCAGGTCGCAAAGCAATGCGGCGCCGAACCGCTCCTTCATCGCGCCCAGCCCGGCGGCGATCCGCGCATGATAGGGGCGGTGGACCCGCTCGATCCGACTCGCGATCATGTCCATCGCCAACGGGCCGTCGTACAGCGCGCGGCCTGATCCCGACGTCAGCGGGATGAGGCCCAGTCCCGCCACCACGCGGGGGGACCGCTGATCGATATGGGCGGCGGGGCGGGGCGAAAGCTGGCGCGGGTCAAGCTCGGTCTCGCGCCGGTTCAGGTCTATCCATGCACGGGCGTAGTTGTTCGTTATGGTGTGGACATTCCGGCCGATCGCCTCCTCGATCAGATGATCGACAAGCAAGTCTTCAAGCATCCGCAGATCATCGATCGGGAGCCGGACCTGCTCGACCAGTTCGCGCGGATAATAGCGCCCGCTGTGAGGGACGGAGATCAGCACCGGACCGCCCGCAACGCCCCCCGTCTCCACGAAAGGCTGGGGCGGGTGTTCGATATATACCGTCCCGGGCTGGCCGGGAACCGGCGGGTCAAGCTTCGTCAATCGGGTCTCTCGGCAAATGCTGTGGCGACTTTGTTAATCTATTCTGGCATAACGGCAACCCGGGCAAAGGTAGCGGTTCTGTGGGAGCGTGTCAGCGGAAATGCCAAGAATACTCCTCGCTGAAGACGATGAGTCGATGCGTGTCTATATCGGCCGTGCGCTGGAGCGGGCGGGCTACACGGTCACTTCGGTGGATCGCGGCACGGCCGCGCTGCCGCTGGTTGCGACCGGCGGTTTCGACCTGCTTCTCACCGATATCGTCATGCCCGAGATGGACGGGATCGAGCTTGCCCAGCGCGCCGTCGCGCTTGCGCCTGCGATGCGGGTGATGTTCATCACCGGCTTTGCCGCGGTTGCGCTGAACCGGGGCGAAGGGCCGACCAGCAACGCCAAGGTGCTCTCCAAGCCGTTCCATCTCCGCGATCTGGTGGCCGAGGTGGACCGGCTGTTCGAGCTTGGCGCCACTCCCGCCTGACGCGAGCAGATTTTGTCGAAGGGGCGCTTGCGCGGGCATCGCGCCTTGGCTAAGAGCGCCCGCGTGGACGCGTAGCTCAGTGGTAGAGCACTGTGTTGACATCGCAGGGGTCGCAAGTTCAATCCTTGCCGCGTCCACCACTCCCAACCCGTTGAAATGTCTCGTTTAAATCGCTCATTGTGCGGCCTTGATCGGCACCACGTTGGGCTTCTCTCCGGTGTCGCTCCGGTGAAACGCGCCGGGAACAACGGCTTCAATCTCATCAATGATCGTCTCGATCGCGCGTCTGGCGTCGGGCAGATAGTCCGGCTGGAACGGCGCATACAGTTCTGACGTGGACTCGATGCGGCGGTGGCCCAGCTGCAATTCCACCTGCTCGACCGGCACCTTCAGGTCGGGCCGGCGCAGCAGCTGCGCCATCGATCGGCGCACAAGCTTCATCCCCGCTTCGCCCTCGCCCGGCAGGCCGATCTCGGCCGCCATTGCTTCCCATGATTTCTTGACGCTGAGCGGCCCGACGAAAAAGCCTTTGGTGGCGTCCAGATGCGGGCGCACCTGGTAGGGCATCCAGACCGTCGCCCGATACTTGCGGGTCTGGCGTCGACCGCGCGGATTCAGATCCAGCACGCCATGCGTTGCGTCCCATTGCGACCGCCTTGGATCTAGCGACACATCGTGCGCCGCATCCGGGCGCGCCAACGTGGCCACGGAGACGATCAGGAAGCGATGGAGGGCCTGACGCTCCCGAATGCGCCGCTGGCGCTCCTCCGGGCTTCTGGCGGCATCTGGCGCAGGATCTATGCAATAGCGGAACATCGCCGCCAGCTGATCGACATCGGCGCGGTGGCGCGGGGTGCGGTTCACCTGCTTGGCGGCGATCGGCCGGAACTGGGCGGGCTTGCGGGCGTCGCCCCGCGCATGGGCCGCGTTGATGACCGCCTGGAGCTGCAGCACGCTGTTTTCGACTGTGGCCGGCGATCGGGGCCGTGTCTTGCCGGTCGGGCTGACGATCGGCCGGGCGATCATCCATTTGCGGAACCGCGCGACCCATGGCTCATCGACCTGGTCGCAGCTGATGTCGGCGCTCTGGAGCGTGCCCAGATAGTTCACGATATGGGCGAGGCGGTGACGGATGGCCTCGGCCGAGGCCTTCTCATCAACTTCGGTCGCCAGATAATTGCCGATGGCGGTGGCGAGCAGAATAGACCCGCCGTGGCCGTTCAGCGCCTGGCCGCATGCGTGGCAGACGGCTTCGCCCTGGCTGTTCTGGAGGTAGAGCGCGTCGAGGAATTTCCGGCCAGCGACAGCATCGCCTGTGCGCGTTGAAGCGCTTCGGATGCGTCGGGTCGCTGCGTCATACCAGAAGACGGCGAGGAAGGGGGACCGGAGCGAGCCGTCGGCCTTTCGGTCCCAGTCGAGTGTGTATCCGCCACGGTGATAGATTGGCGGCGTCTTTGCGCGTTTCGGCATTTTGCCTGGTTCCTCAGTTCCTGCTCTGCGGCACGGTGGATGGCGTCATAAGCGCCCGTTGCGCAGACAAGATCAACCTCTTCCGGTGACAGCCGGATGCCGCGCCCGGTTTCCAGCGCGCGCGACAGGTGTCGATCGAGGGAGAGAAGCGGGTTCATTTGGATGCCTCGTCAATGTTCCGGCGTTCGAGGGCGACGGCCAGATCGCCCCGTTCGAAATTGGCGATTATGCCAACGATATCGGCATGGCATGGGGCGCAGTCAGGGCAGTTTTCGAGAAACGGCTTGCCGTGCTTGTGCCGCTCGCAGAGCTTGCACCAGCAGCCCAGATCATAGCCGCGCAGCGGTTCGAAGAAATCCGGGTCATGCTCCAGCTGGGTGTGAGCATGCGCTGTGTAGAGGTCGAGCGCTCGCTCAAGGCTGGGCGGTTCCCGCAACGGAAGGATCGGCGCCGGATATCCCCAAGAGGTGACGCATATTCCGATCTGCTTTGGCCCATAGGGATTGCCGTAGCGGGTCGAGCGATCGACCTTCTTTGCGTTCGTCGGCATGCGCCAGCCCTTCGTGCGGCCGAGCTTGATACGCTTAGGCATCGCCGTACCCCATGGATTTGAGCGCCTTTGCGACAAGGTTCCAGACGTGCTGCGTCAGGCGCGGGTGATCGCGCACGTTGCCGGAGCGCTGGATCTGGCGGCGCGAAAGCGTGTCGGAACTGCGGCCCTTGAAGGTCTGCGCCACATAGTCGCCGCGCTCTACGGTGCCGCCGGTGTTGCAGATGTGCATGCGGGCGATCTCGCTCACCTTGCCGGTGACGGCCGACCAGAGTTCTACGCGGATGACGATCATTCATCGCTCCAAGGTTCGGCAGGGACATCGGCCGCATGCTCGCGCATCCGCTTGCCGACGCAGGCGTTGAGAAAGCCGCGGCATAGGCGCAGCTTGAGCGGGTTCTTGCCGTCTTCGGGATAGTCGAAGCCGTTCTCGCTGTCGGGAGAGATCGGCACGCCCTTGTGGCAGTGGAAGCTGGCCCCGCGCTCCAGCTGGTAGAGCTTCTTCGCCCATTCGGCCTTGTCGGCCTGCTCGGGGCTGCCTTTACGGAATGCGCAGTTGTTGCACGGCTCCCGAAAGGCGGAGCGGGGTTCGCCGGCAATGCCGATATCGGCCGGGTCGAACGGCTCCCATGCAGTGCGGCAGTTCGCGCAGATGCGGATATCGCTCGCATAGAACTGGTCGTGGGGATTCTTGATCGCGGTCCAGCGGCGGCTGGCGCAGCGCGGGCATTGGTCGGCGCCCTTCATGCCGGCACCTGCTGCGGGAATGCGCTGTGCAGGACGCCGTCCAGCAGGCGGCCGGCGCGCTTCTTGCCGACGCGCTCGTGTACGCAAATGTCGTCGCCGTCATAAAGACAGGAGTCGGTCCATCCCTTTAGATCAACATCGTTGAAGTCCGGGAGGTGGTGGCGGTCCATCAGACGGCCATCCTGCGCCTTCCAATCAGGAAGATGCTCCGGTTGCCACGGAAGCCAAGCACCCCATTGCTTGAAGAAATAGGCTATGTCGTTGGCGGCGCAGAAATCACGCGTAGCGCGGTGCCAATCTGGATGCGACGGGCGTGCGTCTGGACCGCTCTCGCCGCCGCTAATGATCTGGTCGACGAAATCCCATCCCGCCCAGTCCACGGGGCCGAGCGCGGGTTCGTAGCTGACAAACTTGATCGCGGCCGGGGTGTTCGCGAAGTCTTCCCGGCGCTCATCCGCGCGCACCTGATCCTCGACCGACACGCCCAGCCAGACGTTGGGGAGGGGCCAGCGAGGCTGCGTGCCATCAAGCGAATTGTGATCTGGCGGAGCATGGCGCCAACGGGAAAGCCCATTGATCCAGTTTGCGACCGCGCAGCATCCGTCTTCGTCGATCCCGATGTCACGGGCAGCGTCTGACAAAATGTCAGCTGCCCAGCGCGTCTGACCTTCGGCCGAAAGGCGAGCCATATACGCCCGCATCCGGTCGGCGCGCTTGGTGAGCACCTGGAAAATGTGCGGCGGGGCGAGCGCCATGACGGCGAACACCCGATCGATCCATTCGTCGGGCACCTTCTCGTGAAACAGGTCGCCATGCGCGCAGACAAATATTTTGCGCGGGCGCTTCCAGCGCAGCGGCTGGTCCAGCCATTGCTCGTTAAAGCGCACCTCGCCGTTCCAGACCGGCCCGGCCTTGCTGCCGACGGTCAGCCCATAGCGCGACGGGTGGTGCTGCAGCCGCGTGCCCGCCAGCTTCATCGCATAGCAATTGGTGCAGCCCGGCGAGACGACGCTGCAGCCGGTGACCGGGTTCCACGTCGCGTCGGCCCACTCGATTTTGGTGTTCTCAGCCATGCGCCACCTCCCGGATCTGCTCCAGCAACCACTTGCCGTCTGGCCTGATCGCGATCAGTACGTTCCGCCCATCGGCAGGGTCAGGCTCGCGCTCGACCAGGCGGCTTTCTGCGAGCGAATTGACCGCCCGCGTGATGACCGGCTTGGAGACGCCGAGCGTCTTGGCGAGGTCGCGGACCTGCTGTCTCCCGCTCGACACGACATGCAGCAGCGCGAGCTGGCGCATCGTGAGATCGGAAGGAACGCCTGCCTTGATGCAGGCCAGCGACATGGATGCGAGATCACCCATGGGCCGCTTCCTTCGCAACCATCGCTGGTTTCAGAACGCCATAGGCGGCGATCACCGCCGCAGCCTGGTTGATTGCATCGTCCAGCGCGTTGTGATGGACGCCTTTCATGCGATCGGGCGCTACGCCGGCGAGTTCGTATATGGTGCGCGTGCAGCGTGCGGCGCTGTATTTCCACGGCAGGTCCATACCAGCGGCGATAAATGCCGATTCCAGAACGGGAGCGTCAAAGTTTCCCCCATGGCCCCACAGGTGCGTGCCGTCGTTGTCCCTGTAGAAATAGGAAAACGCGTCAAGCGCGACGTCGATAGGATATGGGTTTGCCTCAAGCGCTGCCCGTGCCTCGACGGATTGTTGTGCCCACCACGCGACGGTCGCGGGATTGGTCTTCAAGCCAATCGCTTCACAGCTTGCGCGGTCGACGTTGCAGTAGAAGTTGCCTCCGATCATCCCCGACAGCGGATTGAAGGCAACGGCGCCGATGGACAGGATTGTGCATCCGGCTGCGGTGCCGAGCGTTTCCAGATCAACCATGATGTGCGTGTGATCAGCCATGGATGGTAATGCCTTTCGGTGATGCGGGCTGGTCGCCCAGATGGGCGATGGCACGATTGACCAGGTGCAGGCCGATGATGCGCCGATGCACGGGCGGCACGGCCGAGAGGATGGTGGCGAAGATGCCGATCGCCATTTCCTGCGCGGCGCGCGGATCCTCGATAATGTCCGAGGCCTCGCGGACCATGTGGCGGATCTCGCGCGAGAGGTCCTGATCGCCGCTCATGAGCGGCCTTCCTGTTGCGAAAAGCGGCCTTCCACGCGCGCCAACCACTCCTTGACCATCGTGGTCATGTCGTCGCGCTGGCCGTTGCTGATGTAGTTGACGCGCCCTCCCTCCATCTTGCCGCTTTCGGCTATGAATAGGGTGAACACGATCTTGCGGACGCTGCCGGGCGGGTTGAATTGTCTGTCGAGTACGTCCGCGATTGCGTTCATGTTGGCGCGGTGGCGCTGTTCAATCGAATCAGCCATTGCGCAGGACCTCGCCCTTGGCGGGGAAGGCGAAGACCTTGCCCCGGATGAGCCGGATCGGCGGGTTGCGGTCGCCCGCCAGATGGACGCGCCGCCAGCGGTCGGCGTCGAGGCGCTCAGGGCAATCGGTGGATGCTTGCTGCTGCATGTCGATCCTTCTCAGAACGGGTTGCAGTGGATGCAGGAGGCGCTGTCGCAGCCGCCGCAGGGCGGTGGCGCATCCGGATCATGGTTCCAGAGCGTGGCGACGATGAGCGCGGCGATGATGGCGACGATCACCGTCAGGCCGATCAGCTCCAGCGTCTCTGGCGTGAACAGGTGCGCCATCACAGCACCCGCACCAGCGCGCCGATGAAGATCAGCGTCGCGCAGGCGGCAAAGCCGAGCGCGAAATTGTGCACGGCGCGGGCCAGCCTGACGCCCGCGCGGGCATCGGCGCGGCGCTGCGCGGCTTCAGGAGATGGCGGTTCGGCCCGGTCGCGGTCGCGGCGCGGCCCCAGTACGGCGGGCCTTCCGGGGGTGCTGCCGGGAAGCACCACGGTGTCAACGCGGGCGATGGCGATGATGCGGCCTTCGTTCAGATCGCAAGCGAAGGCGTCGGCAAGCGCGCCACCCCGGCTTTCGCTGACGCCGATCACCTCGCCGGTGTCATGCAGCCGATCGAACTGGAGCACGAGCCAGTCGGACGTCAGGACATCGGGCTGCTCGTGCGCGGGGGGAAGGACAATGGAGCCGTCGACAGCGGCAAGCCGCGCGGCGGGAATGACCGGATCGTGACGCATGATGTGCTCCCATGGGTTGATGGGGCCGGAAGAAATAGCATTCTATTATCTAAGTCAATAGCAAACTATTAGGGCGGGACCATGCCGCAGGCGATATGATCCTGCCGCAGGGGGTTCAACGTGATCGAACTTATTCTGGCGGCGGTCGTGTTTCCAGCTGACCGATCCTATGTGGCAGCTACCTCGGCAGCGCCGCTCACCGAGATTCAGGCCTGCGTCACCGAGACCTGGGCAAAGCGCGGAACGGCGACGCCGGTCCCGATTGCCGACGGCGTCAAGATCAACTGGTACATGCGGATCATGTTCGCTGCGCCCGGCGACCCGATAATGAGCATGGAAATCCATGAGGGCGAGCAGCGACAGCTCGTGCTCTATGGCCATGGGACGTGGCGTGGGAATGTCAAAGGGATCTGGCGGGACACGGCGAAGCGCTGCTTCCCCGAGCTGCGCGACGTCGATGTCGTGAAGCCCACCAGGCCGGCCGATTGAGTGGGCCGGACCATCTGGTTCGCGAGGGATATGTGACCCGGCTGCGTTATGGATCGCGTCAGTGAGCGATACCGGGGACCAGCACTGGAGCTGGTGGAGCTATCTCAAGAGACTGGTCGCGGAGATTGTTCTCGTGCTCGGCGGCCTTCAGGTCATCGAGCGCTTTTTTGCGCCGGTGATGGCCGCCAACGATTGGCTATTTGACCACCCCATGGCGTTCCTCGGGCTTATGTGCGCGTGGTCGCTCGCTCACCTCTTCGCCTATTATCGCAAACTTCACAGCGACATGGACCAGCTCATGCGGCGTTTGCCCGCAGCACTCCGACAGCGGATTGCCACTTTTACCTATGCACGTTTGACCTATATTAGTAAGGCGAAGGTGGATGAAGCGGAGCCTGAATTGCCTTTGATTCCCTCCCACAACAGGGTGGAGGAAGATGGAAAATGACTGACGCTGAAGCTCATGGGCTGATCACCGTTCTGGCCATAATTTTTGGGTACATCGCACTTTTGCGGGTGTTGGCGAACCTGGTTTATCCGATGCGAGAACGATTGTTCGACCTGGGTGCGAGCCTGCTCAGCAAACCCGATCTCGCGAACAAGGACAGGGCGTTTGTCGAGCATGCACTGCATACGGCGCTGTCATTTCGGGCAAGCATATTTCTGTTGTTGACAGCCATTGTCGGCACGGTCGATTCAATCGCGCGCGCGGTAGGTCTGAATTTCCTCAAGTTTGACGAACCTGACCGAAAATATGCAGACATGAAGTCCAGTTTCGCGCTGCGTTATTTCGCGTCAGCCCTAGCGGCAAATCCGATTGTTGCCGCTATATTAATCATGATTGCGCCCGTGTGCATTTTGATCGTGAGCTTGTGGGGTCCGGTTCGAATTCAAATAACGACGGAAAAGATGGTTCGATTGGCCGTGCAACGCGCCTAGCCCGGACGAATCGGCTTCATCCAACTTTACTCGGGCAAGCCCGCGCTTCGCCGAAGGCGCTTGCATAGGGCATCGGCGATGGTGCGGCGATCGGCGGCGGGAAGCGCCCGGCGGCCGATCATGGCCTCGTCGATGATCTTCAACAGATAATCAGCGCTCGGAACCGGCTGCCGTCCGAGCAGCGCATCGGCCGAAACGCCCAGCGCGTCGCACAGCTGGACGAACATCGGCAGCGTCTTGGGTGCGGATTTCCCGGCTTCCCAGCGCTGGATCGTGGGCTGTTCGCGTCCGAGAAGTTCAGCAAGCCTTTGCTGCGACAGGTTCCGCCTCTTGCGGGCGGCCTTCATTACCGCAGTGTCGAGGCTTGGCATAAGCCGCGATATGACACAGCCGTAAATTCACGGTTACGTCCGTAACAGTATAATTCTGTTAAGATTCATGGCACATCAGTGCCGCGCGGGGGTGGGAATTCAGGTGTCAGCGGGCGTTAACGCATTCCCCATCTTTTTCGTTCTGGTATAAGAACGAACAAGGAACATCGGGGGAAAGATGGTCGACGCAATCTATCTGGATGAGCCAGCCTGTGAAGAGCATTGCAGTGCCTGCCTCATGGCCTGCGCGACAATCAAGGGGGTGTGCGAAGACCTCAGGAATGAGATCGAGCAGCTGTCTGGCGCTGACCAGGCGTGCGATGTCGACGGCTATCAGCGGAGCGAATTGCGGCTTGCTCAAGAGCGCCTGGCAGCAGCCGAGCGAGCGTTGCGGCACGTTCATCCACATCATCCGTCACGCCAGCGATTTGCAATAGGCCCTCAAACATGCCCCGCAACAACCGTTCACTAGGCAACGCAACGCCGAGCAGGATGGTTTTTGGCGGGGGCTCGGCCTTGGCCCTCGGCGCGGCGCTTTGCGCCGGATCGTCCGTGCGTCCTTTCAGATAATCGAGCGAGACGCCAAGCGCATCGGCAATATCAGGCAAGAGGCGGCTGCGGCGCACCCTCCCGTCGAGGATCTGCCAGATAGCCCCTTGGGTGCAATCCACCTCCCGCGCAAGCCGGCTCTGATCCCAGCCCAGCTTGTCCATGGCTTCCTTGATCCGGTCAACGCGCATGCCACGGTAATAGCAGCTTGTTAATAGCCTGCTATTGTAGTGTCCTATTGACGAAGCTAATAGCATTCTATTACACCATCCGGCATGAGCGAAATTGGCATATCTCCCGAACACGCCGCGTTCCTTGAAGCGCTGGAGGCGGCAGGGTCACAAACGGCGCTGGCGACGATGTGCGGCTGTACGCAGGGCAACATCTGGCAGCTGCTCCAGAAGGGATCCGCGCTGCCCGCAAAATATGTGCTGAAGGTCGAGGCCGGGACGGGCGTTCCGCGCCATCGGCTGCGGCCTGACCTATATCCGCCCGAACCCGCGGGCAACGCCGAAAGCGAAGCCGCGTGAGGGGCGGGCGCATCGTCGTCGCGCCGCGATGTGGCGGCAGCAGCAGCATGGTTGAGCAGGCGGCTCGGGAGTCCACCGGAGACGACGCCGATCTGCGCCGCCAGGTGGTGGCGGAGCTGCTGATCGCGCTGGCGAATGGACGGTCGGGTTCCAGTCATGGTGGAGGTTCTATCCAATGAGCGGCGGTAAAGTCCTTCCCGCACCGCAACGTCTGACGGAATCGGAGGCCCGGCGCATGCTGGCGCTGGGGCTGCAGCGGGTGGTGAAGGCGCATGGCCCGTCTCGCGTCGCGTTGGATGCGGGCTGCGATGAAAAGACCATCCGCAACGCGCGCGACGAAACCACCAGCCTGAAGCTGCATACCACGCTGAACCTGCTGGCGCTGGACGCGACCGCGCTGGACGAACTGCTGGCGGCCTATGGCTTTCGGCTCGCGCCGCTCTACGCCGACGAAGCGCATGACCTGCGGATGATCTCGGGCCTAGCGAGCGTCGCGGGCGCGCTGGCCGAAGCCAATGCCGATGGCGTCCGCGACCATCGCGAGACGCTGGCTGTGGCCGATGCGCTGCGGCCGCTGCTGCCCCAGCTGGCGGCGATCATCGAACAGGCGGACCGGCTGCGATCGGGCAGGGCGGGGGGCTGAGCCGATGCTGGGGGGGACGATGTCGACACCGGAACGGCCGAAGGGCGCGGCGCGGCAGGCGCGGCAGGGGGCGGGATCGCCGGGGACATGGCAGGCGCTGGTCGCCGAACGATGTGTCGCGATCGACCGGTCGCTGTCCGGCATCGCGCCCGATGCGCTGGTGGCGACGGCCTGGCTGGCGCGCGAGCTGGTGCCATGCCGCGTCGGCAATATCGCGGCGGGGTGCGGATTCTATCATGACCGGGCGCGGGCGGCGCTGAAGATCGCGGTGCGGCACCGGCTGATCCGCGAGATCGCGCCCGCCTATCAGGGGCAATCGACCTATTGGGAAGCGCTGATGCGGAGCGCGCCGCTGGCCGATGCGATCACGGACGCTCGCGAGCCGGACCATGTGACAGGGGCGCAGGTGAGGGCGGAGCGGCTGCGCGACTGGCTGAAGGCCGATCCGGGCCTGCACAGCGAGCAGCATATCGCGGGCTTTTTCCTGTTCACCCGGTTCGACCTGATCGACGCGCTGGAGCTGCTGGAGGAAGCGGGGCTGGCGCGATCGGAGATCGCCGAATTCGGCAAGCGCCGCTGGGGCGCAACGGACTTCGGCGGGCGCGTGGCGTCCACCGCCATGACAGCCGGAGAGACGGCAGCATCCCACGAAAGGGCAACATCATGAGCCAGAAGGAAGGCGACGACATGCCGCAGGCAGAACCCGAAATCATACCCCCCGAACGCGCCGCCGATGGCAACCGGCTGATCCCGGCGGCAGGCACGTTCAGCCAGCTCGTGGCGTTTCTGGAAGGCGGACAGCTGGACCAGGACGTGGCGGGCGAGCTGCGCGAGCTGGTGAGCGAAATGCGCGACAGCGCGATCAGCCATGGCGGCAAGAGCAAGGGGCAGCTGACCCTGACGCTGGACTTCATGCTGGAAGGATCGGCGTTTTTCGTGACCGCCAAGACGAAGGTGAAGCTGCCGGAGGAAAAGCGGCAGCGATCGATCACCTGGGCGACCGAGGACGGCCGCCTGACCCCCCATGCGCCCAACCAGGGCCAGCTGTTCGGCGTCCGCGATGTGAGCGGATCGGGCGGCTTCCGCAACATCTGAGAAAGGACGTCCAATGACCGACAGTTCAATTATTCCGCCCGAGCGCACCGGAGACGTGATCCGCGCTGTGCGTGAAGTCGTGGAACAGTATTATGAACCGCGCATCGAAGTCGTGAAGGATGCGACCGGCGAGGAAATACCGGTGCTGGTCACCGGGCAGCAGCAAAACGTCAAGCTGTTCAGCCCGCAGGACTTCGACCCGTTCCGCGAAAAGCCGCTCAGGCGCAGCGGCACGGCGGTGCTGACCGCGCTGGAAAGCTTTGTCGGTCACGTCAACCGCTTCAAGGATGAAGACTCGATCATCTTCGCCAGCGACGATCGCGCCGCGCCCAGCCTGACGGCGGTGATCGACTATCACCGGCAGGGGCATGAGGGCGACCCGCGCTTTGGCAAGCACCGGGCGCATTTCGCCTTTCCGCTCTCCGACGAATGGCAGGCTTGGCAGGAGGCCGACAAGGCACCGATGTCGATGATCGAATTCGCGGCGTTTCTGGAAGACCGGGTGATCGACGTGCTGCAGCTGATCCCCGGCGAGGATGAGCTGAACCGCGAACAGCAGATGTTCGTCGACGCGACGGGCGGGGCGGTCGCAACGCCATCGCAGCTGATCGCCATGTCGCTGAGCCTGAAGGTGAACGAGAAGGCGACCGTCAACGAAGTGCGCAACCTGTCGACCGGCGAAGGCGAGGTGCAGTTCACCAGCACGCATGACACGGCGATCGCAGGCGACCGCGTGCGCGTGCCGACGGTGTTCATCATCGGCATTCCGGTTTTCCGGAACGGCGCGTTCTATCGGGTGCTGGCGCGGCTGCGCTATCGCCAGATGCAGGGGCAGCTGAAGTTCTGGTACGAGCTGTGGCGCACCGACCGCGTGTTCGACCATGCCTTCAAGGAAGCGTGCGAGCAGGTGCGGGTGGAGACCGAACTGCCGCTGCTGCTCGGCAAGGCCGAATAAGATGACCGACGCAGCGGATCTGGAGATCGCCAGGGACGTGCGCCCGCGTGACCGGCGGGCGGTGCTGGAAATGCGCGCCGATCATCCGGTGTGGGTGATCGCCGCCTATCTGGAGATCGAGGTGATCCAGGTCGAGGCGGTGATCCGCTGCGCCGATGACGGCACGCTTCCGTGCCCCGGTGATGACGACATCCTCGCGCACGAGGCGGTGGCGGGCTGGCAAGGCGCGCTGACGCATGAGGGGGCGCTGCATGGCAAGGGCGCACCGGTAATCTTGGGCATGGACCTTTCGTCCTCGCCGGATGTCTCGATTTCGACAGTCTATCCGGCGCGGGGGAAGCCCTGAACCATGGCCGCGCCCGCGCCAGTGCAATCGCCCCTTCGCCGCCAGCGGCCGCTGGTGGATTCGGGCGTTGTGGCGCGGGTGATATGGGACTCGGCCTGGCCGCTTTCCGAGCGGCGATTTCACGCGCCGGAAATGTGGCTGCGCCGGCAGGGCCTGCAGCTGGACGGCGTGCCCGGCGCGGTGGACCGGATGCGCTGGCACCCGCATTGCCCGACCGGGCCGTGGCGCGCGGGCGGCGGGCCGGACGATGCGCCGAGCGCGCCTGCGCTGTTGCTGCCGCTGGAGCCGCTGCCCGGCACATTGGCGGGGGTGATGGCGCTGTACTTGACCGGCGATGGGCGGACGCTGCGGCGCTTTGCCGGGCCTGACGGGATGCCCCGGCCCGCGATCAAGACTTTCGGCCAGCAAAAGGGAGCCGGGTTCTGGCTGACCGACCCGTGGGCGCCTGCGGACGGACCGCTGATCGTGGGCCTCGGCCTTCGGGCGGTGTGGCTGCATGCGCAGGCGCTGATCGCCTGCGGACAAAAGGTGCGGGCCGTGGCGGTGCCGAGCGTGCACGAGCTGCAGGGCGGTGCGGTGCGCGACGCCGAGGGCGCGCTGCCGATCTGGCAGCCGGAGGCGGACCCGGGGCGAAGGCCGCTGATGATCGACCGGCCCGGCGCGGTTGTGATCCTCGCGCCCGGCGAACTGGCGGATATCGACCTGAAGGTGCGGCCAGAGCAGGACGCCGACGCGCGCGTGGAGCGGATTTCAGGCGCGATGCGGGGATGGCTTGCCGGTCATCTGGCCGCCGCGCACTGGCGCGCGAGCGGGGCGACGGACGTGCGGGTTGTGCAGGCGCTTCACGACCCGGTTGGGCCGGGCTGGGGCTGGAGCTGGAGTGGCGAGGGGGAGTGACGACATGATCGATGGGGGCAGGGGCATCGCAGTCAGCATCGCCTGCGACAGGCAGCCGTGCGCTGCGGTGCACCGGAGCTTTGAGGCGGCAATCAGCGTCGCGCTGGAGGCGGCCAAGCGCGCGGGCTGGGCCGTGGCGCGCGAAGGCGGGCAATGGGTGCATCTGTGCCCTGATCACAAGGCGCGATCGGCCAAAGCCGCCGGGCGGGGGCTGTTGTGAGCGTGAAGACTGTCTCCGACACCATCCGTGGGCTGAGTGAGGCGCAGAGGCGCGCCGTCCAGTGGATGCTGGATCACGGGTCTGACGTCGCCGTCGCAAGAGTGAACGGAGGTGGGCGCATCTTCCTGGGACAGGGAGAGCATGCACCGTTTCTGCCGTCGACGGCTCGCGCGCTGATCGAGGCGGGCGTGGCAGAATATGTCGACCTGAATGGCAAAAAGTCGGTTCGCTTCAGGCTGGTCGGTGATCTCAAAAAGCTGGCGGGCTCAATGCGGGAGGCGCGGGCGTGAGCCGCTGGTTTCACATCGGGCTGCCGCTGCACACCACGATGGATGAGCGCGACCGCACATTCGACGGGCGCGTGCTGGTGGTGCGCGTGGGCCAGTTCCAGCTGGAGATCAGCCTGTCGCGCTGGTGCAAATATGAGCGGGAGCGGCGGGCGTGACCGGCCTGATCGTCGACAATTTCGCGGGCGGGGGCGGGGCTTCCACCGGGATCGAGACGGGGCTTGGCCGCGCGGTCGACGTCGCCATCAACCATGACGAAGCGGCGGTCGCGGTGCATGCGGCGAACCATCCGTCGACGCGCCATTACTGCCAGTCGATCTTTTCCGTCGATCCGCTCGACGCGACCGGCGGCGCGCCGGTGCTGCTCGCCTGGTTCTCGCCCGACTGCAAGCATCACAGCAAGGCCAAGGGCGGAAAGCCGCGCGACAAGAACATCCGCGACATGGCCTGGGTGGTGCCGCACTGGATCGAGCGGCTGCAGCGATCTACGCCGATCGGCGCTGGCGCGCCGCAGGTCATCATGCTGGAGAATGTCGAGGAATTCCGCCAGTGGGGGCCGCTCGACGCCGAGGGCAAGCCGATCAGGGAACGGCAGGGCGAGGAATTCAACCTGTGGGTGCGCCGCATCAAGCGGCTTGGATACAAGGTGCAGCACCGCGAGCTTCGCGCCTGCGATTTCGGCGCGCCCACCTCGCGCAAGCGGCTGTTCCTGATCGCGCGCCGCGACGGCTTGCCGATCACATGGCCGAAGCCGACGCATGGCCATCCCGAATCCCGCGAGGTGAAGCGCGGCAAGCTGCTGCCATGGCGGACGGCCGCCGAGTGCATCGACTGGTCGATCCCGTGCGCGTCGATCTTCGACCGCAAGCGTCCGCTGAAGGATGCGACCTGCCGCCGCATCGCCGCAGGCGTGATGCGCTATGTCGTCAACAGCGCCAAGCCGTTCATCGTGCCGCTGACGCATCATGGCGGACCGGGCCGGGTATATGACGTGGACGCGCCGCTGTCGACGGTGACGGGGGCGCATCGGGGCGAGATGGCAGCTGTTTCCCCCGGGATCGTGCCGATCACCCACACGAAGAACGGCGCGACGGCGCATTCGATCGAAGAGCCGTTGCGGACGATCACGACGGCCAAGGGTGGCGAACTGGCGGTCACGGCGGCGAACCTGATCAAGCTGCGCCGCCATAGCGAAGGCGAGGATGTGGAAGCGCCGCTGGGCGCGATCACGGCGGGCGGCCTTCATCATGGCGTGGCGAAGGTGGTGCTGGCACCGCACGTTATGACAAACCGCAATTCGGCCAAGCCCTACACGGCCGCCGATGAGCCGACCCACACGATCACCGCAGGCGGCGCGCACCAGAATATGGTGGCGGCGACGCTGGTGCAGGCGGGCTATGGCGAGCGCAAGGGGCAGGCACCGCGCGCGCTCGATATCGAGAAGCCGCTCGGGACCGTGGTGGCGGGCGGGGGCAAGCATGCCGCCGTCGCCGCATTCCTCGCGCAGCACAACACCGGCGTCGTCGGCCGCGCCGCCGATCGGCCGCTGTCGACGATCGTTCATCGGGGAACGCAGCAGCAGATTGTCCAGACGACATTGGTGGAAGCCGATGCGCTGCCGCCGGAGATGATGGACCGGGCGGTGAAGGTCGCGGCCTTCCTGGTCAAATATTACGGCTCGGAAGTCGGCCAGCACCAGGCGGTCGATCAACCGATCGATGTCATCACCGCCAAGCCGCGATTTGCCGTGGTGACGGTTACGATCGATGCCGTCACATTCGTGCTGGTCGATATCGGCATGCGGATGCTGACGCCGCGCGAGCTGGCGAACGCGCAGGGATTTCCGCGCGATTACGTGCTCGATCCGGTCTGCTGGTATCTGACCGAAAAGGGCAACCGCAAATATGGGCGGCTGCCGATCACCCACCAGATCGCGAAGATCGGCAACAGCGTGTGCCCGGACATGGCGGCGGCGCTGGTGCGTGCGAATTTCCCGGCGATGGCCTCCGCCAGCGGAGGGCCTGGGGACGACGGTGATGCGGCCAAGGTGGCGGCATGAGCGATTGGCCCTTTGGCGATATCCCCATGTTCGGGCACCGGGTCATCCTCGCCGATCCGCCGTGGCGGTTTGAAAACTGGTCGGAAGCGGGCGAGGGACGCAATCCGAACCAGCATTACGACTGCATGTCGATCGCCGACATCAAGGCCCTGCCCGTCGGCCATCTGGCAGCGCGCGACTGTGTGCTGTTCTGCTGGGTGATCGACCCCCTGCTGCCCGAAGCGCTGGACGTGATCCGCCATTGGGGGTTCACCTATGTGACGGTCGGCTTCACCTGGGCCAAGCAGAACCGCAGCGGCGAAGGCTGGTTCATGGGAACGGGCTATTACACGCGCGCCAATCCGGAAGTCTGCCTGATCGCCAGGATGGGTGCGCCCGGACTTCCGAAATCGCGCGGTGTCCGCCAGCTCGTGGTCGAGCCGGTGCGCGCGCACAGCCGCAAGCCTGACCGCATTCACGCCGACATCGAGGTGATGTTCGACGGCCCGTACCTGGAGCTGTTCGCCCGCGCGCCGCGTGCTGGCTGGACCGTGTGGGGAAATCAGACGGACAAGTTCGGGGCTGCCGCGTGATGGCGTCGACACCCGATCTTCAGGCCGTGCGCGCCCGCGTGCTGGGGCAGCCCGACCCGTTTCGAGAAATATTGTCGGCCGTCGCCGACGCAGCGGACGTGACGGTTTCTATGATGATCGGGCCTGCGCTCTGGCCGTCGGTCTGCTGGTGCCGCTTTGCCGTGGTGTGGGTGGCGCGGCGGCGCTTGCGGATGTCGCTGCCGGAGATCGGGCGGCGACTGGGCGACCGGCATCACACGACCATCGCCAATGCCGAGCGGCGCGCATGCGAGCTGCGGCAGAGCGACCGGGCATTCGAGGTGCTGACCGACCGGCTGATGGAAGACGGTGCCGCATGAGCATCATCGCCACGGCCTGCAAGCATCTGATCGCCGCAGGCATTACCGGCGACGCGCTGGTGGCCGCGATTGCCGAGATGGAGGCCGATCTGGCCACGCTGGGCGTGATGGGCGCTGCTGCGGGCGGGCGGGTCTATAGCGCCAACCCGGATTCAGTGCGCAAGCGGCTGTACCGTTGGCGCAGGTCGGGACATATGTCCCACCATGTCCCGCCCGTGTCCCATGGCGCCGACGCGGCGGGAGGGACGGAAAAGCCCCGGAATGCGGACGTTGCGCTGGTGGCGGGCGCGGGCCGCATGTGGGAAGTGCATAATAATGCAGCGCCCGTGGCGGGACATTGCGGGACATCGGGGACGGATGTCCCAATAAAAGAAAGTTCCCCCCAGACCCCCCTAAAAGAAAATATATCCACACACGCGCAGGGCTGGGCGCGCGTGGACGCTCGTGTGGACGCACGAGGGGGCCGATCCGGTGATGCCGAGCCAGCGGCGACGCCGCCCAGGGGCAAGCGGAAGGGCAGGCGCAGGGCCTCGGCCTCCGGAGCGGCGGAACTGCCCTATGGCTCGTCGAGGGGAGCGGTGCCCATCCGCTTCGATCATCCCGGGGAGTCGGAGTTTTGCGCGCGCGTCCGTCGGGCGCTGGCCGTGGAGCTGGGTGACGGCACCTATCGAGGCTGGATCGATCCGTGCGCGGTGGTGATCCACGACGGGTGGCTTTCGATCATCGCCGCGACGCGGGTTCATGGCGAGCACATCGGCAACAATCTGATCGGCCGCATCAGGCCGGTGGCAGGCAGGTTCGGGCTCAAGGTGGAGATCAGGCAGGATGACATGCGGCGACGTGCGGCGGGATAGCGAGGCATGGACCTTTGGCGAGGTGGAGGCGCGGCTTGTCGAGGCGATGGGGTTCTGGTGGCGGACGCCCGACCGCGAGGCGGCGTGGCTGCACATCCGCGCGTTCTGGCCCGAGTTCTGCCGACACAATCACTTCGGCGACTATGCCGACGACGAGGCGGTGCCGCGCCCGATGCCATTGACGCGCGCCCAGGTGGCAAGGCGGGACCAGGCGACCGAGTGGCTGCTGCTGGCGCCGGAGCGTGACAGGCGGCTCGTGATCCTCGCTGCGCGCGCTCTGGCACGGGGCGAGCGGCAGGTGCCGTGGCGGGCGCTGCTGCCGCAGATGGGGCTGAGGATGGGCGCGGACGGGCTGAGGATGCGCTACAGCCGTGCGATCACGGCAATCTGTCGCCAGCTAAGCCACGGGGCGCAAAGGCGAAACGCCGGTCAAGATCAACAATTTGCCGTTTCGTGAAATAAAGTTTGTTCGGATCAGGGGCTTTTCGAGGTATTCCAACGTCATCGTCGGGTTGTTGCGTGTTCAACCCTTCGGTCCTCTCCTTGTTTGGCAACTATGCGGCTCGTGCGGTGCTTCGGCCCTGTGCGGGCCGCATGCTTTTGGGGATCATCCGATGCCAACGATGCCGCCAGTGTTTCGCGCAGGCGGTGGCGCTCGGCAGGGAGAGCGGGAGCGCAAGCGGGAGCATGATCGCTGGCGCGGGTCGGCGTTCAAGCGCGGCTATGACCGGGACTGGATGGCGGTGCGCGATCAAGTGATCGAAGAGCGCGGCTATCGGTGCGAGGATTGCGGATGCCTGGGCGTGAAGCGCAAGGCGGATGCGGGCTCCATCCTGCCGCTGCTGGAGGCCGATCACCTGCTATCGATCGAGGAGCGGCCCGATCTGAGGCTGGACAAGGGCAACCTGCGGGTGCGGTGCAAGCCGTGTCACTCCCGCCGCACGGCGAGGGAGCAGGGGTTCGCTCGCGGGCGTCGATAGGGGGGGGGCGGGTCGAAAGTTCAGGGCCCTTCGGCCTGGAGACCGCCGCCTAACCAAATTTTTATGCGCGCAGGTTTCCGGAAACTTTTTTTCTGAGGATCAAGAGGTTAGTTCGATGTCGCGACGTGGGCCCAAACCAGAACCTGCGGCGGTGAAGGTCGCCAAGGGCAATTCTGGCCGCCGCCGGATCGGCGCGGACCCCGCTGTCGATGCGCCAGCGCAAGACGATCATCGAATGGCCGCGCCGGCGTGGCTGAAAGATTCGGCGCTGGAGGTGTGGAACGACCTGATGCCGCGCCTTGTGGCGATGAAACTGGCTGCGCCCGTCGATGCGTTCACGCTGGGGAGGTACTGCAAGAACTTCGCGCTGTGGCTCTCGGCGATGGCGACGCTGGATGGCGAACAACTGTTCTACGAGGTCGGTTCGCAACATCTGACCACGCCATTGAAGCGCCGCCACCCGGCACTGGACGCGGCGATTGCGTTGGACCGCCGTCTGGAATCCTTCGAAGATCGTTATGGGTTGAACACTGCCGAGCGGCAGCGGATATTCGCAGCCCGCGCATCGGCGGGCAATTCGCCGGATCTGTTCGGTGGGCAGACGCAACCGTCGCCAGCGGCAAAGCCCGCTGCGCCATCGGTGGCGGCCAAGGTTTCGGCGAAGAACAAGCCTGCGGTCGGCTTCCTGATGAACTGATCCATGGCCGTTCAATGCGGTGCTGCCCGCCGCACGCGCTCGCGAAAGCGGCCGCGCGCAGTAGGGCCAGATGCCATCTGGGACACCAAGGCGCGGCTCTGGCGCGACGGTGAGTATTGGTATGACGAGTCGGCTGCCGCCGCGGCCGTCGCGTTCTTTGCCGAACATGTCTGTCTGACGGAGGGTGAATGGGCAGGCCGCCCGTTCATTTTGGAGGGCTGGCAGGAACACGACATCATCCGCCCGCTCTTCGGGTGGAAGCGCGCGGACGGAACGCGGCGTTATCGGCGCTGCTATGTGTGGGTGCCGCGAAAGAACGGCAAGACCGAGCTGGCGGCGGGCATAGCGCTGCTAATGCTGCTCGGCGATGCCGAGTTCGGCGGCCAGGTCTATTCGATCGCGACCGACGCCAACCAGGCGCGGCTCGTGTTCGACAAGGCGGCGGCGATGGCGGGTAAATCCGCGACGTTGTCGGACGCGCTGGAATGCCTGAAGACGGCGATCTACTGCCCCGCGCTGAATGCATCGTTCAAGCCGCTGTCGGGACGGCCGACGGGCAAGCATGGACTGTCGGCCTCGGGGTTGATCGGAGACGAAATTCACGAATGGGTGTCCGGCGAGCTGTACCAGTTCGTCCACGATTCCGAGGGCGCGAGACGTCAACCGCTGGAATTCCTCATCTCCACCGCCGGAAAGAAGGGCGGCTATGGCGAGGAAGCCTGGGAAGAGTGCGAGAAGATCCTCGGCGGTGAGCTCGACGATCCAGAGACGCTGGTTGTGGTCTATGCCGCCAATGCCGACGACGATTGGACCGATCCGAAGGTGTGGGCAAAGGCCAACCCGAACCTGGGCATTTCGAAGAAACTGGAGACGCTGGAGGCGGAATGCCGACGCGCTCGCCAGCTTCCGCGCCTGGAGAACGGATTCAAGAGCTATCATCTGAACATCTGGACCGAACAGGCCACGCGCTGGCTGCCGATCGATGCGATCGACGACGACGGCCGGAAGTTCGGATGGGATTATTGCCGCACGGATCGGACGTGGAAGGAATTGGAGCCTTACCTGCGCGGCAAATATTGCTGCGGCGGGCTGGACCTTTCTTCGACAACGGATCTTTCCGCGCTGGCATGGTGGTTTCCGATGCAGGACGGACTGGAGATGCCGGCGCTGCTGCTCCGGTTCTTCAAGCCCGCCGCGCTGATCGGCCTTCACGAGAAGCGCGACAAGCTGAAGTACGGCCAATGGGTAACGGAAGGCGCGATCACCGCCACTCCTGGCAATGTGATGGACTATGCGTACATCAAGGACCAGGTCTACCGGGACGCTGAACAATTCCGGGTCGGCACGCTGGCGATCGACCGGTGGAATGCCACGCAGATTTCGACCGAGCTCATGACTGAGGGTTTGAGCGTCAACCTGTTTGGTCAGGGCTTCGCCTCGATGGCGGCGCCGTCGAAAGAGCTCGAGCGCCTGGTGCTGTGCAACGGGTTCGAACATGGCGGGCACCCGGTGCTTCGTCGTCATGCGCAGGTGGTGGCGGTGGAAACCGACCCTGCCGATAATCTGAAACCGGCCAAGAACAAGTCGACCGAACGGATCGACGGCATCGTGGCCACGATCATGGGGCTGGGAGTGGCGATGGGGACCGAGATTGAGAAGCCATCGGTCTATGAAACCCGTGGCCTGATGATGGTCTGAACGGATGAACTGGATCAGTCGTCTATTCTCGTGGTCGCCCCCCGACGCGCACCCTCGCGCATCGGTCCAGTCATCTGGCGGCGGCGTCGTGATCACCACGCCGCAGCAGCTTGAAGATGCGTTGCGCGCCGGCGCGGTTTCCGGCTCCGGCGAGATCGTAAATGCCCACACGGCGATGTCGGTTGCGGCGGTGTACGCCTGTGTTCGGATCATTTCGGGGGCCGTGGCGACCTTGCCCTTGCATATCAAGCGCCGGGTCGATGAGCGGACGAGGGAGGATGCATCCGACACCGATCTGTGGCGGGTGCTGAGGCGCAAACCGAACCGCTGGCAGAAGCCCGCGCAGTTCCGGCGAATGATGCAGGCGCACGTCCTGCTGCGCGGGAATGCCTACGCGATGATCGTCTGGTCGCGTGACAAGGTGCAGGAGCTGATCCCGCTGCATCCCGACCGCGTGCAGGTGAAGCAGAAGGATGACCTGGGCCTCGAATATATCTGGACGCGCAAGGATGGGCGTCGGGTGGTGTTCGGCCAGGCGGATATACTGCACCTGTACGGATTGACGCTCGATGGCATTGGCGGCGTGACGCCGATCACCTATGCGCGCGAAAGCATCGGCCTCGCGCTGTCGATGGAACGGCATGGCGCGATCGTGTTCAAGAACGGCGCGACGGCGAGCGGCGTCCTGAAGGTCGACAAACAGCTGACTCCCCAAGCGCGAGAAAATCTGCGGGAATCACTTGAGGAATACCGCGCCGGCGGATCGCGAGAAGGTAAGGCGCTGGTCCTGGAGGAGGGGCTTGACTATAAAGAAATATCGATGACTGCCGAAGATGCGCAGTGGATTGAGGCGCGCAAGTTCTCGCGCTCCGATATTGCGATGTTCTTCGGCGTGCCGCCGTCAATGATGGGCGACAATTCGGGAAATGATTCGAACTGGGGCACCGGCCTAGAGCAGAAGTCCAATGGCTTCCGCACCTATTGTCTCGAAGATCATCTCACCATGTGGGAGGAGGGGGTCACCTGTGACCTCATCCGTGATGATGACACGCTATATGCCAAGTTCAATCGCGCCGCGATGGCGCAGGCTGACATCAAGACACGGAACGCCGCCTATGTGCAGGCGCTGCAATGGGGCTGGATGTCGCCAAACGAGATTCGCGCGCTGGAAGATATGAACCCGCGCGACGGCGGCGACATCTTCTATCCGCCACCCAATACCGCCGGGAAATCAGAACAGGAAAAGCCAGATGACGATCCGCAACCTGCCTGAAGCCAAGACGTTCGCCCGTCCGCAGAATTTCCAGTGGGACGCGCCGTCGGACGTGCTCGCACAGTGGGCTGAAAAGCCGCTGGCCGCAGCCGATGACAAGGATAACAGCATTTCGATATACGATGTGATCGGCGAGGACTGGTGGACCGGCGGAGGGTTCACGACCAAGCGCATGTCCGCCGCGCTCCGTTCCATCGGCAAGAACGACGTCGTGGTGAACATCAATTCGCCGGGCGGCGATATGTTCGAAGGCATCGCGATCTACAATATGCTGCGCGAGCACGAGGCGAAAGTTACCGTCAACGTCATGGGCTGGGCGGCTTCGGCCGCCTCGATCATCGCAATGGCGGGCGACGAGATCCGCGTGGGGCTTGGCACGTTCGTGATGGTTCACAATGCCTGGGGCGCCGTCATCGGAAACCGTCACGACATGCGTGAAGCCGCCAAGCTTTTCGACGGTTTCGACAACGCCTTGGCGGACATTTACGAGGCGCGGACCGGGCTGGCCCGGGCCGAAATTGTTAAATTGATGGATGCCGAGACGTTCATGGGCCCGTCCGATGCGGTGAAAAACGGCTTCGCCGATACGGTCGCACCGGACATCAAAGCGCCTGACGGTGACGCGAAAAATATGGATCGCGGGCTGATGGCCCGCCGCCAGACCGAGGCCGCGCTCGCAAGAGCCGGCTTCTCCCGCAACGATCGCTCTGAAATGATCGCTGCAATGATGGCCCCGCGCGATGCAGGCCGTTCCGCCGAGCGTGATGCAGGCTTCGAACCCGCCGCCTTTCAGCGGCTGATTGAAACCATCCGGTCCTAAGGAGGCCACCATATGACTGCCAATCTCAACCTGCGGGCTCGCGGGCTCGTCGGCGTGCGTGCCGACGCCAGCGCGGCTACCAAGATCCTCAATGAACTTCAGTCCACCTTCGAGGCGTTCAAGGCCGAGCGCACGAAAGAGCTGGCCGACATCAACGCCAGGCTCAGCGATGTCGTTCAGACCGAAAAGGTCGACCGCATCAACGCTGAAATCACCTCGCTTCAGAAGTCGCTCGATGGGGTGAACGCCTCGTTGGCCGCGCTGAAGGTCGGCGGCTCAGACGGCGATGTTGATCCGGCCAAGGCTGAGCACTCGAAGGTGTTCAACACCTGGTTCCGCAAGGGCGACCGCGCGGTCGACGCCGATATGCGCACTCTCGAGGTCAACGCGAAGCTGACCACGCAATCGGATCCGGACGGCGGCTATCTCGTGCCGGAAGAGATGGAATCGACCATCGACCGCGTGCTGGGAACTGTTTCAGCCGTACGAAGCGTTTCGCGTGTCATCCCTGTGTCGACCAGCACCTATAAGAAGCTGGTGAATATGGGCGGAGCGGCATCCGGCTGGGTTGGCGAGGAAGCTGCCCGGGCCGAAACCGATACCCCGACCCTGCGCGAGATCCTGATCAACACCGGCGAGCTTTATGCAAACCCGGCAGCCACTCAGACATCGCTCGATGACGCGGTGATGGATATCGCGCAGTGGCTAGCCGATGAAGTGTCGATCGAATTCGCTGAACAGGAAGGCGATGCCTTCATTAACGGCAACGGCGTCAACAAGCCGCGCGGCATCCTGCAATATGCCACGGTCGCCAATGCGTCCTACAGCTGGGGCAACATCGGCTATGTCGCGACAGGGGCGGCGGCGGACTTTGTGACGCCTACCGCGTCGGTCAATCCGGCGGATGCGCTGGTCGATCTCTATTACGCGCTCAAGCAGGGCTATCGTAATGGCGCATCGTTCATCACCTCGGACGCGACTCTCGGCAAGATCCGGAAGTTCAAGGATGCCAACGGTTCATTCATCTGGGCCCCGCCCAGCGCGACGGCGGAACTCGGCACCATCCTCGGCAAGCCTGTCGTTACCGACGACAATATGCCCGCGGTGGGCGCCGGCGCTCTCGCTGTTGCATTCGGCAATTTCCAGCGCGGCTATCTGATCACCGATCGCCTCGGCATTCGTGTTCTGCGCGATCCGTACACCTCGAAGCCGAACGTGCTGTTCTACACCACGAAGCGCGTGGGTGGTGCGGTAGTCAATTTCGAGGCGATCAAGCTGCTGAAGGTCGCCGCCAGCTAGTCGGCGCGCCATTTACAATCCGAAATGTGGCGGGAGGCTTCAGCTTTCCGCCTTTCTTTTGAAAGGATCATCCCATGCGGGACATTCATTCCGATATCACGGTGGTTTCGGCCATCGGCGCGGTGGTGCTGGCCGCCGACAACACACCTGCGGCAATCGATCTTCAGGGCTACAACGCTGCTGAGATCGTGCTTTCGATTGGCATCGG
This sequence comes from Tardibacter chloracetimidivorans, assembly GCF_001890385.1. Taxonomy (NCBI): domain Bacteria; kingdom Pseudomonadati; phylum Pseudomonadota; class Alphaproteobacteria; order Sphingomonadales; family Sphingomonadaceae; genus Tardibacter; species Tardibacter chloracetimidivorans. The sequence continues at coordinate 1,115,288 of NZ_CP018221.1, read as the reverse complement.
CGGCATCACGTTTTCGGGCACGAACAAGATCGAGTTCAAGCTGACGCATTCCGATGACGACAGCGCATATAGCGATGTCACCACGGATGACATGCTCGGCGTGACGGTCGCCGGCGCCGGCATCATCAAGTCGCTGGTCGCGGCCCATGCGGCGGCGGCGGTCTATCGCTTCGGCTACAAGGGTGGAAAGCGATACCTGAAGCTGCTGGCGGACTTCAGTGGCACGCACGGCGCGGGCACGCCGATCGCGGCCAATGTGATCAAGGGGCATGGCTTCAATCAGCCGGAAGCCGCGCAGGCTTGAAGATTTAGCAGGTAAAGGGCCGTCCTTCGGGGCGGCCCTTTTCATATCATGAGGTTTTGACATGCAGCTATCGGTGTCGGTGCGCAATGCGCGCCTGGATGCGTTCGAATCCGCCATTGGCGCGGACGCGATCCTGAAGATCAGGACCGGCGCTGCCCCTGCCAGCTGTGCGGCGGCCGACAGCGGCACGGTGCTGGCGACGCTGAACCTGCCTTCGGACTGGATGGCTGCGGCTTCCGGTGGCACGAAGGCCAAATCCGGCACATGGGAAGACGCGGAGGCGGACGCCGCCGGCGTTGCGGCCCACTTCCGCATCTATGCTTCCGATGGCACCACCTGCCATGCCCAGGGGACGATCACCGCGACGGGCGCCGGCGGGGAACTGACGCTGAACAACACCAACATCGCCCTGGGGCAGCCTGTTGAGATCACCGGCTTTACCCTTACCGAACCCGGCGCCTGATAGGATCTGAAGCCCGTGGCTGCGCTTAACGCTACCTTCACGGCGGCCGATGGTACGCTGCTGACGGCGCTGACCGCCGACAGCGGCGAATCATGGACGGCGCTGACCGGCAATTTCGTTGTCCGCAGCAACCGCATCAGGGCCAACACTACCACGGCCGTTGTTCAGTCGAACTGGACGCCCGCCGGTGCAGAATACGATATCGAAGTCGATTTCTACGTTCACACCACGATATCGCAAAGCACCTTCATCGCGGCCCGCATCCAGAGCAGCAATACCTACGTCGTTTTCGGGTGGCTGAACGGCTCTGGCTGGACGATAGGCCACACGGTCGACGGTTCGTTCGCGAACAACAATTCGTCGGCCTTTACGCTGGTGGCAGGTACTACCTATCACCTGAGGTTGGAGGTCCGGAACGGCACCAAGCGGCTGTACGTCGATGACGTTCTCAAATGTTCGACAACGGCCAACACCATTACCGATGCCGGAAAGGTCGGCTTCCGCAATTCGGGCGGAGCGCCCACCGATTCGACGGGTTATCACTGGGATAATCTGACGGTCACCGATTACGCATCGGCCACGCTCATCATGCCGCAGCTGCCCGATCTGCGGATCTTTCAGCGGTCGACGAAGACCGGCGGGGAGAACGGCAAGGGCATTGGCACCGTGCCCGTTCCGGTCACCGTCAATGCCCCGATCACGTCCAGCGTCAAATACCGGCTGCGCGACGCGGAGACGGGCGGCAATCCGGTGGTGCAGGATTGGACCGTTGCCCATAGCGGCGCGCTTTCGGTGGGTGCGGCAACGATCAGCTGCCCGGATGTTCCGGCGGCAACCGGATGGTATTATCTGGACCTGATGCCGGACGACGACACCGGCCAGATCGTGCTTGGCACGTCGCGTGTCATGGTCGGGCGGATTATCTCGCTGCAAGGGCAGAGCCAGGCCGCGCGCCAGTTCGGCAAGATGCCTGCATATACGGGCACGAACGCCAGCCTTGGCGTGACGATCAGCCCCTATTGCTCGATCTATGCGCGGTGCGGCGAAACCGGCATCAGCGTCACGACGCCCGCATGGGAGGCCCCGGCGGACGGCGGGAATTGGGGCAGCGCCTTCGCCTCTGAATTCCTGCGGCGACAGGTGGCCGCGTCGGGCGTCAACTGCGCCATGACCGGCCATTCGCAAGGCTCGACCGCGACAGGAGACTGGCTGCCGGACACCACGCTGAACAACCAGCTGCGCGGCGTGTGGGATGCGGTCGGCGGCTTTGAGACATGGATGATCCACCAGGGCGGCAATGACGCCGGGGATGGCGTCAGCCAGGCGGCGTTCGAGAGCAATCTGGACGCGATCGTGGCGGATGCGGCCGCCCATAATGCCGTGCTTGGCTCCGCCTTCGATACCATTGTCTGCACCATGGCCACCCGCACCTCGGGCGCGGCGGGAACGATCGCGCAGATCCATGAGATACGGCGAGCGGGGAGGCATTGGGCGACCGTCAACGGCGGCCAATATGTCGAGCCGCATGACGTGACACTGGAAGATGCCGTGCATCAGGGGCAGCCAGGCAACATCACGCTGGCCCATCATTTCCACCGTGCGGCACTGCCGGGCCTGGGCCTGTCGGGTAGCAACGAGGGACCGGCGATCACTGGCGCGCGGCGTGCGCCAGGCAGCACGGATATCGTGCTGTCGGTGGCATTGCCCAGCGGTGCAAGCGCGCTGGTGTCGGTCGGATCGCCCGCGCCGCGCTTTGTGGTGTATCCGGAAGGCGCGCTCAGCGGTGCGCTGTCGCTGGACGGATCGACGCCGATCACGGTCGGCACCGATACGATCACGCTGAAGCTCGCGAGCGATCCCGGCAATGTCGTCGTGGACGTATATGCGCTGGGTCATCCTGACCCCAGTGGGACGACGGCCGATCAGAACATGATCTATGACGATCATGTCGACGGCGACGGCATCACGAACGGGCGGCAGATCGCACCGACGATCGATGCGGTGGCGGCGCTGGTCGCTTATTCAGGGTCGGCGGCGGTCACCATGGAGGCCATGACGGCGTCGGGGGCCGGTGGATCCACCGTTGACGGTTCAGCCACAATCTCGATGAGCGCAATGGAGATCGCGGCATCGGGGGTTCAACCTGCCCAGGGCGCGGCATCGATCGACATGGGCGGGCCGGTCGTCACCGGCAGCGGCAACGTGCCGGTCAGCGGCGCAGCATCGATCACGCCGGGTGCCCTGGCGGCGGTCGGCACCGGCTCTGTGAGGGTTCAGGGTGCGCTCGCCATCACGTTCGCGCCGATAGAGGTGTCGGGGGCAAGCGCGGGCGGCATCGCTGGCGCGGCCAGCGTGCAGCTCGCCCCGCCGGTGCTGGTGTCGTCGGGGTCAGCACCAATCAGGGGTCTTTCGTCGATCAGTCTGTCGCCGATGGCTCTGGCGGCGGTTGGCGCCGGGCCATCCTCGCCGCCGCCTGTGCCGGGCTGGCGCTGGCGGGTCCGCCGGAACTGGAGGATGGCGGCATGAAGCTGAAGGACGCGCTGGCGGTGCTGCCGGTCGAGATCGACTGGACGGACGCGCTGGCGGAGGGAGATTCGATCCAGACCGCGAGCTGGGCCGTGGCCCCGGCGGAGGATGGCGGCCTGGTGGTAGACAGCCATGAGAAAACCGACACCGTCGCAACCGCCGTCATTTCGGGCGGGATCGAGGGGGTGATGTACCGGCTGACCAACACAGTCGTGACGGCGCTTGGCTATGCGGATTCACGGTCGATCAGCGTGCGCATCGGGGCGACACGCGCGGAGGTGTCATGAACGAGGAGCTGGTGCAGCTGACGGCTCCCACCGATACCATTTCGGTTGATGAGGCCGCTGCGATGCTGCGGATGGACACGACCGACGCGGACCCGTTGCTGGCGGGGCACCTGCTGGCTGCGCGAGAAATGCTGGAGAGCGACACGGGCCGGCTGTTCGGATCACGCACGCTGCGCTGGACGATTGACGCCTGGCCGAGTTGCGCGGGCGAGCTGACCATCCCTCGCGCGCCGGTCACGGCGGTGACGTCGGTCAAGTACGACGATGCCGACGGCGTGGAGCAGACGCTCGCCACCGACGATTATCTGGTGCGCCAGCGCCACGGCCTTACCCGGATCACCCTGGCGGCGGGCAAAAGCTGGCCGACGCTTGGCGATGACGGGCAGGTGCGCATCGCCTTCACCGCAGGCGAGAGCCCGATCAGCGAAATTGCGCGACGGGCGATCGTGCAGCTGGCGGCGTTCTGGTTCGACAATCCGATCGGCGCGGTTTCGGAAGGCTACACGTCGATGATGACGCGGCTGAGGGTGCGATGGCTTTAATCAGGGAGTTTTTGCCATGACGGTTTCTGCAAATGTTTTCGCCGGTATCGAAGGCGCGCTCACCTCGGCGCGCGATGGTGGAGATGCTGTCCAGCCATTCAACGAAGGCTTGTCCAAGCTGTTCACCGACGGCACGGGCGCGGGGCAGGCGAACGGGGTCTACATTGATGATTTCAGCATCGAGGCATCGGGCACGCTGAGCATCGATCTATCCGGCTCGTTGGAAGACGCGCACGGCAATGCTTTGGTGTTCACCGCGATCAAGGCAATCCTGCTGATTGCCGACGCCGCAAACACGAACAACGTGATCCTGGGGAATGTGGCCAACGGCTTTGTCGGGCCTTTCGGCGCGGCGACGGAATCGCTGACCGTTCCGCCCGGCGGCTGCGTCCTGCTGTCGAATCCATCGGCCGCGGGCTGGGCGGTCACCGCCGGCACCGTCGATCTGATCAAGCTGGCGAACAGCTCGTCGGGATCGGCTGTGGGCGGCACGATCGTCATTCTCGGCGAAGTTTAAGCCATGATGGCGGCGTTCAACCCGGGCTGGCTTGACCGCCGCATCAAGCTGTTGTCGTTCACGTCGTCGCAGGATCCGGACAACGGCGAAGTGACGCAGGCGTGGTTCACGCTCGCGACGGTCTGGGCGGCGAAATGGCAGCTATCGGCGAAGGAAGTCGACCGGGCGTCAGCGACCACGGCCACGGCCGAGCTGAAGTTCCTGATCCGGTATCGCGAGGACGTGACGACGGACATGCGGGTGGAGTGCGCCGGGGTGCAGTATGTCATCACCGGCGTCGCGGAATATGGGCGCAGGCAGGGCCTCAACCTGTTCGCGCGGGTGGCGTAATGGCGCGCCGCCATCAGGGTGGTCCGCGGTCATTTACGCAGGCGACGCGCACAGAGCTTCAGGGGGTTCCGGAGCTGAAAGCGGCGCTTGAGGAGCTGGGGGCCGAGGTTGCGACCAAGATCGGCGTTTCTGCAAACCGCAAGGCGGCGGTCATGATGCGCGACAAGATGAAGCAGGCCGCGCCGCGCAGCACTGGTTCGACCCGCAAATCGTGGCGACGCAAGGACGGCTCGGTACAGACCGCTGACTACGGGCACCTTCAGGATAATCTCCGCGCATCCCGGCGAAAGGCGCGTAAAGAGGGCAGCATTGTTCATCTCGTGACGGTGGGCAAAGCCTGGTGGGGCCTGCTCGTCGAATACGGCACGATCAAAATGGCGGCGCGGCCATGGATGCGCCCGACGTTCGACGCGAACGTGCAAGGCGCGATCGACGTGCAGGTAGAGGAACTGAACAAAGGCATCAGGAGAGCCGCCCGCAGGATCAAGGGCGCGAAGGTGAAGGGGGCGTGATGCTCGCAGACGCCATTTTCCAGCGCCTCTCAGGCTATGCCGGGCTGTCGGCGCTGGTTGGGTCCAGAATATACCCGTCGCGCGCGGCTGACGGCGCTGGGACGCCGTATGTGGTCCATTCCGAGGCCGCGCCGATCGACCAGGTTCCCGATCTGGATGGCGTCGGCGATCTGGTGGAGGTGCGGGTTCAGGTTGATGCCTGGGCGGAAACGGCGATCACGGCCAGGCAGGTCGGCGATCAGGTCCGCGCCGCGCTCGATGATTTTACCGGCACCGTCGGGGGCGTGGCGATTGCGCATGTCACGATCGCCGGCGGCTTTGACGATTACGACGCGGACGTGTCGCCGATTCTGTATCGGCGCACGACCGATTTCACGGTGACGATGAACGTCTGACGATGTCGGCAATGCGATCAACACGGCCCGCTTCGGCGGGCTTTTTCATGGAGAAATGACATGGCGCTCCTGTCCAAAGGCACCCTTCTCAAGCTCGGCGACGGTTCTACGCCGACGGAAGTTTTCACCGCGATACCCGGCGTCCAGAACATCACCGTCCCTGCGGTCGTGCTGGACGATCACGAGGTGACGGACCTCGACAGCACGGCGAAGGAATATATCGCGGGCCTCGGCGATGCCGGCGAATTCAGCTTCCAGCTGGTCCTGAAGAAGGCGGCGGCCGGCAATGGCTATCATGCGCAGCAGGCGGCGCTTGAATCCTATGTCGGCGACGGCGAACTGCACAATTTCCAGGTCGTGCTTCCAGCACCGTTCAGCACGACCTATGAATTTGCCGCGTTCGTCAAGTCGTTCACCCCTTCGTCCGCGACTAATGCCGCGATCACCGCGACCGTGACGCTACGCGTGTCGGGCGATGTCACGAAGACGGTGGCATAATGGCGCTGCTCACTCGTAACGCCATCCTGAGCGCGGATGATTTGCCGACGAAGGATGTGCCCGTACCGGAATGGGGCGGCACAGTGCGGGTTCGCAGCCTTATGGCAAGGGACCGGGATGCGATCGATGCGGCGCTTCATGATGCCCGAAAAGACAATTCGGATGAGCCGCTGAACCTGCGGGCCATGTACGCAGCTGCGGGAATAGTTGACGAGAAGGGCGTGCAGCTGTTCTCGCTCGACGACGTGGAAGCCTTGGGCGCGAAATCCGGCGCGGCGCTGGACCGGGTTTATTCGGCCATCACCGAACTGAACCGGATCGGCCCGGGTGAAGTGGACAAAGCAGCGGGGGAATAGCCCGCCGCTCCGATCTCAGGTTCCGCTTCAGGCTGGCCGGTCATCTCGGGATGACGCTCGCGCAGCTTGAGGCGTCATTGTCGCACGCCGAACTGGTCCGGTGGATGGCATATGACGCCGTGGAGCCGATCGGCCAGCGGCGTATCGACGACGGGTTCCGGCTGCTCGCGGCGCTGATCTATTCGGCAAATCGCGGCAAAGACAGCCCGGAGCTTGGACCTGAAGATTTCCTGAAAACCTATGAACCGCCCGTCGAGCAAGACCCGATGGCCGAAGCTGCGGCGCTCGCCGCGTTCCTTGACCGGATGGTGGAGAAATCATGACGACAGCCGCCAGTCTTCACACCTCATTGGTGTTGGAAAGTTCGTCGTTCGTCGTCCCGCTGCGCAATGCGGTGACCGAGACAGAGCGGGGATCGCGGCGCATCAACGATTCGCTCCGGCGGGTCGACCGGGCGGCGGCGCAATCGCAGCAGCGCATGCGGCTGATGGGCTATCAGATTTCCGATATCGGCGCGCAGCTTGCCGGTGGGCAAAGCCCGTTCCTCATCCTTGCCCAACAGGCTCCGCAGATGGCCAACGCCATGGACGGCGCAAAAGGGGCGGTCGGGAGGCTCGCGGCGTTCTTTTCCGGCCCATGGGGAGCGGCCTTGCTGGCGGCGGGGTCGGTTACAGCCGTGCTGGCGAGCAAGCTATGGGATTCAAAGGACGCCACCGACGCGCATTCCACCGCGTCGATGACATTGACCGACGTTCTTAAAAATCTCGACGCGATCATGGAAAAGAACGCGGTCACGCTCAAGACCCGCCACGTCGAGAACATTGATGCTGCACAGGCGCAGATTCTCTATGCGGAATCAGCCCTGAAGGCTGCCGAGGCCGAACTTGCACTGGCCCAGGCGCGTCGCCAGTCCGCGTTGGAGGGGGCCGTTGGCGGTCGGTCGGCCAATCTTGGAGGCTTTGGCGCCGTAGATGCGGCGGACGTGGCCGTCGCGCGCGCGGAAGAACAGATTGCCAAGGTGCGCGGCGCAATCGCTGGCTCACGCTTGCAGCTCGACACCCAGATCCGGGTTCACAATCGCAAAGTCGACGATGATCTGAAGCGTACCGACGAGCAGCTGTCCAAGCGGGAGTCCGCCGCCGCGCGGCGTGCGAAAGCCGAACGCGAGCGCGCAGAGCGCGAGGCGCTGAAAGATTATGCATTTCAGGCATCCCTTGACGGCCAGCGCGCCGGGGCGGTGGCCGACACCATCGAACGCCTCTCCGAAACCAAACTGACCGACGTTTATGGCGGCGATCTTTTCCAAAAGATGGCGGATGACGCGCAGCGCGCCATTGGCGAATTTACCGAGGCGACCGGGCGACGTTTCGATGAACTGAACAAGAGTGCGGAGTCCTTCAATCAGGGGCTGTCCGATGGACTTGCGGATGCGCTGGTCGACGGCAAGAGTCTTGGCGACGTGCTGGTCAACAGCTTCAAACGTGCGGCGGCAGAGGCGCTTTCCAGCGGCATCTTCAACCTGATCGGCGGGGCCAATGGCAGCAGCGGCGTTGGTGGATTCCTGGCCAGTACATTCGGCGGGTTCTTCGCTGATGGAGGTACGCTCGGGGCGGGCAAATGGGGCATCGCGGGTGAGCGCGGGCCGGAATTGATCAAGGGGCCCGCGAGCATCATTCCCGCTCATGCCCTGAAGGCGATGAACGACAACTATGGGGGCGGCAACGTGACCGTCATGCAGACGATCGCGCCGAATTTCGCGGGCAATGCGGCGACCCGGGAAGAGGTGGCGCAAATGGCGGTCTATGCCCGCCAGTCGGCGATTGCCGGAGTGAAAGAGGCCCAGGCGCGCAGGGGCCCGTGGCGGTCGTGATCGAAAGCGCGGAGCAAGTGAATGGCTGATTTCACCTGGCCGGATGATCTCGTGCCCCATGCGATGTCATTCTACCATCAGCACAACACCATTGTTCACGAAAGCCCGTTCACCCGGCAGCAGCAGGTGCTTGGCCGATCGGCCCCGCGCTGGATCTGCAAGATGTCGTTCCGGGGCGGCGCGGGCGGGGTGACGCGGTCGCACGAGGTGGGCGCGAAGATCGAAGCGCTGCTGCTGCAGATCAAGGGGCCGCAGAAAACGGTGGCGATCTACGATTTCCGGCGCTCCGGGCGCGGAACCCCTCAGCTGGCGTTCGATGATTATGCGGCGACGATCGCCGAAACCTTCTTCGACGACGGCACCGGATTCGACGACGACACCGGCTTCATCGTCACGCCGGTGGGCGCGCCATCCAATTCGGCGATATCGGCCGGATCGACGCAGATCGCCTTGTCCGGCATCTGGCCGGGCACCAGGCCCAACCTGGTCGGCGATTATGTGGACGTCGGCGACGGCCGCCCGCACATGATCACCGATGTTCCGGCGGCCGATATCGACGGCAATCTGGTCCTGACGTTCGCGCCGCCGGCGGCTGCGGTGGCTGCGGCAAGCGCCGTCAGCTTTGAAAAGGTGCGGGGCACGTTTCGGCTGACGTCGGACGATGCAGGGCAGAATCCGACCGATGTTTCCGGGATCGCCAGTTTCGAGCTGGATTTTATCGAGGTGCTGACATGAGCCGCGATCTCGGGACGGCGCTTTCCAGAGAAGTCGTAAAGCCATCGCTCAACCCGTTCTTCGCGGTCGAGCTCGCGCTCGATGACCCGATCCGCGCGTGGACGGGGATCGGCGAGCTGAGCTTTGGCGGGCACACATGGCTGGGCACCGGCGCGCTCGGGACCGTCAGCGGGATCGGGGAAGACGCCGACGGCGCGGCGACAGGCGTTTCCGTCACCCTGTCGGGCATCGATCCGTCGTTCGAGGCCGACCTCATGGAGCAGGACTATCGGGGCAAGGGTTTTTCGCTCTACGTCGGCGCGCTCGATGAAGCGTTCAAGACGGTCGCGGCGGGGCCGAAGCTGCTCTGGAAGGGGCGGGTGGACAGCGTCGAGGTGCAGGACGGCGACACGCTGGCGATCACGATCACGGCGGAAAGCCGGATGCGGGACCAGGGCAGGCCGCGAATCCGCCGCTATACCGACCAGGAGCAGCGGCGGCGGTTTCCGGGCGACAGGTTCTTTGAATATCTGACGCAGATGGTTGAAGTCTCGATCCTGTGGGGCAAGGCCTGAATGCGCGTCATCGGCTGGGAGAAGCGGCTGCAGCAGGTGCTCGACGCCTGGGGCGATCGGGAGCACGGCTGGCAGGCGACGTGCGGTGATTTTGCCGCCGAAGTCGTCGAAGCCGTGGCCGGGCGCGATGTTCGCCCGCTGATCGGCCTGCCGGTGCGGTCGGCGCGCGAGGTGGCAGAGCTCTATCGCCACGCAGGGGTGCGGTCGCTCGCCGGCGCCGTGACGAAGGTGCTTGGGGAGCCGAGATCGCGCCTGATGGCCCGCCGGGGGGATATCGTCGAGGCCGACGGCGACATGGCGCTGGGCGTGTGCCTGGGCGAGCGCGCCGCATTCCTGCTCGACCGGGGGCTGGTCTTTCTCCCGATGTCGGCCGCCGTGCGCAGCTGGAGCGTCGAATGAGCAAGGCGGTGAAGGTGCTTGCCATCGCGACGGCGGTGGCGGTGAACGTCATCCCCGGCGCGGGGCAGGCGATTTCCAGCGCAATCCTGGCGACGATCGGGACTTCGTTCGCGGCGGTCGCCGCAGTCAGCGCGCTGGGGACGGCGCTGGTCGCCTATGGATCGCTCTCCGCCGTCAACCTGCTCAACAAGCAACTGGCGCCGACGCCCAATTCGCAAGGGGCTGCGCCGACGACATACCGGCAGACGCTGGGCAATACGCAGATCGTCTATGGCAAGGCGCGGGTCGGCGGGCTGATCAACTTCTATCACGCCGTCCAGTCTTCAGACGAATATCGCTATTTCGTCGTCACGATTGCAGGCCACCCGATCAATGCCGTCACCAAATACTGGCTGAACGATGAAGAGGTGACGCTCGACGGGTCGGGCATGGTGACGACGGGCAAATATGCGAACGGCGCGTGGATATGGCCCGATCTTGGCGATGACGACGCGACCGCCAATGCGACTTTCGTTTCGGAATGCGCGGGCAAGTGGACCACGGACCATCGCGGGCGCGGGATCGCCAAGCTCTATCTCAAGTTCGAGCTGACCGACGACCTGATCGTCAACGGCATGCCGAACATGACCTGCGAGATCGAGGGCAAGCGCGACATCTACGACCCGCGCGACGGATCGACCGGCTATTCCAGCAATGCGGCGCTGTGCTTTTACGACTGGCTGTGCCTGCCGCGCGCCGATGGCGGCTTTGGCGCGGATGCCGACGAAGAGGTGGACTGGGATTTCGTCGCCGCGCAGGCGAACATCTGCGACGAAGCGGTGCCTCTCAAGGCGGGCGGAACCGAGCCGCGCTATTCAGTCGACGGGCTGATCCAGACCGGCGCTGCACCGGATAACACGCGCGACGTGCTGGTGATGGCGATGGCGGGCTCGTTCACCTATGCGGGCGGCATCTACAAGGCCTATGCCGGCGCGTTCCGGACGCCCAACGCGGACGCGCTGTCGGAAGACGATCTGGTCCGCAACATCAACATCACCGCGCTGCTGCAAGGCGACAGGATCGCAAATGAAGCGCGTGGGACATTCAACGACCCGCGCCAGAAATATCAGGCGACAGATTTCCCGACGATCGCGCTGGCCAGCGGGGATGATCTCAAGTCCGTCGACATCGACCTGCCATTCACCAAAAGCTACACCGCCTGTCAGCGCATAGCGAAGATCCTGTTGAACAGGACGGCGGCCGAACGCGCGGTGACATGGCCGATGAACCTGGCCGGGCTGAAGATCGAGACGCTGGACAATGTGCAGCTGGCGACGACGCGCTACGGGCTTTCAAACTACACCTGGCAGGTGACGGGCTGGATGCTGGGCTCTGATTTTTCCGTGCAGCTCCAGCTGCGCGAGGAACAGGCGGACTGGTATGACTGGACGCCCGCCGTCGACGAGCAGGACCTGCCGGTCGCCTCGGAAGGCCTGTCTCAGCCGATAGCCTGGCAGATCGGTGCTGGCGCGGCGCCCACCAGCCTTGCGACCGGATCGACCAGCACCAGCTCGATCGATATCAGCTTCACGATGCCGGCGACGAACGCGATCGGCTGGCAGGTGCTCTACAGCGAAACGGCAGACATAGGGACGGCCACGGTCGGCGCGACCGGCACGGGCTATGCGCTGGGGCCGGTGGCCACCTCCGTCGGCGGGCTGGACAACGACACGACCTATTATTTCTGGGCGCGGGCGGTGAACCTGAACGGGACACTTTCGCCGGTGGCAGGGCCAGTGAGCGACACGACAGACCTGATCTGACCGGGACACGAGTTACTGAAGCACGGGCGGCCCTCATCGGCCGCCCTTTTTATGGGGAACATGAATGGCTTTGATCGACAGCATCCTGGTCGACGCGTCGCCGGTCTCGAAGAACGATCTGCGTCAATATCTGGCGGCGCAGGAATTCGCCGCGGTGAAAGGCCCTGCGTTCGGCGCAGTGGGCAATGGCTCGGCAATCGACACCCAGGCGTTTCAGGATGCTTTCGACAGTGGCAAGCCGCTGCTCGTAGCGGACGGCCATTACATGGTCGATGACGAGATTCTGGTAGGCAATCATGCTTATCTGGTGGCGCAGAGCATGCATGGGGTCATCATTGAAGGTACGCATTCCGGTGCTATCTTCAGGCTCAATGGCGGGGCATACGATCCGATCTTCAGCGACTTCTCGATGGCGGGCGCTGGATGCACCGGCTTCGCTGTTGGGGCGGGCGGCGGATCGGTGGAAACCTATCTTCTGCGGCCGAGACTGAGCCGTATCAGCTTCCATGATGAAATGACGTATGCGATCGATGCGCCGATCATCTATGGGGTGCTCGACACCTTGGATCTGGGCTATGAATACACCGGATCGCGCACCGGAGGTGCTCGCATCAGGTCTCATCATTCGGTAGGTAGCAACTACACGAACATGACGCGGCTTTTGAACAGCCGCGTTTTCTCAGGCACCGCGACCGAGGCAGCCATTGACATTGACGGTGGTCAGGGAATTGAAATCCTCGGCACCGGCTTCGAGCAGGGCGGCAAGGCGCTACGCATCAATAATGTCAACGGCTTCAAGCTGGGTGGCGGGTCATGGCTTGAGCATATGGCGGTCGGCACCAGTGCGGGTGATGCTATCATTGAAGTTGGGGAAACCATCATTGCCCCAGAAATCGCTGGTGTGACAGCGTCGAACAATAAAGGTCACGCGCTCATCAGGTACGCGGGTTGGCATCCGGGACAGACCACGCCCACGGACCCCGGCGCGACGTTCGGCCTTGACATCCACCACAATGTTTTCGCGCTCGGCTGGGACCATGGCGGCGGTGATACGGGCGACATCCTTCCGATCTACAATACCGAAGGCGTTTCCGCACTGCTTCCCGCTGACGGTTCCGTCAGTTGGTACAAGAACACCGTGACAGGCGGGCCTGCCGGAAACAAGCTGGTCACCAAAACGGATTTCAGGGGAGGGCCGCACTCGCCCCGCCTCATTGCGAAGGTCAACACGGCGGGTGCCGGGACGCTCATATACTGCTCCGATCCCGCAGGGACGTTGAGCTACAACGGCACGGGCGACGTCAGCATCACCAATCTGTCTCACCCGCTCGGCCGCGACACCGACCACATTTTTCCGCAGGTCCACAATGGCGGCGGGACAGAATGCCGCGCTCTATTTAGCAACACGCAATCCGTGCGCCTCCAGAGCTTCGATTCGGCAGGTGCCGCGATCGACGGGGAGCTGACCGTTGTGATCTATGGGTCGTAAAGTCGCGTCAGGCTGCCACCCTCAAGGCATTCGGCCAGTCCTTGTCGAACGGAAGGACTCCATCCGAGGCCATGAAGTAAAGATTATGTCGCTCCGGATAGGCGGTCTCGAAGGCGAGGACATTTTTAAAGTAGGGCTTGAACACTCGCGTCATGTCTTCGAGCGATTTAAACTCGTACTCGTGCTCGTGGTGTTGCTCGCCTCCGTCGTCGCGCTCCTTGATCGTGTAGCCGGAGAGAATAGCCCCGGGGTTCATGGCAGCCTTGATGCGCCCCATGATCGCGGCCATTTCGTCTTCGGTGAAGTGCTCGATCGCCGCATCCCAAATGATGTGATCGTATTGTCCTGCAGGCAAACGCTCTCGGATATCACACAGTTCATAGCGGACATTGGGTGCGCGGTTGAATCTGTTGGCGTGCCTAATGGCGGTCGGGTCGAAATCGCACGCCGTAACGTGAGCCGCCCGCCCTGAATAGAAATTTCGGGTGAAGAAACCGCCACCACAACAGATTTCAAGGACGTTTGCTCCAGCTGGCATCCCCAGCACGCTGTAGACGCCACGATCCCAGAGCCAGGACGTTCGTTTCGCGGGCCATTCGTAGTGCTGAGCAAGGTAAGTATCGAACCACTCCGGGTTCGGGTGAACTCCCCACTGCATGAGAAATTGCGCTTTGTGGGTGAGGCGGGACAATGCGCGCACCCAACCGTTGACGGTGACGGCGACAGGAAGGGTCGTGGCCCTGATGGCTCGCAGCATTGTGCTCATTCGATTTCCCCCTTTGTACACAACAATCTCGAACGTCATCCGGCCCTCTAGAGTCAGCGCGGCCTAGAAACAATTCAAAATCTGATCCGACGCGAAAGGATTAACCATGAAAATCGTCAAATGCCTGATGGCGGCGCTGCTTGCGTCCGTCATTGCTTCGCCGTGCCTATTTCCTGCGCAGGCCGCGACCTATCACGCAGCGACTGCCGCCGAGGTGAGGGCGCTGCTGCCGAAGCTTGCCGATGGCGATGTGGTGGAGCTGGGCGACGCGCCGATGGGCGTGGTGCGCTGGGGCGGGCTGAAGGCCGTGACGATCCGGGGCGGCGTGTTCGACCAGATCACGCTCGACAAGCCGCAGGGGCCGACCTTCGACGGCCTGCGGGTGTTGATGCCCGCCACGGCCGCGACGCCCGCCTATCAGCGCGCGGTGCAGCTTTATGGCGGCCATGCCACCATCCGCAATTTCGAGATTTCGGCGACGGCTTACGACGCGGCGCAGCCGCGCAAAGGGCTGGGCCTGATGTTCGACGGCCGGGCCGGTGCCAATGGCCAGATCACCGTCGAGAATGGCGTGCTGCATAATCTGGACCAGGGCCTTGGCTGGCTGGAGCAGCCGGTGGGCGTGACGGTGCGCAACGTCACCGTGCGCGACTTGTCGACCGATGGGATCCAGTTCGGCGGCGCGGACAATGTGCTGATCGAGAATTTCACCTGCGGCGCGCGGGTGGCGACCTATGCCGGCGCGCACCCGGACTGCATCCAGATCGCGTCGACCGGCGGGCCGGTGAACAACCTCACCATCCGCAATGTCGCGATCGATGGCTGGATGCCGACGCAAGGCGTGTTCCTGGTCAACAACCCCACGGTGCGCGGCCGGAACTGGACGATCAGCGGCGTCCGCATGCTGGGCTATTTCTATCGCGGCCTGACCATCATGAACGCCGATGATGTGAAGATCAGCGACGTGGTGCTGACGACGCCGATCAACGCCGTCCATTTCTCGATGCTGACGCTCGACAATGTCGACGGGGCCGAGATCCGCGACACCATCGCCTGCAGCCATGCGCGCAACAATGTGACGGGCCTTGTCGAGAGCGGCCGGGTGACGATCCCGTGCCGCAGGCCCGCCGCCTATGTCGGGGTGGGCGCCGGCGGCAATGGCGCGGCGCTGCCCGACACCTCGGCGCTGGATGCGACGATCGCCGTGCTGAAGGCGGAGGTGGACCGGCAGGGGCAGGTGATCACGGCCGTTCGCGCCGCGGTGCAGTGAGTTTCGGATAAAAGGGGGCGTCATCGGTGGACTGGAAAGATGTTGTGCTCTGGCTGCTCGCCTGGGGCGGCGGGCTGGCGATCTGCGGGGCGAAGCTCGCCTATATGCTGTTCGGCATATCGTCTGAGCCGCCCGACGATCCGACCGCGCTTCGGGCATGGGTGCGCAAGCGCAAGTGGCTGGTGATCAGCGAGCTGGCGGCGCTGCCCGCCTTCGCCTCGATCGCCGTCATCGTCGGCAAGCTGCGCGCCTGGCCGCTGGAAGGCGTGGTGCTGTTCTCCATGCTGCTCGGCGCGCTGGGCTTTGCATTCTTCCTGGACGCGCTGCGCACATTGGTGAGCCGCCGCCTTGGGCTGAACCAGGGGCAGGGAGGCGCAAATGGTTGAGCTGCTGATCGTGCTGGTGGTGGGCTTCGGCCTGGTGTCGGCGGGCGCGCTTGGCAAGGCGTGGAAACATGGGGCCGAATGCGATCGGGCAAAGGGGGTGTGCGACGATGAACGCCGTTGAAATCGCGGAAATTCAGCGGCGCATAGGCGCCGCGCCGGACGGGATATGGGGGCCGCTCACATGGGCGGCCCTTTTCGCATTTGCGGGGTGTCGCGATGCGGGCCGCGCCGAGGCGCTGGGGCTTGGCGGGCACCGGCATCTGAAAGCCTATGGCATCTTCACGCCGCTGCGGATCGCGCATTTCATGGCGCAGGCAGCGCACGAAACGGGCGATTTCTGCTGGCTGGAGGAAATCTGGGGGCCGACCAATGCGCAGCAGCGCTATGAGGGGCGTCTCGACCTTGGGAACACCCAAGCGGGCGACGGCTATCGCTTTCGCGGCCGGGGCATCTTCCAGCTGACCGGACGCGCCAACTACCGCGACATGAGCGTGGCGGTGCGGCGCGACCTGCTGGCCGAACCCGAGCTGGCTGCCGACCCGGAGATATCGGTGCAGATCGCCGCCAGTTTCTGGAAATCGCGGCGGCTCTCGCCATTGGCCGATCAGGACCGGGTCGAGGCGATCACCAAGAAAATCAACGGCGGTCTGAACGGCTTCCCGCGTCGGGTGGCGAAGCTGGAGCGCTTGAAGGAGGTATTGCTGTGACTACGATCAATCTGTTCGCATACACCGCGCCGGGTGCTGACTATCCGGGCTATGTGTCCATAAACCGAAATGCTGCCGGCGACGTCGAAGTGACGGTTCGGTCCGCGCCGACAGAGGTCGACGGTATTCGGATCTGCGGGCAAACTTGCCGCCCGGGCGGGGATTTCTGCAACAACTACTGCAATCTGGCTCCCGAGAAGGGACCGATGGCGGATCGGGCGCTGCCCCATACCTTCGTTCGCGAAGGGATCACCAGCAGCTTCACGATTCCTGCGGCGGAGTGGGCTGCCTTTGCCGATGGGCCAAAGGCCCGGTGATCGGCCAGCCTTACCTTGCGCTGGTCGGCGTGCTGGCGCTGGTCGCCGCCTACGGCGCGGGCCGGTGCGACGCTCACAAGATCGAGGCGGGCAAGCAGGCGGCCATCGATCGCGCCGAGGCGGCGGCCGAGGCGAAATACCAGCGCGCCAGCGCCGATCGGGCGCGGCAGGAACTTGAAAGGGAAGCGCGCGATGAGACCGCCAGCAACACCATCACCCGCACGATCGAGCGGATCGTCACCCAGCCTGGCCCTACTGTTTATCGCAATGTGTGCTGGGATGGGGACGGCGTGCGGGCCTACAACCTCGCGGTCGAACTTGCGAATGACCGTCCAGGAATCCTTCCTGCGGCCGTGCGAGAAACTGGAAACCCTGCCGCCGGGCGAAAAGACCGGGGCGATGACGCTGATGCCGGCGACTGAGGTGGTGCACCTCTATGGCATTTGCGCCAAGCGCATGGATGCGCTCGCCCGCGAGGTGCGGAAGGCGCAGGCGGACTGACTGCGGCGAGCGCAGGTCCTGCCCTCAGGGAGAGTTCAACCCTCCCAGATCGACATGCATCCAAACGGTGGGTTGGTCGTGACATAGAGGTTATCTTGTATCTCGTTCCGATGCGGGACGAGAACGATGCGATATTCATTGTCGTCGGCGTATCTCGGGCGCTTCCGCATAACGACGTCCGCTAGAGGTACGTCGGCCATATAATGGAAGTTGTTTTCGCCGTACTGCACCTTTCCCCAGCTTATCGACTTCATTCGATGGGCAATAGCTTCGCCAGTGAGTAGGCGGCCTGTGCGCGATATGAAGTCTGCGAGCCATTCCGGATCAGGCAATTTAACAGCGCAATCGTAAGGATCGGGCCGGCTATTTTGCTTAGCAAAATGTTTCAGCAACTCTCGCGGTTTGCCATAGGAAAAGGAAAACACATATGCATCGGCCGTATGGGTCGATCTGCATCTATTTATTGATATATGGCCCGCGGTGGACCGAATGTCGAAGCCCAAGGATTTCAGCCTCGCACGTTTCCGAGGCTCGACCGAACCTGCTTCAAAGTAGTCAGTGATGTCGAAGTGGGTGAGGCCTTCCTCTGCGTCACCGATGTGCGCGTCGCCTTCTGCTTCGAGCTGTCGATATCTAGCGAATGATCCAAATTGGAAAGAGCCGCCGATCTGTTTCGGCGCATGAACCCGATGCATCAGGCGGTAGAATCCTTCCTCATTCATGCCGCCGCAATGCCTGACCGTGCAACATTTCACAAGCGTTTTGTTCCCTTGATGTTCCGCATCCATGGCAGATGCTGGCTGCATGGGACCACCGCCGATTCGCACAATCAAGGATCTGGACGATGCCGGGCACGATCTCCGGCTCTGGTGCTATGCGTGCGAGCGGGAAGGGATGATCGATAGCATCATCTGGGAGGCGTTCGTCGCCAAGGGCTGGCCGATAGAGCTGGATCAGGCGCGGCGGCGCTTCAAATGCAAGAAGTGCCGATCGTCGCGCGACGTGCTGCTGGTGGCGGCGACGCGGCCGAAGCCCGATCGGGAAATCACCTGGTCGAATGTCGTTCACGCCTGGTTCTTCAGCCGGAAGTCGAAGCGGCTGTTCAAGGGCGCGGTGGAAGAGCGGCGGCGCTAGAGCGTCGTCAGGCCGCGATCCGCATCAATTGCGTCGGGAAGCACGTCTGAAACTGCTCGACCGGCTCGCCATCCAGCCAGGGCTTGTATTGCTCTTCGTGCAGGATCACCGGCATCGCCTTGGCGTGGATCGGCCGCACGAGATCATTGGGCGCGCAGGTGAGAAAGGCGAAGCGCGGGCCGAAATCCGTCGGCCGCCATGCGCCGGCGAACATGAACGGCTGATCGTCGACCATCGAAAACCAGGCCTCGCGCTTCCTGCCCGTTTCAGGATCTGGCTCTGGCGTCCATTCGGCGAAGCGGATCGCCGGGACCATGCACCTGAAATCGGCCTTGGCGAGCGTGCCGCGCCAGAATGGCGAGCTGAGGTTCCGGATATTGGTGACCGGCTTGGTGGTGGTGCCGGTCGCCAGCGGGATGCCCCAGCAAATTTCCTCGACGATAATCTCACCCTGCGCCCGTCGCAGGATGGGCGCGGGCCTGTCCTTCCCGCCCGGCCAGGACGGATAGGCGTCGCCGCCGCGCAGCTTTCGCGGGCCGCGCCATTCCAGGTCGCGCGGCAGCTCGCGAAACTCGTAGGGCACTTCATAGTGGTTGCACATCGTTCAGCGCTCCGGTGCATCTCCGGTGCAACTGCCTCAGAATCGCGATTCGTTCCATGCCTGTTCGCGGTCGTGTTCTCGAGCGAATGTCGGAAATCCGCCGAAAATTGCCTTAGCCCCAGTGTTGACATCGCAGGGGTCGCAAGTTCAATCCTTGCCGCGTCCACCATTCAATCAACGCTCGTCTCCAAGGTTCAGGGCTTCACCGCCCGACACATTTTTGGATGCAAATAATGTCTCAGCGGTTCGTGTCGGACAGGACGAAACGCGCCCTAATGATCACTGTCCTACAACTCCGCCGTTGATTATCCTTGGCGGCCGGCGCGCCATCGCTATGGACCGATATTCTGAAAAACGCCCGTCAACGACCTGTGCATTGGTGCAACTTTCGTCACTTTCGGTTCATTTCGGGACATGCCGAGCCATAAGCGCGGCTGTCCTACCGGGCTTCGGTTCGTTATCAGCGCCGCATGCTTGTTGATCCCTGGTTCTACGCCATCGCCGTTCCGGCCGTTATCCTGCTCGGCTTGTCAAAGGGCGGGTTCGCCGGCGTCGGCAGTATCTCAATGCCGCTGATCGCGCTGGTGATCCCGCCTGTGCAGGCCGCCGCAGTCGTCCTGCCCATCCTGATCGTGCAGGACGTGGTCGGTGTCTGGGCGTTCCGGAGGACGGTGGACTGGCGGATGCTCGCCGTATTGATGCCGGGCACCGTCATCGGCGTGGGGCTGGGCTATCTGTTCGCGACGCAGGTTTCGGTAAAGGGCGTGCTCGGCATGGTGGGCGGGCTCTCTGTTCTCTTTGGCGTTCATCGCCTGTGGACGGAGGGGCGCGGCCCGCCCGCCGCGACGCGCGGCCTTCCTGAATGGATGGGAAGCCTCTTTGGCGCGGCGTCCGGTTTCACCAGCCAGATCGCCCATGCGGGCGCGCCGCCGTTCCAGATGTGGGTGATGCCGCGCAAGCTGTCGCGGGACCTGCTGGTCGGCACCACCGCCGTCTATTTCGGCGCGACCAACTGGATCAAGGTGCCTGCCTATATCGCACTCGGCCAGTTCACCGCCGCCAATATGCTGATAACGGCCACGCTCATTCCCGTTGCCATCCTCTCGACCTTTGCGGGCGTGGCTCTGGTGCGGCGCGTCTCTCCCGACAAGTTCAACCGCATCATCTATGTTCTGATGATTCTCGTCGGCTTGAAGCTGTGCTGGGACGCGGCCTTCTGAAAAGGGCGTTCACTCGGGATAGCGGATGGCGATGATCTCAAGCTCTTTCGCTCCGCCCGGAAGCTGGACGATGCGCAGATCGCCTACCGCCGCGCCGCGCAACGCTTTGGCAATTGGTGTGTTCCAGCTTATCCGTCCGGCGGCGGCGTCCGCCTCGTCCACGCCGACCAGCGTGTAGGCGCTTTCCCGGTCGTCCTCGTCCGCCACGGTCACCGTCGCGCCGAAGAAGACGCGGTGCTTGTCGGGCTGGCGACGCGGGTCCACCACCTGCGCGTCCTTCATGCGCTTTGCCAGCCGGTTCAGCTCGCGGTCGATCTCGCGCAGCCGCTTGCGGCCGTAGATGTAGTCGCCATTCTCGGATCGGTCGCCATTGCCCGCCGCCCATGACACCACCTCCACCATCTTCGGGCGCTCCTGGTCGAAGAGCTGGTGGTGCGCCGCCTGCAACGCGGCAAAGCCTGCCGGGGTGATGTAATTTGGCTGCGACATGGCCGGTCAGGCAATCAGCATTGGGCGCTTGCGGCGGCGCTCTGCATCGGCGTTCCGGGGACGGCGCAGCGTTCCGCGGCGAGCGATGCAGTGGCGCCGCGCGCCCGGCCCAGATAGGCCGACAGCCGCCGCACGCCTGCCCGCATGCTCGCCTTCGCGGGGTTCAGCACGTCATAGATCACTGCATTCTCAAGCACGCGCTGCACATAGTTGCGCGTCTCGTAGATCGGGATCTTCTCGATCCATTCGATCACGTCGACTCCAGCCAGGCGCGGGTCGCCGTTCGCCGCCACCCATTTGTTCACATTGCCCGGCCCGGCGTTATAGGCCGCCACCGCCATCACATGATTGCCGCCATAGCGGTCCAGCAGATTGGCGAAATAGGTGGAGCCAAGCATGATGTTGTAATTGGTGTCCGTGGTCAGCCGGCTATAGTCATAGGGCAGCCCCACCTTGCCCGCCGTCTCCCGCGCGGTGCCGGGCATCAGCTGCATCAGCCCGCGCGCGTTCGCATGGCTCACCGCTTCCTTGTAGAACTCGCTTTCCTGGCGCGTGATGGCGTGGATCATCGTCCAGTGCCGCTCCATCAGCGGGCTGAGCGGCAGGCGCGGATAGCCTGCGGTCCAGAGCCAGCTGTCGCTCGATTTGCGGGCGTTGCGCGCCAGCCGCACGCCAAGGTCGGGCCGGCTCACCGATCGGGCAAGCTCGGCCACCATCAGCTGCTCCTGCTCGTTCCAGGAGTTGTCGGCAAGCGCGCGGACAAAGGTCGTCAGCCGCTTCTGGTCGCCAAGCTCGGCCAGAAGGCGGGTGGCGCGCACCACTTCCTTCCCCTCGAAAGCGGATCGGTCATAGGGCGCGATCGTCGCCTGCGGGGCGGGAGGAGTGGCCACAGGCCGGCCAAGCTGTTCCAGCGCAAGCTGACCATAGAAATGATCCGGGTGCGACCCGGCCTTCTCATAATAGCTGCGCGCCTGCGCGACCTGCCGCGCGGCTTCGGCGGCGCGTCCGGCCCAATAATCGCCCTTCGACTGGGTCTGGGGCGTCTGCGCCGCCAGGCTGTATCGGTCGAAATGCACCACGGCGGACGCGGGGCGGCCAAGGTTCTTGTACGCTGTCCATCCGGCCAGCCATTCCAGGCTGGTCAGAACGTCGCGTTCGGCATACGGCTGGTCACGAAGCACGGTGCCGGGGAAATAGGCGTTGGTATCGGCCGCGATCCGATAGGCAAGATCCCACTGGCTGTCGTTGGCCGCGGCCCGTGCGTAATCCAGGTGCAGCTTCATCCAGGGCAGCGGATAGCGCACCGATCCGGGCGCGACACGGGCCTCGGCCAGCGTTCGGCGCGCCCCAATCCAGTCGCTCGTGTCGCGCTGCCAGCGCGCCTTGTCGGCGATGAGGCCGGGATCATTGGGGTAGAGCGACCACACCGACGCCAGCCGGGCGGCGGCATCGGGCCACTTCAGCTTCATTGCAAGCCGCGCGTCATAATAGCGCCTGCGCTGCGGAGTGACGAAGCTGATCTGCCGTTGCGCGGCCGACAGCGCGTCGTCCCACAACAGTCGTTCCATCCGGCTGTCGTGGTCGGCAGGCGCGAGATCGGCGGCAAATCGCGCCAGCAGCCGGTTCTCGTCGTCGGGCGCCAGTGTGCCGCCTACCCAGGCCGCCCGTGCGTGGAAGATCGCGTCCGCCCTGCGCCCCATCGCAGACAGCGCTTCGGCAAAGCGCAGGCTGCCGGTGTTCGTCATTGGCGGAAAGCGGGTGAAATGATCCACCACCAGCGACGGCGATGTCATGTCGGGCCTGACGTTCCGCTCTGCTGCGCGTCGCATGGCCGATTCGCCGGGCCAGCCGGGGTGTTGGCGCAGGAAAGCGGCGTAGCTTTCAAACGCAAGGCTGTCGGACTGTCTCAGCGAATCCCATTGCAGGATCGCTTCGGCCAGCGGGTCCGCCTGGGCGGGCGGCTGCGACGGAGCGGCCGAAAGCCCCAGCCGGGCGCGATACCATTCGCGCGCCTGGGGCGTCACGGACGCCGCCGTCAGGGCAAAGCCGGACAGGCCCAGCAGCAATAGAGTCGACAAACGACGGAGCCTTCTGGACAGAAGGGGATTGGCGTCCTTATCAGGCGCGAGGATTCGGGCACGCAATAACATGGGTGCATGATAGCGTATTTGCGGCCGGGGTGAAGGAGCAATGCCATGTTTCAGGGTTCCATCCCTGCGCTTGTGACACCATTTCGCGACGGCCGTTTCGACGAGGCGGCGTTCACGTCGTTCGTGGACTGGCAGATTCGCGAGGGTTCTTCCGCTTTGGTGCCGTGCGGCACGACGGGCGAAAGCGCCACGATGACGATCGAGGAGCATAATCACGTCGTCGACATCTGCATCAAGGCGGCGGCCGGCCGGGTGCCGGTGATCGCCGGCTGCGGATCGAATGATACGGTGATCGCGGCACTTCACATGAAGCACGCGAAAGAAGCCGGCGCCGCGGCGGCGCTGGTGGTGACGCCCTATTATAACCGGCCCAACCAGGACGGGCTCTATCGCCATTTCGCCTATCTGGCGGAACAGTCGGACCTGCCCATCATTATCTACAACATTCCGGGCCGCGCCGCCGTCGACATGACCGTTGCGACAATGGCGAGGCTTGCCGCCGACTATCCGACGATCATCGGCGTGAAGGACGCGACCGGCGCGATCGCGCGCGTCTCTTCCCAGCGCCATCATTGCGGGCCGGATTTCTGCCAGTTGTCCGGTAACGACGACATGGCGCTCGCGTTCAACGCCGGCGGTGGCCGGGGGTGCATATCGGTGACCGCGAATGTCGCGCCGGGGCTGTCCGCGAAGTTTCAGAAGGCGATGCTCGAAGGCCGCTGGGCCGACGCGCTTTCGTTTCAGGACCGGCTGTGGCCGCTGCATGACGCGCTGTTCACCGATGCTTCACCCGGACCTGTCAAATATGCGCTTTCGCGCGTGCGTGCTGAAATGCCGGGGGAACTCAGACTGCCTATGACCTGGCCTTCCGAAACGTCGCAAAAGGCTGTTGACCGGGCGCTGGAGCATGCAGGGCTTATCTGATGGCGCGTCCCCAGAATGCCTCTTTCGACAAGGCGAAAACCGTCGCCGAGAATCGGCGCGCGCGCTATGAATACGCCATAAACGAGGTGTTCGAGGCTGGCATCGCGCTGACCGGGACCGAGGTGAAATCCCTTCGTTTCGGAGAGGGTACGATTGCCGATAGCTATGCCGAGGTGAAGGGCGACGAGCTTTGGCTGGTCAACGCCAACATCCCGGAGTTCAGCCACGGCAACAGGTTCAACCATGAGCCGCGCAGGCCGCGCAAGCTGTTGATGAAGGGCCGCGAAATCGCCAAGCTGGGCGGGGCGGTGACGCGGCAGGGCATGACGCTGGTTCCTCTGTCGATCTATTTCAACCAGCGCGGCCGGGCGAAGGTGGAACTGGCGCTCGCCAAGGGCAAGAAGCTACACGACAAGCGCGAGGCGGAAAAGGCCAAGGACTGGAAGCGCGAGCAGGCGCGCCTGATGCGGGACAGAGGATAGGACAAATCGCCGTGGGCATGCCGGGCTGGATCAGGAAGAACATGCCGCAACGCGAGGAGGTGGCGAGGAATCGCTGGCTTCGGCCGGTGGCGCACCGGGTCTTGCGGTCCGAACTGTGGCGGTTCACGCGCCGCTCGGTCCCGCGCGGAGTCGCGCTGGGCGTGGTCGTCGGAATCCTCGTCCCGGTCGCGCAGACCATCGTCGCGGCGTTTCTGGCGCTGCCCTTCCGCGCCAATGTGCCGGTCGCGGCGGTCACGACCTTTCTCACCAATCCTCTCACCACGCCGCCATTGTGGGTCGCCGCCTATTATCTCGGCAGCTGGATGCTGAAGTTTGATTCCATGACTCCCGATACCGAGGTCACCCGACAGGCGCACGGCTGGATCAGCGATTGGTTGGCTTGGCTGCTCTCCAACGCGGCTCCGGCGACGGTGACCGGCCTTGTCACCCTGGCCCTGGTGTGTGCGGTGATCGGCTACTTTCTGTCGGCCCTTGGTTGGCGGATTTGGATCGCCCGCAAATGGCGCAGGCGCCAGCATTGCCGGACTTGCCGGAGCCATTGACCGTTCTCATGGTGCGCCTTCCCTTTGAGGGGGTGGACGCTGGCGCTCGACGCGTGTCTTATGGGTGGCAGTGAGAAGAGGTTTCCGTCCGGCATGAAGGGCTTACCGACCGATCCCGTTCGTGAGCAGGCATCCCGCCGGGACCGGGTTATGCTCACCATGGCGGCTGCCGCGTCGACGGTCGCCGCGCTCGCGTCGGCCGTCCTCATAAGCTGGGCACTTCAGGATGTGGCGTCGGGCGCGATCTTCGGGGCCGTGATTCTCGGCGCTTCCGCACTGACCTTTGCCGTCACGCGCGGACGCACCGCCGCGCGGGTGGCGGCGACGGCGACGGACTGGACGGCGACCCGCCTGACGCTGGATGCAATGGGCGGCGCGGCGGCGATTTGCGACGTTAACGGCCGCCTCGTCTGCGCGAACCAGGCCTGGGCGGAAAAGGCCGGGGGCTATCGCGCGCCCGCCGAGCTTGCCGGCACTGACGCAGAGGCGGTCGACGCGGTCGCCCGAGCGCAGCAGCAGGCATGGCAACAGGGAAGCGCTACCGTCGTTTTCGCCCCGGCCGAAGGGTCCGGCCGCCGCGTGCTTTCCATAAAAAGGATGGAGGGCAAGGACGAATGCTGCCTCTGGCTGCTGGAAGAACGGATCGGATCGGCCGTCCGGGACACCGCGCGCGCATTGATCTCGGGCGATGTGGGGGAATGGTTCTCGCGCGCCGGCGTCTCGGCCGTCATCACCGACAGCGAAGGCCGGATCATTGCGGCCAATGCGACGTTCAGGACCACCATCGGCCGGGATGATCTGGTGGAGCAGGAAGCCACGCTCACCAGCCTGCTCGACCTCGATCAGTCGGGCGTGGTCCGGGTGCTTGACGGAGAGGGGCGGCGCGATCCGGTGCGGGTGGTGGAGCTTGCGCTGGGCGGGGAGCCGCACGAGCCGCGCACCTATCTGTTCCTGCTGCTGGATGAAACCGGCGGCGACTATGGGCGCGCTGCAGGGGCCGCCGAATCCTCTGCCTCCATTCCGGCGCTGCTCGGAACGCTCCCGCTTGGACTGGCGCTGACGGATCGCGACGGTCGCTTCCGCTTCATGAACCAGGCCTTCTGCAGGGCCGCCGGCATCGGCGAGGGCGAGGAGGTGCTCTATCCCAGCGATCTGGTGATGGAAGACGAAAAGGCGATGGTCGCCGACGCCATTCGCAAGATGGCGACTGGCCAGCCCACGCTTCGCGATCTGCGGATAAGGCTGAAAGCCGCGCCCGAAGAGCCGATCGTGCTCACCCTGGCGCGGGTGACGGGTTTCGGCCTGCCCGCCGTGATCCTCTACCTTGCCGACAACAGCGAGCAGGAAAAGCTGGAGCGGCAGGTCGCGCAGGCCACCAAGATGCAGGCCGTGGGCCAGCTCGCCGGTGGCGTCGCGCATGATTTCAACAACATCCTCACCGCCATCATCGGCTATTGCGACCTGATGCTGCTGCGCCACGGGCCGGGCGACAGCGATTTCGACGACATCACCCAGATCAAGCAGAACGCCAATCGCGCCGCCAATCTGGTGCGTCAGCTTCTGGCATTCTCGCGCCAGCAGACATTGCGTCCGCAGGTGCTGCAGATCTCCGATGTGGTGGGCGAACTGTCGCACCTGCTGAAGCGCCTGCTGGGCGAGCGGATTACGCTGACCGTGAAGCATGGCAGAAGCCTGGGTGCAGTGCGTGCAGACCCCGGACAGCTGGAGCAGGTGATCGTCAACCTCGCCGTCAACGCGCGCGACGCGATGCCCGAAGGGGGCGAGCTGTCGATCTCCACCTTCGCCGTGTCGGCCGCCGACGCCCGGCGGCTGGGCGCGGATATCCTGCCGCCCGCCGACTATACGGCGCTGAAGGTCTCCGACACGGGAGCCGGAATACCGGCCGATATTCTCGCCAACATCTTCGAGCCCTTCTTCACCACCAAGGAAGTGGGCAAGGGGACCGGCCTTGGCCTTTCGACCGTTTATGGAATCGTGAAGCAGACGGGCGGCTATATCTTTGCCGAATCGGAGCCCGGCCACGGCGCGAGCTTCACCATCTATCTGCCCGTCCACGCGGCGCGGGAAGGGACGGAGCGGCCCGCAGTGCCCACCGGCTCCAAGGCGCAGGGCAACGAGCTTTGGGGTGTCGGCACCATTCTTCTGGTGGAGGATGAGGCGACCGTCCGCGCGGTGGCGGAACGCGCGCTCGTTCGCAAGGGCTACAGGGTCGTCACGGCGGCCAATGGCGTGGAGGCGCTGGAGCGGCTCGCCGAGGAAGATCACATAGACCTGCTCATATCGGATGTGGTGATGCCTGAAATGGACGGGCCGACGCTGGTAGCGAAAACGCGCGAGGAACGGCCGGACCTGCCAATCGTCTTCATGTCGGGCTATGCCGAGGAGCAGTTGCGCCGTTCGATCTCGGTGCCGGGATTCGCCTTTCTGCCGAAGCCCTTCTCGGTCCAGCAGCTGGGCGAGGCGGTTCGCGACGCACTTGCAAGGGCGCAGGAAAAGCGGGAGCGCGAGGGCGCCTGACGGCGTTGTTCGCACTCAAAAGTTCCCCTCTTGTTCTCATGGAACAAAACGGGTATGCCAAATCCGTTGATGCGTGGCTCGCGCATGTTTACGGGAGGCTCAGATGTCGGCTCAATTGCGGGTGGTGGAATCCAAGAACATGACTTCAGCTTCAGATCGTCAAAAGGCGTTGGACGCCGCTCTTGCGCAGATCGACCGGGCGTTCGGCAAGGGTTCGGCCATGAAGCTGGGCTCGCGGGAAGCCATGGAGGTGGAGGCCGTCTCCACCGGCTCGCTGGGGCTGGACATCGCGCTCGGCATCGGCGGCCTGCCGCGCGGCCGGGTGGTCGAGATTTACGGGCCGGAAAGCTCGGGCAAGACCACGCTTGCGCTCCACGCCATCGCCGAAGCGCAGAAAAATGGTGGAACGGCGGCTTTTGTCGATGCCGAACACGCGCTTGATCCGGTCTATGCCAAGAAGCTGGGCGTCAATATCGACGAGTTGATCGTCTCCCAGCCCGACACCGGCGAACAGGCGCTGGAAATCACCGATACGCTGGTGCGGTCCAACGCCATCGACGTGCTGGTTATCGATTCGGTCGCGGCGCTGGTTCCCCGCGCCGAAATCGAGGGTGAGATGGGAGACAGCCATGTCGGCCTTCAGGCGCGGCTGATGAGCCAGGCGTTGAGGAAACTCACCGGCTCGATTTCCCGCTCGCGCTGCATCGTGATCTTCATCAACCAGGTGCGAATGAAGATTGGTGTCATGTACGGCAATCCGGAAACGACCACCGGCGGCAATGCGCTGAAATTCTATGCGTCTGTCCGTCTCGACATTCGTCGCACCGGGCAGATCAAGGACCGCGACGAGATTGTCGGCAACACCACGCGGGTGAAGGTGGTGAAGAACAAGGTCGCTCCGCCGTTCAAGCAGGTGGAGTTCGACATCATGTATGGCGAAGGCATCTCCAAGGTCGGCGAAATCCTGGACCTGGGCGTGAAGGCCGGGCTCGTGGAGAAATCGGGTGCCTGGTTCAGCTATGATTCGCAGCGGATCGGCCAGGGGCGCGAGAACGCAAAGACCTTCCTCAAGGAAAATAGAGAGCTTCTCGACCGGCTCGAGCAGGCGATTCGCGCGAATGCGGCCGGCGTTTCGGAAGCATTGATGGGCGATCCGGAAAGCGACGGCGACGAAGAGCCCTGATTTGTCAGTGGAATAGTTCAGCGAACGGCGCGGCGGCGGCCACGCCGTTCTTGGCGTGGCGCATGCCGACGCATGAGCGGCCATCGCCTGCGCAAAGGACTGACGCTTGCCGCCCACACTCCCGGCGAATCTTTCATCCGGCCTTTTCACCGGCGCGTTTCGCCCCTAAGTCCGCCTCGAATGTGCATTGGAGACGGGTCTTGACCTCGACGAACGACATCCGCCGATCATTTCTGGACCACTTCGCGCGCGAAGGTCATCAGATCGTGCCCTCGGCGCCGCTCGTTCCCCACAATGATCCGACGCTGATGTTCGTCAATGCGGGCATGGTGCCCTTCAAGAATGTCTTCACCGGGCTGGAAAAGCGCCCCTACAGCACCGCCACGTCCTCGCAGAAATGCGTCCGCGCCGGCGGCAAGCACAATGATCTCGACAATGTCGGCTATACCGCGCGCCATCACACCTTCTTCGAGATGCTCGGCAATTTCTCGTTCGGCGACTATTTCAAGGAGCGGGCGATCAGCCTCGCCTGGGATCTGGTCACACGCGGCTGGGGCATCGATCCCGCCCGGCTGACGGTCACCGTCTATCATACCGATGACGACGCCTTTAACCTTTGGCGCAAGATCGCGGGGCTTCCCGAAAGCCGCATCATCCGCATAGCGACATCGGATAATTTCTGGGCGATGGGCGACACCGGTCCGTGTGGCCCCTGTTCCGAGATATTCTTCGATCACGGAGAGCACATCCCCGGCGGGCCTCCCGGTTCGCCGGATGAGGACGGCGACCGGTTCGTAGAGATCTGGAACCTGGTCTTCATGCAATATGAGCAGATGGACAAGGAAACCCGGGTCGATCTGCCGCGCCCGTCCATAGATACCGGCATGGGGCTGGAGCGGGTCGCGGCCGTGCTTCAGGGCGTTCATGACAATTATGATACCGACACGTTCAAGGCGCTGATCGCTGCTTCCGGCGAATTGACGAAAAGCGATCCCATGGGGCCGATGAAGGCCAGCCACAGGGTGATCGCCGATCACCTGCGCGCGGCCGGTTTCCTCGTGGCCGATGGCGTGCTTCCCGCAAACGAAGGCCGCGGCTATGTGCTGCGGCGGATCATGCGCAGGGCGATGCGCCACGCCCATCTGCTTGGCGCGGCCGAGCCGTTGATGCACCGTCTTGTGCCTGAACTCGTCGCCGAGATGGGCGGCGCCTATCCGGAACTGGTGCGCGCGCAGCCCCTCGTCGAAGAGACGCTAAAGCTGGAGGAAACCCGCTTCCGCCAGACGCTGGACAAGGGGCTGAGGCTGCTGGAGGACGCGACGGCGGGCCTGAAGGCGGGCGACACCATGGCCGGGGACATCGCCTTTCGCCTCTATGACACCTATGGCTTCCCCTATGACCTGACCGAAGACGCGCTTCGCGCCCAGAATCTGGCCGTGGACAGGGCGGGGTTCGACGCCGCAATGGCCGAGCAGAAGCGCAAGGCGCGCGCGGCCTGGAGCGGGTCCGGCGAAAAGGCGTC
This sequence comes from Tardibacter chloracetimidivorans, assembly GCF_001890385.1. NCBI lineage: Bacteria > Pseudomonadati > Pseudomonadota > Alphaproteobacteria > Sphingomonadales > Sphingomonadaceae > Tardibacter > Tardibacter chloracetimidivorans. The sequence continues at coordinate 1,084,956 of NZ_CP018221.1, read as the reverse complement.
GGACGCCATCTGGTTCGATATCGCCGAAGAAGGCGGCTCGACCGAATTCACCGGTTATGTCTCCGACAAGGCGGAGGCGCAGGTGATCGCGCTGGTGAAGGACGGGCAGCGGGTCGACAGCGCGGGCGCTGGCGATATGGTCGACATCATCGTCAACCAGACGCCGTTCTATGGTGAAAGCGGCGGCCAGATGGGCGACGCGGGGACCATCACCGGCGACAATGGATTGAAGGCGGCGGTCAGCGATACGGCCAAGCCGCTCGGGCGGGTCCACGCACATCGCGCCGCGATCGAGGCGGGAACGGTCAAGGTCGGCGACAGCGTGCATCTCGCGATCGACGCTGAACGGCGCGCGCAGATTCGCGCCAATCACAGCGCTACCCATTTGCTGCACGCGGCGCTGCGCGCGCGGCTGGGTGGCCATGTGACGCAAAAGGGCTCGCTGGTCGCAGCCGACCGGCTACGGTTCGATTTCAGCCATCCAAAGGCCCTGTCGGCCGACGAAATCGCCGCGATCGAAGCGGATGTGAATGCCCATATCCGGTCCAACGATCCGGTCGGTACGCGGCTGATGACCGCGGATGAGGCGATCGCCGCCGGGGCAATGGCGCTCTTCGGCGAAAAATACGGCGAGGAAGTGCGCGTCCTCTCCATGGGCCGCAAGGACGAGGGTTCCTATTCGGTCGAACTGTGCGGCGGCACCCATGTGGGGGCGCTGGGCGACATTGCTCTCTTCAAGATCTTGAGCGAAAGCGCGGTCGCCAGCGGCGTCCGGCGGATCGAGGCGCTGACCGGCGAGGCCGCGCGCCAGTGGCTGACCGCACGCGAGGACAAGCTGCGCGAGGCTGCTGCAGCGCTCAAGACCTCCCCCGATGAAGTTCCGGCCCGTGTCGCCTCACTGGTGGAGGAGCGGCGCAGGCTGGAGCGCGAGCTTGCCGATGCGAAAAAGCAGCTTGCGCTTGGCGGCGGTGGAAACGCCGGGGCGGAGACGGCGAGCGGACCGGAGCAGGTCGGCGGCCATGCGTTCATCGGTCAGGTGATCGAGGGGCTTGATCCAAAGGGCCTGCGCGGCCTGGTGGACGACGCGAAGAAGCGGCTTGGCTCGGGCGTCGCAGTGCTCGTGGCGGTGAACGAAGGCCGGGCGAGCGTCGCCGTCGGAGTCACCCAGGACCTTGTCGCCACCCACAGCGCGGTCGATCTGGTGAAATCGGCCGTAGCCGCGCTTGGCGGGCAGGGCGGCGGCGGCCGTCCCGACATGGCGCAGGGCGGCGGTCCCGAAGGCGACAAGGCGCAGGCGGCCGTGCAGGCGGTGCGACAGGCGCTGGAGCAGGTCGCGGCAGCCGCCTGATGTTATTCGTGGGGGTCGTCGCCGGTCCCCGCCGCGTCACGCAGCCGCCTTCGTTGCAGCGAGGGCGCACGGTCCATCTCGGGTGCGAGCGCCTTGATCTCCTCGCGTAGTTCGGCCCGGCGCTCGTGGATCGAGGCGATCACCGGACCCATCGCAACGCCCAGGTCCACAAGCACGGCCTCCGATAGCTGGAGCGAGGATTCCAGCGTCTCCGGCACGGCGTCGGTCGCGCCCGCCCGGTAGAGTTCGCCCGCATGGCCGGAATCGCGCGCACGCGCCACGATGCACAGCTCCGGCCAGTTTTCGCGCGCGCGGGCCGTGGTCGCCACATTCTGTACTGGATTGTCCATCGTCAGCACCAGCGACGCGGCATGGCCAAGGTCCAGCTTTTCGACGAAGCCGGGCCGCGCGACGTCCCCGAAGACGATCGGATAGCCTTCGTTGCGCGCGCGCCGGACGGTGTCGGCATCGGCATCCACGGCGATGAAGGTCTTGCCGTGCCGCTCGAGCATCTGCGCCACCATGCGGCCCACGCGGCCGAAGCCGATGATGACGGTTCGGCCGTTGTGCCCCTGTTCCAGAAGCTCCAATCCCGCGTCGCTCCGGCTGTCCACGCGCCGCGCGACGTCGCGGCCAAGCCGGGCGAGCAATGGCGTCGCGGTCAGCCCGATCGCGGTCACGACCTGCCAGAAGCTGGCCGTGTCCGGCCCGATCAGCCGCGCCCCCTGCGCCGCCGCCAGAACGATGAGAGTCGTTTCCGAGGGTGAGGCCATCAGTAGCCCGACTTCGGCCGAGACACCGCCCGGCGTCCGGATCAGCCGCAGCAGCCCCGACGTGACCAGCGCCTTCAGCAGCAGCACGCCGACCGTCGCCAGAAGAAGCATCGGCCAGTTGGAGATGATGAACGGCAGGTCCAGGCTCATGCCTACGGTGATGAGGAAGACGCCAAGCGCCAGCCCCTTGAAAGGCTCCGTCATCACCTCGACCTGGGCGCGATACTCCGTCTCGGCGATCAGGAGTCCGGCCAGCAGCGCGCCGACGATCGGTGACAGCCCGGCAAGCGTCGTCGCCATGCTCGCAAGGATGATGACGAGGAGCGCGGCCGAGAGGAACAGCTCGGGGTTCTTGGTCCGCGCGGCCTGTCGAAACAGCCGCGGCAGCAGCATCCGCCCCAGCAGCAGAAGCGCGATGACGGTCGCGCCGCCCATCCATAGCACCCTGAACAGACTGTCCAGATCGTCGCCGCCACCCAGCGGCCCCAGCACGCCGAGCGCGAAGATGATCGGCACCAGCATCACATCCTCGAACAGCAGCATCGAGAAGGAGGCCCGCCCGACCGGGCTTTGCGTGCCGACCATCGGCAGCACCAGGGCGGTGGACGACAGCGCGAGCGCAAGGCCGAGCGCCGTCGCGGTCTGCCAGCTTGACCCGGTCGCGAGGATAATTCCCCCGATCAGCAGCGACGACAGCAGCAGTTCAGCAGACCCTATGCCGAACACGAGTTGTCGCATGTCCCACAGGCGGCGGAACGAGAGTTCAAGCCCGATGGAGAACAGCAGCAGAATGATGCCGATTTCAGCGAACGGCTCTATCCGTTCGGCGTCCGAGATCGAAATCCAGGCGACCCATGGAAGATCGTCGGTGAGCGCCCCCAGGCCATAGGGGCCTGCGAACAGGCCGACGAGGATGAACCCGATGACCGGGTTGACGCGCAGCCGGTGAAACGCGGGAATGACAAGCCCCGCGCTGCCGAGCACAACCAGAGTTTCACGAAAGCCGGGGGAGTCGATCGGCAGGGCCATTGGTTCATCTTGGCGGCTGCGCGCGCAAAATGCCAGCGGGGAGGAATGACCATCGCCAGGTTACGGAAGGCTGCCGACGGTGGGGCTGCGCGACGCCGCCGCGACCGGGATGGCGTCCGGCCGGTGCTGTACGCTCCCGGCCGGAAAGCTTGCGGTCAGACGCCCGCGGCCATCGCCTTTTCAAGATTGACGCGGATCGCCTCGAAAAACTGTTCCGTCGTCATCCATGACTGATCCGGACCGATCAGCAGCGCCAGATCCTTCGTCATCTGACCCTGTTCGACCGTTTCCACGCAGACCCGCTCCAGCGTTTCGGCAAAGCGCGTGACCTCGGGCGTATCGTCGAACTTGCCGCGATATTTCAGGCCGCCGGTCCAGGCGAAGATCGAGGCGATCGGATTGGTCGACGTCGATTTGCCTTGCTGGTGCATACGATAGTGGCGCGTGACGGTGCCGTGCGCTGCCTCGGCCTCGATGGTCCTGCCGTCGGGACTCATCAGCACGGAGGTCATCAGGCCAAGCGAGCCAAAGCCCTGCGCGACCGTGTCCGACTGGACGTCGCCGTCATAATTCTTGCAGGCCCAGACGAACTTGCCCGACCATTTCAGCGCCGATGCGACCATGTCGTCGATGAGGCGGTGTTCATAGATAATGTTGGCCTTCTTGAACTGGTCGGCGAATTCGGCGTCGAACACCTCCTGGAACAGGTCCTTGAAGCGGCCGTCATAGGCCTTCAGGATCGTGTTCTTGGTGGAAAGATAGACCGGCCAGCCGCGATTGAGGCCGTAGTTGAAGCTGGCGCGGGCGAAGTCCCGGATCGAATCGTCCAGATTGTACATGCCCATGGTGACGCCGGCGCTGGGGAAATCGAAGACTTCCTTTTCGATCTTCTCGCCGTTCGTGCCTTCCCAGACCATGCGCAGCTTGCCGGGGCCGGGGACTCGGAAATCGGTGGCGCGATACTGGTCGCCAAAGGCGTGACGGCCGATCACGATCGGGTCGGTCCAGCCGGGCACCAGCCTCGGTACGTTCTTGATAACGATCGGCTCGCGGAAGACCACGCCGCCCAGGATGTTGCGGATGGTGCCGTTGGGCGATTTCCACATCTGCTTGAGGTTGAACTCCTCGACACGGGCCTCGTCCGGGGTGATGGTGGCGCATTTGACGCCAACGCCGTACTTCTTGATCGCATTGGCGGAATCGATGGTGATCTGGTCGTCCGTCTCGTCGCGCTTCTCGACGGAGAGATCGAAGTAGACGAGATCGATGTCCAGATAGGGCAGGATCAGCTTTTCGCGAATCCATTGCCAGATAATGCGGGTCATCTCGTCGCCGTCGATCTCGACGACAGGCGTCTTCACCTTGATCTTCGCCATCGGTTCCTCATGTCTGCAAACAGGTTGCGAGCCCTGTAGGTGCTGCTTGGAGGATTCACAATGCCCGGCGTCCCGACAGGCGTCATTTTTGCATTTGCGTCTCTTTCCGCACCGCACCGAAGGAGGGCGTTGTCAGTCGGCTTGCCGCGCCCTACAACCGCCTCATGGCATCTATCAAAAGCGCACCGGGCACGACCGTGAAATACCGCATGCCTTCGGTTCATCCCGAAGGCGTCAAGTTCGTGGTGATTGCGGCCGTCATCTGCGCCGCCCTCGCCTTTTTTGGATGGGAGACGCTCGCCTGGCCGATGGCCGGCATCACCCTGTGGGTGGCCGCGTTTTTCCGCGACCCCGTCAGGGCGACGCCTTCCGGCGAGGGCGTGATCGCTTCTCCCGCCGATGGACTGGTGACGATGATCCAGGAGGTCACGCCGCCCCATGAACTGACGAGCGGGGAGGGCGGGCTGGAGCCGGAACCCGTCATCCGCGTTTCCATCTTCATGAGCGTGTTCGACGTCCACATCAATCGCGCGCCCGTGGGCGGGCGGGTGTCCCGCGTGGTGTACGTGCCGGGCAAGTTCCTGAACGCCGATCTGGACAAGGCGAGCGACGACAATGAGCGGCAGTATTTCGTCGTCGAGCGGCCTGACGGCGTGAAGGTCGGCTTCACCCAGATTGCGGGGCTGGTCGCCCGGCGCATCGTCAAATTCGCCAAGGTGGGCGATATCGTGGTGGCCGGGCAGCGGATCGGCCTTATCCGCTTCGGGAGCAGGGTGGACGTGTTCCTGCCGAGCGGCACAGCCCCCAAGGTGGTGCTCGGGCAGCGTGCGATCGCGGGCGAGACCGTTCTGGGCATAATTGGCGATTTCGTGCCTGCCGCCGGCGTGCTGCAGTGAACAAGGCATGAGGTGGTCGCTGGCATGATTGTGGAGGGCCACGAAAAACGCCGCCGGTTCGGGCGGGTGATGCCGTTGCGCGTGCTTATACCGAACGCGGTCACCGCGCTTGCCCTGTGCTTCGGGCTGACCGGCATACGCTTTGCGGTGGGCGGCGAATGGGAAAAGGCGGTCACCGCCATCATCATCGCCGGCATTCTCGACGCCACCGACGGCCGGATCGCCCGGCTGCTGAAAGGGCAGAGCCGGTTCGGCGCGGAGCTGGATTCACTGTCCGATGTCATCGCCTTCGGAGTCTCTCCGGCAATCATCATCTATCTCTGGTCGCTCCAGCATTTCGAACGGCTGGGATGGATATTCGCGCTGGCCCATGCGGTGTGCTGCGCGCTGAGACTCGCTCGCTTCAACGCCAATCTCGACGTGGACGACCAGCCGCACAAATCGGCGGGATTCTTCACCGGCATCCCGTCCCCGGCGGGGGCAGGCGTCGCGCTTGCGCCCGTCTATCTGTGGCTGGTGACGGGGCTCGATGTGTTCCGTTCCCCGGCGGTGACGGCCCCCGTGCTTGCCGCGACCGCCTTTCTGATGATCTCGAACCTGCCGACCTATTCATGGAAGTCGATCCGGCTGCCCAAGGGCTGGCGGCTGACCGCGCTTGCGGGGGTCGCGCTTTTCGGCGGCGCGCTGCTGGTGGAACCATGGGTCACGCTGTCGGCGGTCACCATCGCCTATCTGGTGGCGATCCCGTTCAGCCTCAACAGCTATCGCCGCATCAGGCGGCAAGCGGCAGTTGCCGGGCCCGCGCCTGAGGCCCCGATCGAACTGGACGAGCACGAACGAGCCGGACCGGCGGAATAGGGTCTGGCCCAAGCGCGATTTCGGCGTTGAGCGCCATTCTGATCTGCCGCCAATGCGCCGTGAACATGTGAACGATCACGCCGAGCGAGAGGACGAGCACTGCGGCGCTGGCCGTAACTGCAATCAGATCAAGGAGCATGTCGTCTACCTCCCTTATGCTGCATCAAGCAGCTTTAACGGGAATGTTCACTATTTGTTCCAACGAGTCAAGCTTGATTTCATCATCCCCTCGCGCTAAGCGCACCGCCATCACGCACACGGGGGATCATACCGGTGCCGGGCGATGCCTGGTTCCTCCCCGTGGTGGATCAACCGGGTAAGGAGAATGAATATGGCGGCACCTGTCGTCACCATGGCGCAACTGCTTGAAGCGGGCGCCCATTTCGGTCACCAGACGCATCGCTGGAATCCGCGGATGAAGCCGTACATCTTCGGCGACCGCAACGGCGTGCACATTATCGATCTTTCGCAGACGGTTCCGCTGTTCGCCCGCGCGCTGGATTTCGTGCGCCAGACGGCGGCCCATGGCGGCAAGGTGCTGTTCGTCGGCACCAAGCGCCAGGCGCAGGACCCGATCGCCGAGGCGGCCCGCCGCTCCGGCCAGCACTTCGTCAACCACCGCTGGCTGGGCGGCATGCTCACCAACTGGAAGACGATTTCGGGTTCGATCAAGCGGTTCAAGACGCTGGAAGAGCAGCTTCAGGGCGACACGCACGGCTTCACGAAGAAGGAAGTCCTTCAGATGACGCGCGAGCGTGACAAGTTTGAGGCGTCGCTGGGCGGCATCCGCGACATGGGCGGCCTGCCCGACGTGATGTTCGTCGTCGACGTCAACAAGGAAGAGCTGGCGATCAAGGAAGCCAACACGCTTGGCATTCCGGTGATCGCGGTGCTCGACACCAACACCGATCCGAGCGGCATCGCCTTCCCGGTTCCGGCGAATGACGACGCGAGCCGCGCCATCCGCCTCTACTGCGATGCGGTGGCCGACGCCGTTCTCGCCGGTCGCCAGGGTGGCGCAGCGGCGCGTGGCGAGGATCTGGGCGCGCGCGACGAGCCGCCTGCAGAGGAAGCGCTGGCTGGCGCAGCGGCGTAACTCTCCGCCTTTGGTAATCGCGGGGAGCGCCGCCGGGATCGGAACCCGGTTGGCGCTCCTCCAGTTTAGACAGACGATGAAGGATTGAACGATGGCCGATATCACCGCCGCAATGGTGAAGGACCTTCGCGAGCGCACCGGCGCTGGCATGATGGACTGCAAGAAGGCGCTTGGTGAAACCGGTGGGGACATGGAGGCCGCGGTCGACTGGCTGCGCACCAAGGGTCTCGCCGCCGCCGCCAAAAAGGCAGGCCGCACCGCTGCCGACGGACTCGTGGGCGTTGCCGTGAAGGGCAATCGCGGCGCAGTCGTTGAGGTGAACGCCGAAACCGATTTCGTCGCCAAGAACGATCAGTTCCAGCAGTTCGTGCGCGAAGTGACCGAAATCGCGCTTGAGACGGGCGACAGCGTCGAGGCGCTGCTCGCCGCGACCCACCCGGCGGGCGCGACCGTCAAGGACGTGCTGACCGGCCATATCGCGACCATCGGCGAGAACATGAACGTTCGCCGGGCGGCGGTGCTTGCCGTCGATCCGGGCGTCGTCGTCTCCTATGTCCACAATGCGGCCGGCGAAGGGCTGGGCAAGATCGGCGTGCTCGTCGCGGTTCAGTCCTCGGCCCCGGCCGATCAGCTTGCGGCGCTTGGCAAGCAGCTTGCCATGCACGTCGCCGCCGCCAATCCGCTGGCGCTGGATGAAGGCGGCATCGATCCTGAAGTGGTGGAGCGCGAGCGCGCCATCGCGCGCGAAAAGGCCGCCGGTTCCGGCAAGCCCGCCGATATCGTCGAAAAGATGGTCGAGGGCGGCGTTCGCAAGTTCGTGAGCGAATCCACGCTTATGGGTCAGGTGTTCGTGATCGACGGCAAGACCAAGATCGCCGATGTGATCGCCAAGGCCGGCAAGGATCTGGGCGCGCCCGTTTCCGTACCCGCCTTCGTGCGCTTCCAGCTTGGCGAAGGCATCGAGAAGGAAGTGGGCGACTTCGCGGCGGAGGTTGCCGCCGCCGCCGGCGCCTGATCCCTCCTGACGGACGGCGGGCCGTGCGCCCGCCGTCATTCCCCGGCTTGGCAGGGGAGCATGCGCGCAATAAGGTGCGCCGCCTCAACCTCCAGATCAGGTGAATATCGCGCCCATGTCCCGATCCCGCTTCAATCGCATTCTGCTCAAATTATCGGGTGAGGCGTTGATGGGTCCGGGCCAGTTCGGAATCGATCCGGATACAGTGGCCGGGCTTGCGCAGGAGATTGCGCAGGCGCGCGAGGGCGGTCAGCAGCTTTGTATCGTGGTGGGCGGCGGAAACATCTTTCGCGGCCTTGCCGCCGCTGCCAAGGGATTCGACCGGGCCAGCGCCGATTACATGGGCATGCTGGCGACGGTGATGAACGCGCTTGCAATGCAGAACGCGCTGGAAAAGATCGGCGTCGAAACGCGCGTGCTGTCGGCGATTCCGATGGCGAGCGTGTCCGAACCCTATATCCGCCGCCGCGCCATGCGGCACATGGAAAAGGGCCGGATCGTCATCTTCGCGGCGGGGACGGGCAATCCCTTCTTCACCACGGATACCGCCGCTGCATTGCGCGCGGCCGAAATGGGTTGCGACGCGCTGTTCAAGGGAACGTCGGTCGACGGCATCTATGATGCGGACCCGAAGAAGGTGGCGGGCGCAACCCGCTATGAGCGGCTGGGCTATGGCCAGGTGCTCGCAGACGACCTGAAGGTGATGGACGCAAGCGCCGTGGCGCTGTGCCGCGACAATGATATTCCGATCGTGGTGTTCAACATCCGCGAACAGGGCAATCTTGCCCGGGTGCTGGGGGGCGGGGGCACCGCGACAATCGTAGATAATGGAGACTAGGGGATGGCTTCATACAGCAAGGCCGATCTGGAACGGCGAATGACGGGCGCCGTCGAATCGTTGAAGCATGACCTGGGCGGCCTGCGCACCGGTCGCGCGTCGACGTCGCTTCTCGATCCGGTGACGGTCGAGGTCTACGGCGCGAATATGCCGCTCAACCAGGTGGCGACCGTGACCGCGCCCGAACCGCGCATGCTTGCGGTGCAGGTGTGGGACCGGTCGAACGTGCAGCCGGTGGAAAAGGCGATCCGCTCGGCGGGGCTTGGACTCAATCCCGTCACCGACGGGCAGAACATCCGCCTGCCCATTCCCGATCTGACGGAGGAGCGGCGCAAGGAGCTGGCGAAGCTTGCGTCCCAATATGCGGAAAAGGCGCGCATCGCCGTGCGCAACGTGCGACGCGATGGCATGGATGGCCTGAAAGCCGATGAAAAAAAGGGCGAAATCAGTCAGGATGAGCAAAAGCGGCTTGAGGCCGAAGTGCAGAAGCTGACCGACAAGACCATTGCCGAAGTGGATGCCGTGGCCACTGCCAAGGAAAAAGAAATCCTGGGCAAATGAGCACGGCCCCTGCGCGCAGGAAGACAATGGCGGGCGGGCATTCCGGCCCCCGCCATGTCGCCATCATCATGGATGGCAACGGCCGCTGGGCGAAGCGGCGTTTCCTGCCGCGCATCATGGGTCATCGCAAGGGCGTGGAGGCGGTGCGCCGCGTCGTGGAGGCCGCGCCCGACCTCGGCATAGAGGTGCTGACGCTCTACGCCTTTTCCAGCGAAAACTGGAAACGCCCCGCCGATGAGGTCAGCGACCTGATGGGGCTGCTTCACGAATATCTTCGCAAGGAAATCGCCGAGCTTCACGCAAAGGGCGTGCGGCTGAGCGTTATCGGCGATTATCAGCGGCTCTCCCGTGATCTAGTGAGCCTGATCGAGCATGGCATGGAAATGACGCGGGGCAACGCGCGGCTCAATCTGGTGCTGGCACTCAACTATGGCGCGCAGGACGAGATCGTTCGCGCGACCCGCGCGATCGCCGCCGCCGCCCGGGCGGGCCGGATAGACCCCGACAAGATCGAGGCGGCGGACGTCGACTCCTTTCTGGACACCCGCGACCTGCCGCCGCCGGACCTGATTGTCCGCACCTCGGGCGAGGTTCGTCTCTCCAATTTCATGCTCTGGCAGGCGGCCTATGCCGAACTGCTGTTCGTCGACACGCTCTGGCCTGATTTCGACGCAGACGCGCTTGCCGCGGCGGTTGAAAGCTTTGCCGGGCGCGACCGGCGTTACGGAGCGCTGTGATCCAGCCGGGCGCGCGCCTTGCCGATGTCCGACTGCGCACCGTCACCGGCGTGCTTCTGGCCGCTGTCGCATTCGCCGCGGTGTGGATCGGCGGGCTTGTCTTTGCAGCCCTGATCGCGGTCGCGGCCGCGCTGGTGCTGGGCGAATGGCGCGGGCTGACTCGGTTGAAGCTCTGGGCCTATCGCGCGGCGCTCGCGTTTCTGGCGGCTGGGCTTGCCCTGGCGATCGTCGATGTGCGGCTGGAAGGCCTGCTGATGGCCGCCGCGCTGATCGGCGCAGGCAGCCTCCTGCTCCTGCCGTTTGCGGGGCCGCCGGCCTTCGGGCTGGCCTATGCCGGCCTTCCGGCGGTGGCGCTCATCTGGCTCCGCGCCTTGCCCTGGGGTCTGGAAATCATCGTCTGGGTTCTTGCGGTGGTGATCGCGACCGACGTGTTCGCCTATATCGCGGGCCGATCGATCGGCGGGCGAAAGCTTGCCCCCGCGATCAGTCCAGCAAAGACCTGGGCCGGGCTGTTCGGCGGGGTTGCGGCGGCGCTGGTCGTCGGCTGGCTGACGGCGCATTATTTTGCACTTCCCGGCTGGTTGGGGCTAAGTGGCGGTCTGATGGCGGTGTTGGCGCAAATTGGCGATCTTTTCGAAAGCTGGCTGAAACGGCGGGCGGGAGCGAAGGATTCCGGCAATCTGCTGCCGGGGCACGGTGGGGTGATGGACCGAGTCGATGGATTCATGCCCGTGGCGCTTGCGACTGCTGCGGCCGTGGTCGTCGGAATGGGTCTCTGAATGGCCCGCCAGGTATCGATTCTGGGCGCAACCGGCTCCATCGGGCGATCCACGGTGGACCTGCTGGCGCGCGCGCCGCAGGATTTCGCCATAGAGGCGCTAACCGCAAATCGCGACGTTGCAGGGCTGGCGGCCACCGCAAGGCGACTCCGCGCGAAGCTGGCGGTGATCGGCGACGAAGCGCTCTACCAGCCGCTGAAGGAGGCGCTGGCGGGCTCCGGAGTGGAAGCCGCAGCCGGGCAGGGCGCGGTGGAGGAAGCCGCCAGCCGCCCCGTCGACTGGACGATGTCCGCGATCGTCGGCAGCGCGGGCCTGAAGCCGACCATGGCTGCTATAAAGGCCGGGGCCACCATCGCGATCGCCAACAAGGAGTCGCTGGTCTGCGCCGGCCCGGTGGTGACATCGGCCGCAGCGAGGCACGGCGTGCGGCTTCTGCCGGTCGATTCCGAGCATAACGCCATTTTCCAGTGCTTCGACCATGATTGGCCGAGCCGGGTGGCGCGCGTGATCCTGACTGCAAGCGGCGGGCCGTTCCGCGATGCGGACATCGAGACCATGCGCCACGCAACGCCGGAACAGGCCGTCGCCCACCCGGTCTGGTCGATGGGCGCGAAAATCTCGGTCGATTCAGCAACGCTGATGAACAAGGGTCTTGAACTGATCGAGGCGAAATATCTCTTTCCCGTGTTGGCCAACCAGCTCGATGTGCTGGTCCATCCGCAATCGGTCGTCCATTCGATGGTCGAATATGTCGATGGCTCGGTGCTTGCGCAGATGGGCACGCCCGACATGCGGACGCCGATATCCTATGCGCTGGCCTGGCCGGACCGTATGGAGACGCCTTGCGAGCGGCTGGACCTGGCGAAGATCGGTCGGCTGGATTTTCAGGCTCCGGATGAAGACCGCTTTCCGGCGCTGGCGCTGGCCAAGGCGGCACTTGCCGCCGGGGGCGCGCGGCCCGCTGTCCTCAATGCCGCCAATGAGGTGGCCGTCGCCGCGTTCCTGTCCGGCCGGATCGGCTTTCTCGACATTGCGGCGGTGGTTGCCGACGCGCTCGCCTGCTATGATCCGCCCGCTCCGGACGACGTGGACGGAGTCCTGAACATCGATCTTGAAGCGCGCGACCATGCCGAACAGGCGGTCCGCCGCCTCAACTGAAGGGAAACGAGAGTGGTTGAGGCGGCCCAGCCGGGACTGTTACTGACGCTTGCCAGCTTTGCGCTGGTGATCGGCCTGCTCGTTTTCGTTCACGAGCTTGGCCATTATCTGGCGGGTCGCGCCTTTGGCGTGAGGGCGGACGTGTTCTCCATCGGCTTTGGGCGGGAGCTGTTCGGCTGGACCGACCGGCGCGGCACGCGCTGGAAGGTGGCCGTGCTGCCGCTGGGCGGCTATGTGAAGTTCGCAGGCGACATGAGCCCGGCGAGCACGCCCAACGCCGAATGGCTGTCGCTGCCGGCCGAAGAGCGGGCGCAGACGTTTCAGGCAAAGAAGCTGTGGCAGAAATCGATCATCGTGCTGGCGGGGCCGGCAAGCAATTTCCTTTTCGCCATCCTCGTCTTTGCGGGCTTCTTCATGGCCTATGGCGTACCGCAGACGCCTGCCGTCGTCTCGCAGGTGATCCCCGGATCGGCGGCGGAGCGGTTCGGAATGCTTCCGGGCGATCGGATTTTGTCGATCAACGGCAAGGGCATCGATCAGTTCGAGGAGGTCGCCGACTATATCCGCCTGCGTCCGGGCGAAATGGCCGACATCCGCATCGTCCGCAACGGCGACCATGAAGTGCTGAACGTGCGCTTCGACGCGGAGGAGCAGGTGGACCGGTTCGGCAACCGCTTCCGCATGGGTCGGCTGGGAATCGCGCCGGTGGAGCGCGTGGTCGTGGAAGAGCCGGTCGGCACGGTTCTGGCGAAATCCGTCACGCACACCTTCAATCTGGTGGGCATGATGATCGAGGGGCTGGAGCAGGTCATCACCGGCCGCCGGGCGGTGGACGAACTGGGCGGCCCCATCAAGATCGCGCAGTTCGCGGGGCAGACGGCCTCGCTTGGCTGGGAGCCGCTGATCGAGTTCATGGCGTTCATCTCAATTAATCTCGGATTCATCAATCTTCTGCCAGTTCCGATGTTGGATGGAGGCCATCTTCTGTTCTATGCCATCGAGGCTGTGAGGCGGCGACCGGTAAAGGCGAAGGCGCAGGAACTGGCCTTTCTGTCGGGCTTGGCGCTGCTTGTCTCCCTCATGCTGCTCGTGACGCTGAACGACCTTTCGACGCTCGGGCTATGGGAAAAGCTGGCGAACCTCGCCGGATAGGCTAAACGAAAGCGCCTGGTGGCCAAATCGAATCAAAGGGGTGGAATTTTGGTTCTCCAAGTTCGCGCAAGACCTGAACATTCATCGTCAATGACAAGAGGTTTTGCGGCGGCGCTGCTCCTGGGGGGCACTGCGCTTGCGCCGGTCGCCCCGCTGTGGGCGCAGGCGACCGCACCCGCACCCGCGCCGGATGCCGCGGCCCCCGCCGTCGTCTCCCCCCCAGCCGCCGTGCCTGACGTGCAAGGGACGGTCCGCTCGATCACGGTCACGGGGTCGGAACGGCTGGAGCCTGAGACCGTGCGTTCCTATGTGTCGCTGAAGGTCGGTGATCGTTATGACCGGGCGATATTGGACCAGGCGCTGAAGGAGCTTTACGGGACCGAATTGTTCGCCGATGTGACGATAAGGGACGACGATGGCGCGATCACCATCGCCATTCGTGAAAACCCCGTCATCAACCGCATCGTGCTTGAAGGCAACAAGCGGCTGAAGGATGACAAGATCCGTCCCGAGATCAAGCTCGCTCCGCGCCAGATCTTCACCCGCTCGCGAACCCGCGCGGACGTGGCCCGGATCATCGAGCTTTACCGCCGCCAGGGCCGGTTCGCCGCAACCGTCGAACCGCAGCTGGTGCAGCTCGACCAGAACCGGGTCGATGTCGTGTTCGAGATCAACGAAGGGCCGAAGTCGAAGGTCCGCGCGATCAACATCATCGGCAACGAGGTGTTCTCCGACGGCGATCTCAGATCGGAAATGGCCACCAAGCAGGCGCGCTGGTTCCGCCTCTTTTCGTCGGGCACGAGCTATGACCCCGACCGCATGGCCTATGACCAGCAGAAGCTGCGGCAGTTCTATCTGACCAACGGCTATGCCGATTTTCGCGTCGCTTCCGCCGTCGCGGAACTGACGCCCGACCGCCGCGATTTCGTGATCACCTATGTGGTGGAAGAGGGCGAGCGCTATAAGTTCGGTGACGTTACGGTCGAAAGCGACATCCGCGACCTGAAGGCCGAAACGCTGCAGGAACTGGTAAGGGTCGAAAAGGGCGACTGGTACGACGCCCAGAAGATTGAAAACACTGTTGACGCGATGGCGGAAGCCGCCGGTCTGCAAGGCTATGCCTTTGCCGATGTGCGGCCGGAGTTTATCCGCGACAAGGACGACCTGACGATGACGATCACCTTCAAGGTGGCCGAAGCGCCTCGCGTCTATGTGGAGCGGGTGGACATCAACGGCAACACGCGCACCAAGGACAAGGTGATCCGGCGCGAGTTCCGCCTTGCCGAAGGGGATGCGTTCAACAGCTTCAAGGTCAAGCGCTCGCGCGACCGTATCCAGTCGCTTGGCTATTTCCAGGAAAATCTGGAGATAGAGCAGAAGCCCGGCTCCACCCCCGATCGCGTGGTGCTGGAAGTCAATGTCCAGGAAAAGCCCACTGGCGAGCTGCAGGTGTCGGCAGGTTTCTCCAGCCTTGAAAAGTTCATCGTCAATCTGTCGATCACCGAACGCAATTTCCGCGGCAAGGGCCAGGAACTGCGCGCAAGCGTCGATTATTCGAGCTATTCTAAATCGGTGAACCTGGGCTTTACGGAGCCTTACATGTTCGACCGGAACATCGCCCTGGGCGGCGACGTGTTCCGTCGCGATTACAACAGCTTCAACTACATAGGCCAGGGGCGCGACCGCAACACCACCTATGAGCAGACCACGACCGGGTTCCAGATCAGGGCGGCGACACCGCTGACCGAGTTCTGGTCATTCGCGTTGCGCTATGGTTTGAGCCAGGACGAGGTGTCGCTCGACAAGAACACCTTCTATTTCGACAACAACAATGATGGCGTGCCGGAGTGCGACCCCTTGCTTGCCGGCCGTTATCTCTGCGAGGCGGTAGGCGATTTCACCACCTCGTCGCTCGGTTACAGCCTTGTCTTCGACAATCTGAACAATCGGCTGCGTCCCAGCGCGGGCCAGCGCGTGGTGATCAGCCAGGACATCGCCGGGCTGGGCGGCAGCGTGAAATATCTCCGCACCCGCGCCGAGGCGAAGAAGTTCTGGGGGCTTGGCGACAGCGGGTTCATTTTCTCGCTGGGCGCGGAAGGCGGCTATATCAAGGGGTTGGGTCAGGACGTGCGCCTTACCGACCGCTTTTTCCTTGGCGAGCCGCAGATCCGCGGCTTCGGCATTCGCGGAGTGGGGCCGCGCGTCGTGCGGCGCTATTACGACACCGCCACTGCGGACCCGAACGATTTTCTGGCAGACGACAACAGCCGAACCGACGACGCGCTTGGCGGCAAGCTCTATTATCTGGGGCGGGCAGAGCTTGAGATACCGCTCGGGTCCGGCGCGCGCGAAATGGGTTTGAGGCCGTCGATTTTCGTGGATGCCGGCGCTCTCTGGAGTACGAACCGCCCACCTCTTGATGACCGCACTACCGCAACTGTTCGCCCGATTTTGAACAGCGCCGGGCAATTCCAGTGCAGCGATGCTTCTGGTGGAGTGGTAGCATCCGCGACTCAGACCTGCCCGGGTAGCCATCCCACGCTGGTGGCCAACACGATTCCGCCGTTCAGGGAATTCTATTTCGGCGATACGCCCAAACCCCGCTTGTCGGTTGGCTTTGGCATCAACTGGAACTCTCCCTTCGGGCCGTTCCGGATTGATATAGCCAAGGCGCTGCTGAAAGAACCGGGGGACAACACAAAGCTCTTTTCCTTCAACATAGGGACACAATTCTGATGAGGAACATCCTGAAGGCCGCCATGCTCGCGGCGACCGCACTTGCCGTTTCGCTTCCCGTTGCGACGCCCGCCTTTGCGCAGGCAGCGCAGGCGCAGATCGTGATCGTCGACATGGAAGAAGTGATCAGCACCTCAAGCGCAGGCAAGGGCGCGCAGGCAGTGCTGCAGGGGCAGGCAAACTCGCTTCAGGCACGGGTGAAGACGCTGACAGAGGGCTTCCAGAAGGAAGAGGAAGCGCTTCGTACCGGCTTTCAGAACAAGACGCTGACCCAGCAGGCGGCGGAAGCCAAGGCGAAGGACATCGAAGGCCGCAAGCAGAGCGCCCAGGCCGAGATTTCCGGCCGTCAGCGGACGCTTCAGGCCAGCCAGGCTCATGTCCTCAAGCAGATCGACGACGCCGCCCAGCCGATCATCACCGCGATCATGCGGGAAAAGGGCGCGAATATCGCCCTTGCCCGCGGCGCCACCATCCAGGCGGCAAACTCGCTCGATATCACTGCCGAGGTCGTCAAGCGGCTGAACGCGGCCAAGCCCAGCGTATCGACCACGCCTCCGGCGCAGCCCGCCCAGGCGAAGTGATCCATGGCTGAAACGGGGGCTGCCGCCGGACAGATGGATGTCCGGCGGATCATGGCGATGTTGCCGCATCGCTATCCGATGCTTCTGGTGGATCGGGTGCTTGAAATCGTGCCCGACCAGTCGATCAGGGCGGTGAAGGCGGTTTCGATGAACGAGCCGTTCTTTCAGGGGCATTTCCCCGGCCGTCCGATCATGCCCGGCGTCTTGATCGTGGAAGCGCTGGCCCAGGCGGCTGGCGTGCTCGCAATCGATGCGCTGGGCCTGGAGGGATCGGGCAAGCTCGTCTACTTCATGGGTATCGAGGGGGCGAAATTCCGCACGCCTGTGGAACCCGGCGTGCTGCTGACGCTGGATGTGGAGTTCGTCCAGAAACGGGCAAGCGTCTGCAAATTTGCGGGCAAGGCCTCCATCGATGGAAAGCTGGCAGCCGAAGCAAGCTTTACGGCGATGATCGCGGACCCGCCCGCCGCGTGAACGCATCGAGGTCGGCGCTCGTGTTGATGTTGCTCATCACCTCGCCGATCTCCACCTGCCGCGCCCCGGTGCGGCCCATCCACGCCCTTACCGAATAGTCGCCGGTTTCATCGAGATGCGCTTCCAGCTCGGCCGCGAGGCTGGCGGGCCATAGGCCGACGAGCTGCTGCCCCTTTACCACCGAGGGGGCGGGGCCGAGCCGTTCGACAAGGCCCGGCGGAATGTCGGGCATATCGCAGGCGGCGGTCAGCACCAGATCGAAACCATGATCGCCAGCGTGACGAAGCGCGCCGGCAAGCCCGCCAAGCGGCCCCATGCCCGGACGGGGCCGGTCGGCGACGGTGCGAAGGCTACCCCAGCTTCGCCCGCAGATCACCAGTCCATCGGTCTGAGGGGAAAGCCGATGCGCCACATGGAACAGCATCGGCTCGCCCGCGATCAGCGCTTCGGCCTTGTCGGACCCGAAACGGCGCGAAGCGCCGCCGGCAAGAATTGCGCCCAGCACCTTCATGGCCGGGCGCATGTTGCTCTAGTCACCGAAGCGGACACGGACGCCGCCGAAGACCGTCCGGCCCTCGGTCGCATAGCCGACCGCATCCTGATAGCGCTCATCGGCGAGATTGGCCCCTCGAAGATAGATTTCCACCACATCGGTCAGCTTATAGGCCAGATTGAGCGATGCGAGGAAATAAGGATCAAGCCGCACATCGGCTGCCGGGGACACGTCGAAATCCGTGTCGCCCCGCGCGCCGACATAGCTGAGGCCTAGCCCGGCGGAGAAGCGGTCGAAAGCGGCATCTGCCGAAAGCGCCGCCGAATGTTTCGGCCGGCGGATTTCCCGGACCAGCGGCGTACCCGCGACCTTCTGTTCGTCGGCATCGATATAGCTGTAGGACGCCGACAGCCTCAGCCATTCGGCCGGGCGCGCCTCCAGCGTCGTCTCTATACCCCTTCTCCGGCTCTTGCCGGTGGCGTTGGCGGTGGAGGAAAGGAAGGTGAAGGGGTCGAAAACGTCGACGATCTCGTCCTTCAGCCGCGCGGTGAACGCGGTGACGTCGATCCCGATCGTGCCGTTCGTCCACCCGATTCCCGCCTCGGCGTTCCACCCCCGTTCGGCCTTCAGATCGGGATTGCCGACGAAACTGCCGGGGAAGAAGCCGTAGAGATCGAAGAAGGTCGGCTGGGCGAAGCCCTCGCCATAGCCACCGTGGATGGTCAAGCCATGGCCCAGCTTCCAAGCCGCGTCGGCCTTCAGCGTCGTGGCGGAGCCAAAGCGATTGCTGTCGTCGTGGCGAACAGCTGCGCCCAGGTCGATCGCATCGCCGAACTGCCCCTGCCATTCGGCCACCAGCGAGACGGTCTCGCGGGTGCGCCGCTGATCGGTCGCGCCGAAATACTGGCTGTCCGACGCCTTGAGTCGTTCGAACTCGTCCTCGACCGCCACTGTCAGCCGATGGTTGGAGTCGCCCAACGCGAAGCGGTGCGTGGCCTGTCCGCCGATCCGCACCCGCTGCCCATCGGTGCGGTTGAGCGGGGTCGCGCCGTCTCGATTGCGATTCGCCGAATCGACCAGCGTGCCATGGGCGGTGAAGGTCCAGGGCGCATCCTGGCCGGTTCCATAGGTGGCCCAGCCGCGCAGGGCGCGGGTCTTTATCCTGCTCGCCTCATCGGTCTGGTCGCGCAGGAAAAAGGCGTTGTAGCCGTCGAACTCGGTGTCGGAGCGGATATAGCGTCCGACCAGCCCCAGTTCGCCGTCGGGCGCGGGGCGGACCACGGCCTTCGCGCCCAATGACAGATTCTCATGGCCGTCGCGCTCGCCGCCCCGGCCAAGCGTGTCGATGCCGTCGGTCTTCAGCCATGCGCCGTCCAGCGAAACGCCGCCCTTGTCGTTGCCGGCGGAAAGAAGGGCCGAGCCGCGGCGGCTGTCGTGGGAGCCATATTCGCCGCGCGCTTCCGCGCGGATACCCTGGGTGGGCAGTGGCGTGGTGACTGCGATTACCCCGCCCAGCGCTTCTGCTCCCCACAGCGCCGATTGCGCGCCGCGCAAAAGCTCTACCCGTGCCGCATTGTCGGCGCTCAGCGTTTCGAACCGGGTTTCGTTGCCCGATGCGGGGTCGTTGATCTCGATCCCGTCGACGAAGGTCAGTGTGTGATTTGCCTCTGCCCCCCGGATGCGGATCTGGGTGAGGCTACCCTGCGGCCCTTGCACATTGACCGACACACCCGGCATCAGGCGCAAAAGGTCGCTCACCTGCGGCAGGTTCAGCGCTTTGATCCGGCGGTCGTCCAGCACGGTCAGGGCATCGGCGGCGCTGGAAAGCTCCTGCTCCCTGCCTGCGGTGACGGTGATGACCGGCTCCATGCCGGCAGACGCGGCGGCGGCCGCAGCGGCCGAGAACAATATGACAGACATAAGGACATTCCCCCTTTTCAGATCGACACCATGTCGTCTCAAGGGGTGGGGCCGGCAGAATGAGAGAGCCGGTCGCTCCCCCGTGCTTGCGGCTAGACCCGGCCGGGCACGGACGACCGCGAAGGCAGGTCTCCTGGCTTGCGGTTCAGCGCCCTTGCTCCGCCTTCCCGGTTCCCGGAAGAACCAGTGGCCCTGGAGCAGGGCTCGCCGCGCACAGTTGCGGGTACAGCGCCGGCATTGAACCGGCTTCCCTTTTCACCGTCCCTTGCGGGAGCGGCACCTTCACGCGGGGCGGCAGATGCGCCACGTCGCACGGCTTGTCAACCGGACATGGTTCGTCTAGAGGCGCTGCTTCGCGATTGACCCCGGCTGGTCGGAAACCAGCCATGCAAAGGATCAGCACCATGAAGGCCGACATTCATCCCGATTATCACACCATCAAGGTGCAGATGACCGATGGCACCGTGTTCGAAACCCGCTCCACCTGGGGCAAGGAAGGCGACACGATGCAGCTCGACATCGATCCCAAGGTTCACCCGGCATGGACCGGCGGTCACGGCCGCCTGCTGGATCAGGGCGGTCAGGTCGCCCGCTTCAACAAGCGCTTCGGCGGTCTTTCGCTGAAGAGCAAATAAGCACCCCCATCCGGTGGGACAGGCAAGGGCGGCTTCGGCAGCCCTTTTCTTTTGACCATATCGTGGCGAGCGGATGATAATGCGCCCGCCATGCATCTGTTTGTCGCATTGTCGATCGTTACCGCGAGCATGGGCGCCGCACGGCCCGATGTCTCGGTGGTCCCGCCGCCCTCGGTCGCCAGCCTCGTTGCAGGGGCGGCGGAGCAGGTCAAGCGCTGCTACCGATCCCCCAGGGTGAGCAGGGCGGCGCGCCGGATCACGACGCGGCTGCTGGTACGCTATACGAGTGACGGAATGCTTGCCGGGCTGCCGGTCGTGCTTTCTCAGGAGGGCGTGACGCCCGAAGGCAGTCCCTTTGCCGACGCGATGGCGGAGGCGGCGATCCTCGCCGTGATACGCTGCACGCCGTTACGCCTGCCTGCAGAGCAATATACGGGCGGCTGGGACGAGTTTGAGCTGACCTTCAGCCTGGGCGCCTCGGCCTGATCGCCATCGCGACAATTTCGCCCATTTTGCCGGGGAACATGCTACCGGACCTGAATGACCGGCTCCATCCCATCTTTTGCTCCTGGTGACGAGGGTTCCAGCCGACGCCGTCAGATCATGGAGATTGCTGCGCGGTTATTCGCCCGAAAAGGCTATCGCGGGGCATCGATGCGCGACATCGGCGAACAGGCGGGCGTGCTGGGTGGATCGCTCTACCACCACATCAAGTCGAAGGACGCGCTCTTCATTGAACTGCACAACGCCGCGCTGGACGTGGCGGAACTGAGGATCGCCCAGGCGATCGAAGGCGCGCGCGATCCGTGGGAGAAGCTTGAACGGGCATGCGCCACATTGCTGGAAATCCAGCTCGCGCCTGACTCGCTGACCATGCCCATGATGAACGATTTTCGCGAAGTGCCGGAAGATGTGCGGCAGCAGTTGATTGCGCGACGGGATGCGTTTGAAGATCAGTTCAAATCTCTGGTCGCCGAGCTTCCGCTACCGAGCGGGATCAACCGTTCCATCTACCGGAACCTGTTGCTGTCCCTGCTCAATGCCGTCGGCGACTGGTATCGCGCGGGCGACCTCACCCCCGGCGAAATAGCGTCTCAAATCGTGATGATATTTCGCCACGACTAGGCGCGCGCTTCTCGTCGCGGCCAGGAATTTGCAGCCGGACAGACGCTTTTTGACTGTAACACACGTTTGGTGTAGCGCGGCGAAGTGCTTTTTGGAGAGCTGACATGTTCGACTATGTGCCGCCCATTGAGGATTACCGTTTCCTTCTGTCCCAGGTGCTTGGCTTCGATGAGGCCATGGAAGAGCTGTCGATCGAGGTTGACGCGAACCTCGCGGTCACGGTGCTGGAAGAAGCCGGCCGGCTGTGTGCCGAACGGCTCCATCCCTTGAACCGGCCCGGAGACGAGCAGGGCAGCACATTGGTGAACGGCGCGGTGCAGACGCCCGACGGCTTTGCCGAAGCCTATCGCGAATTCGTCGCCGCGGGCTGGCCGGCGATGTCGGCAAAGCCCGAATATGGCGGGCAGGGGCTTCCGTTCATCCTCCAGCTCTGGCTCGATGAAATGATCTCCGCCGCCAATCTGTCGTTCGGGCTGTTCCCCGGCCTTACGCGCGGCGCATGCGAAGCGGTGATGGCGCATGCAAGCGCCGAGCTGAAGGACATGTGGCTGCCCCGGCTGGTGAGCGGCGAATGGACGGGCGCAATGGCGCTGACCGAAAGCGGCGCCGGCACCGACCTTGCGCTTCTGAAGACCAAGGCCGTTCCCAATGCCGACGGCAGCTATGCAGTCACCGGAACCAAGATCTTCATTTCATCGGGCGACCATGATCTTGCCGGTAATATCGTCCATCTGGTGCTTGCCCGGCTGCCCGACGCGCCGGAAGGGGTGAAGGGGATCAGCCTTTTCCTCGTCCCCAAATATCTGCCTGATGCCGACGGCGGTTTCACGGTCCGCAACGGCATGTCGGTGGGCGCGCTGGAAAAGAAGATGGGCATACACGCCCAGCCGACCTGCGTGATGAACTATGACGGCGCGACCGGATGGCTGGTTGGCGAGCCACACAGGGGGCTGGCCGCCATGTTCACCATGATGAACGCGGAACGGCTGATGGTCGGCATCCAGGGGCTTGGAATCGCGGGCGCCGCTTATCAGCAGGCGGTCGGCTACGCCAGGGAGCGGCTTCAGGGCCGCAGCTCCGACGGATCACGCGGGCCGGTGCCGATCATCGAACATGCCGATGTGCGAAGGATGCTGCTCAACATCCGCGGGTTCGTGGAGGCGGGCAGGGCGCTCGCCGGCTGGACCGCGCTTCAGCTGGACCGTTCCCATTCGCATCCCGACGCCGGGGAACGGGCGAAGGCGGATGCATTCGTCGCGTTGCTGACGCCTGTGGTGAAGGCGTCCTTCACCGATCTTGGCTTTGAAAGCGCCGTGCAGGCGCAGCAGGTGTTCGGCGGTCATGGCTATATCCGCGAGTCCGGCGTGGAGCAGTATGTCCGCGACGCTCGAATCGCCCAGATCTATGAAGGCACCAATGGCGTGCAGGCGATGGACCTGGTCGGGCGCAAACTGCCGTTGGCGGGCGGCGCGACGGTCGAAGCATTTCTTGCACTGATCGCGGCCGATCTGGATGCCGCCGGTGATATCGCGATTGCCGGGAAAGTGCGCGATGCGCTGTCGCTGCTTGAACGCACGACGATGGCGCTTCGCGGCAAGGGTACGGATGCGGTTGGCGCTGCGGCGGTCGACTATCTGAGGCTCTTCTCGCTTGTGGCCTATGGCTGGATGTGGGTCCGCATGGCGGCGGCCGCTGCCGGCGATACGCCGCAGCACAGCGCCAAGCGCGCCGTTGCCGATTATTTCGTCGAGCGCATGCTGCCGCAGGCACACGCGCTCGCGGCAAGCGTGGCGGCTGGCGAAGAGACGATCATGGCGCTTCCCGCCGACTCTTTCTGAGCGGGGCATCTTGAGAAGATTGCCGGGTCGGGCGCGCGAAAGCATAGTCGCGCGCCCGGTTCGTTACGGTTTTTCCGGCATGACGCATGACGAAATCCGTGCTCGTGCGTTTC
The DNA here is from genome assembly GCF_001890385.1 of Tardibacter chloracetimidivorans. NCBI lineage: Bacteria > Pseudomonadati > Pseudomonadota > Alphaproteobacteria > Sphingomonadales > Sphingomonadaceae > Tardibacter > Tardibacter chloracetimidivorans. The sequence continues at coordinate 1,061,425 of NZ_CP018221.1, read as the reverse complement.
AGCGCGACATGAACGACTTGACGCACGCCTCGCCACTTCAGCACATATCCGGATGACGCTTCCGCAAACGCTGTCGATCCTCACTCTGGTGGGCATGATGGCGCTCTTCGTCTGGGGGCGCTTCCGCTATGACGTGACGGCGATCCTGGCGCTGATGGCGGCGCTTGCGCTCGGCATCGTCAAGCCCGAAGACGCCTTCACCGGCTTTTCCGACGACATCGTGATCATCGTCGGCTCGGCGCTGGTCATATCCGCCGCCGTCCAGCGGTCCGGCCTGATCGAGGAGGCGCTGGCCCTTGTCATGAAGCGCGTCACCCGCGTCCGCTCGCACCTGTTCGTGCTGATGGCATCGGTGGGCTTTGCCTCCGCGCTGGTCAAGAATGTCGGCGCGCTCGCCATGCTGATGCCTGCCGCGTTTCAGCTGGCGAAAAAGGACAAGGTCAATGCATCCGTCTTCCTGATGCCGATGGCGTTCGCCTCGCTGCTTGGCGGGTTGATGACGTTGGTCGGGACGTCGCCGAACATCATCGTCAGCCGCGTGCGCGAGCAGATGACCGGCGAGCCATTCCGCATGTTCGATTATCTGCCCACCGGCCTCGGGTTGCTGCTGGTGGGCCTGCTGTTTCTGCGCTTCGGCTATCGCCTGCTGCCGCGTGATCGTCAGGCGGCTCCCACGATGGGAGATGCGCTCGACATCAAGGGCTATGTCACCGAAGCGAAGATCGGCGAAGGCTCGCCCGCGATCGGCAAGACCGTGGCCGAATTCGTTGAGCGGCACGACCATGCGGTCGGCGTCATGAGCGTGCTTCGGTCCGGCATGCGAAGCTTCCCGTCTCCCGACATCGTGCTGCGCGATGAGGACACGCTTATCCTGGGAGGTGATCCGGATGCGCTGGAGCGGGCGATCGCCACGGACAAGCTGGCCCTTGAAGGCCAGCACCGCGACCAGCCCGAAGGCAGCGATGACAGCGATATCGGCGTGATCGAGGCGGTGGTGAACACCAACTCCATACTCGTGGGCCAGACGGCGGGGCGTCTGCGGCTTCAACGGCGTTTCGGCGTGAACCTGATCGCGATATCGAGGTCCGGCGAGCGCCTGACGCGCAAGCTCGGCGCAACGGTGTTGCGCGCGGGCGACGTGATCGTCCTCCAGGGGCCGTTGAACCTGCTGCCCGAGCGCTTGCGGGATTTGGGAGCCTTGCCGCTGGCGGAACGTGCGCTTCGGCTTGGCATCACGAAACAAGGATGGTTGCCGGTCGTCATTCTGGCCGTTGCCATGGCTGCGACCGCAACCGGGCTTGTGCCGGTGGCGGTGGCGTTCTTCGTTGCGGCGGGACTGGTGATGGCGGTTGGCGCACTGCCGCTGCGGGACGCCTATGAAAGCGTCGATTGGCCCATTCTCATCATGCTTGGCGCGCTTATCCCGGTCAGCGATTCACTGCGCACCACCGGCGCGTCGGACCTCATTGCGACACAGCTTGCCCATATCGCGGCCCTGTTGCCGGCATGGGGCGCGGTGGCGCTGATCCTGGTGACCGCGATGGCCGTGACTCCGTTCCTCAACAACGCCGCCACCGTGCTCGTCATGGCCCCTATCGCGGCGGTGTTCGCGAATGATCTCGGCTATCGTCCCGAAGCCTTTCTGATCGCGACCGCCGTCGGCGCGGGCTGCGATTTCCTTACCCCCATCGGGCATCAGTGCAATACGCTGGTGCTTGGCCCCGGGGGGTACAGGTTCAGCGACTATGCGCGTCTCGGCGCGCCCCTGTCGCTCCTCGTGATCCTGGTCGGAACACCCCTGATCATATGGACTTGGCCGCTCAACTGACCGGCGAAATTATCGCTTCTTCTAGATGGGAACCAGATCCGCAAGAAAGCGTATTTACTTTGCTTGGCTTTGAGAGAGACAAGTGGACGTCGGGCTCCGGTGTAGTGTCACAGCCACCGGGGCTCGACATTTATTTGTGCCACTTCAGTTCGCCATCCGCTTCAGCGTTTCTATGCGGTCAGCCTCCGCCGCCGGTTTATCGGTGCGGATGCGGCTGATGCGGGGAAATCGCATCGCGAGCCCCGATTTGTGCCGCTTTGATGCGTGGACTGAATCGAACGCCACTTCCAGCACCAGCGTTTTCTCAACCTCCCGCACCGGGCCGAAGCGGTTGACGGTGCTGTTCCTCACGAACCGGTCGAGGAAGATCAGTTCCTCGTCGGTAAAGCCGGAATAGGCCTTGCCCACCGGCAGAAGCTCACCGTCTTCGGTCCAGCATCCGAATGTGTAATCGGAATAATAGCTCGATCGCTTGCCGTGGCCGCGTTGGGCATACATCATCACGCAATCGGCGGTCAGCGGATCGCGTTTCCACTTGTACCAGAGGCCGGTCTTGCGTCCCGCGACATAGGGGCTGTCGCGGCGCTTCAGCATCAGTCCCTCGATCGCTGCGTCGCGCGCGCCCATGCGCCACTGCTCCAGCGTTTCCAGATCGGGCGCGTCGAGGATCGCCGACAGGTCGAAGCGCGACGGATCGAGCCGGGGCATGAACGATTCCAGCCGCGTGCGGCGTTCGGCCCAGGGCAGGGCGCGCAAATCCTCGCCATCGTCGAACAGCATGTCATAGACCCGCACGAATGCGGGATAATCCCGCAAGGCCTGCGCCGACACCGTCTTGCGGTTGAGCCTCTGCTGAAGGGCGTTGAAGCTGGCCGCCTGTCCGCCCTGAAAATCGCCTTTCACGAGCAGTTCGCCGTCGAGGACGGCCGGCACGTCAAAGGCGGATGCGATATCGGGAAAGCTGCCGGTGATGTCGTCGCCCGCGCGGCTGTAGAGCCTTGTCTGTCCCGTGACATGGACAAGCTGGGCGCGGATTCCGTCCCATTTCCATTCAACCGCATAGTCGGCGAGGTCGATCTGCCGTTCTTCCAGCGGATGGGCGAGCATGAACGGCCTGAATACGGGCGTATTCCCGGCGGTCGGCTGGTCGGCACGGCCCTCGGCCCAGTCGAACAGCGGCTGATAGGGTGGAGAGATGCCGTGCCAGACCTCCTCAACCGCCTCCACATCCAGCCCGAACGCCCGCGCCAGCGCGGTCTTGGCAAGCCGCGCCGAAACGCCGACCCGCAATCCGCCGGTCGCCAGCTTCAGCAACGCGAACCGGCCGTTCGCCTCAAGCCTGTCCAGCAGTTCGGCCATGACGAAGGGCGCCTGCTGCCGGGTAAGCGATTGCAGGCGTACGACGATCACGGAAAGTGCGGGGTCTTCGGGCGCTGCGGGCGGTACTTCGGGCTGCGGCCAGATAAGCGCCACGGTTTCGGCAAGGTCGCCGACATAATCATGGCTCATCGCGAACAGCACCGGGTCCACTCGCTGCTCCACCAGCGCGCGGATGATGCTGGGCTGGACGGCGGGAAGGCTCAATTCTCCGGTCAGCGCCGCCAGCGCCCAACCCCGGTCGGGATCGGGCGTGGCTTTCAGATAGCGGGCGATCAGCTCCAGCTTGCTGTTGCGGGAGCGGGTATAGACCAGCCTTTCGAGAAGGTCCGCGAACGCCTTCATCAGTCGTCCTCGTCCTCGCGGCCGATGAGCGCAAGCTCCCGCGCGCGTATCTGCCTGAGGCCGCACCAGTGGACCAGCGCTTCCTCGCGGCCGTGCGTCACCCACACTTCGGCCGGGTTGATCTCGGCAATGGTCGCGGTCAGTTCGGGCCAGTCGGCGTGGTCGGAGATGACGAGCGGCAATTCGATATTGCTCTGCCGCGCGCGCTGGCGAATGCGCATCCAGCCGCTTGCCATGGCGGTGATCGGATCGGGCAGGCGGCGCGACCAGCGGTCGTTCAGCGCCGATGGCGGCGCGACGACGATCTGTCCGGCAAGGTCAGCCGGTTTCAGGCCCGTGGCGAGCCTCAATTCGCCCAATTCCACGCCGAAATCGCGGTAGAGATCGCACAGCCGCTGGAGCGCGCCATGGATAAAGATCGGCGCGTCATGTCCCGCCGCGCGCAATTCGGCGATCACCCGCTGCGCCTTGCCAAGCGCATAGGCGCCGACAAGGATGCACCGGTCGGGCTCGGCGGCAAGCGCCGCCATCAGCCTTTCGATTTCCGACCGGGTTTCCGGATGGCAGAAGACGGGCAGGGCAAAGGTCGCCTCGGTGATGAAGATATCGCAGGGAACCGGCTCGAACGGCGGGCAGGTGGGGTCGTGCCTGCGCTTGTAGTCGCCGGACACCACCGCCCGTTCGCCCCGATATTCCAGCACGATCTGCGCGGAGCCGAGCACATGGCCCGCAGGCACGAAGCGCACGCTGACATCGCCGATCCAGACCTTTTCGCCATAGCTGATGGCCTGCGCATGTCCCGCCTCGCCATAACGCGCGCGCATGATGGCGAGCGTCTCAGGCGTGGCGAGCACATGGCCGTGGCCGCCGCGCGCATGGTCCGAATGGCCGTGGGTGATGAGCGCGCGTTCCGTCGAAAGCGCCGGATCGATCCAGAAATCCCCGGCAGGCACGTGGATGCCAGTTGCATGCGCTTCAATCCAGGAACCAAGTCGAGCCATTGGTGACTATATAGCGATGATGGCCGAAAGTTCCCTTCCCGTCACATTGCAGAACTGGTTCGATGCGCGCGGCTGGCGCGTGCGCGGTCATCAGCTTGCGATGCTGGATGCGGCGCGCGCCGGAGCCAGCGCATTGCTGGTCGCGCCGACGGGATCGGGCAAGACGCTTTCGGGCTTTCTGCCGAGCCTTGCCGAATTGATCGCCCAGCCGGGGTTCGATGGCCTCCACACCCTCTATGTGTCGCCGCTGAAGGCGCTTGCAGTCGACGTCCAGCGCAACCTGCTGACCCCGATTGAAGAAATGGGCTTGGGCATCAGGGTGGAGACGCGGACGGGTGACACGCCCCACGCGCGCAAGGCCCGGCAGCGGATCATGCCGCCGCAGATGCTGCTGACCACTCCGGAATCGCTGAGCCTGATGCTGTCCTGGCCCGATGCGGAGCGCATGTTCGGATCGCTCAGCACCGTCATCATCGACGAGGTCCACGCCTTTGCGCCCACCAAGCGCGGCGACCTGCTGAACCTGGCCCTGTCGCGGCTGGAGCGGTTCCGGCCCGGTTTCAGGCGCGTGGCACTGTCGGCCACCGTGCAGGACCCCGCCGCCTATGTGCACTGGCTCGCGCCTGCGGACAAGCAGGACAGCGTGCGGCTGGTGATGGGAGAGAAAGGCGCGGATCCGCAGGTCACCATCCTCATCCCTGAAGGGCGGGTGCCGTGGCAGGGCCATTCCGGCCGCTATGCCATCGATCAGGTCTATGAGCAGATCAAGGCGCATCGGCTGACGCTGATCTTCTGCAACACACGCGGCCTGGCCGAACTCATCTTTCAGGATTTGTGGAAGATCAATGAGGACGATCTGCCGATCGGGGTCCATCACGGCTCGCTTTCGGTCGAGGTGCGGCGGCGCATGGAAGCCGCAATGGGCGAAGGCAGGCTTCGCGCTCTGGTGGCGACGGCAAGCCTCGACCTCGGCGTCGACTGGGGCGACGTCGATCTCGTCATCCAGATGGGCGCGCCAAAGGGCTCGTCGCGGCTGACCCAGCGGATCGGCCGCGCCAATCACCGGCTGGAAGAGCCTTCGCAGGCGCTCGTCATTCCCGGCAACCGCTTTGAATATCTGGAGGCGCGCGCCGCGCTGGATGCGGTCGAAGGCGGCGATCTTGATCCCGACGGGTTCCGTCCAGGCGCGCTCGATGTGCTGGCGCAACATGTCATGGCCTGCGCCTGTTCCGCGCCGTTCGATGCGGACGTTATGTTCGACGAGGTGCGCCGGTCCGCGCCCTATGTGGCGCTGGAAAGGGAGACGTTCGACCGGCTGATCGATTTCATCTCGACCGGAGGCTATGCGTTGCGGGCCTATGACCGGTTTCGCCGCCTTCGTCAGGGCGCGGACGGCCTGTGGCATGTCTCGCACCCCCGCTTCGTAGAGCAGCACCGCATGAACGCGGGCGTTATCGTCGATGCGCCGCTGATCGAGGTGCGCTTCAAGAGGGGACGCAAGCTCGGCACGCTGGAAGAAGGCTTTGCCTCCACCCTGTCCCCCGGAGACACCTTCGCCTTTGCGGGCCTTTCGCTTGAGGTGGAGCGGATCGACACGACCGAGATGATCGTGCGCGCGACCAGCAAATCGCCGCGCATCCCCACCTATGGCGGCACGCGCCTTGCGCTTTCGACCAATCTCGCGGCCCGGGTCCGCCGGTTCCTGCACGAGCCGGAGGAATGGCGGCGCTTTCCCGATGACGTGCGCGAATGGCTGGAGGTGCAGGGCAGGCGGTCGCTGCTGCCCCGGCCGGACCAGATGCTGGTCGAAACCTTCCCGCACGAAGGCACACACTATATGGTCGCCTTTCCGTTCGAAGGCTGGAACGCGCACCAGTCGCTCGGCATGCTCCTCACTCGCCGCATGGAGACGGCGGGCTATGGCCCACTGGGCTTCATCGCCACCGATTATGCGCTTGGCGCGTGGTCGGTGAAGCCGGTTATCGATCCCCGCCCGCTCTTTTCGCCGGACATATTGGAGCATGAGTTCGTCGAATGGGTGCAGCGCTCCCACCTGTTGAAGCGCGCCTTTCGCGAGGTCGCGCTGATCGGCGGCCTGATCGACCGCCAGCATCCCGGCAAGCGCAAGACCGGGCGTCAGGTCACCTTCTCGACCGATCTCATCTATGACGTTCTGCGCCGTTACGAGCCTGATCACATGCTGCTGCGCGCGGCGTGGGAGGATGCGCGCACCCGCCTGACCGATGTCGGGCGGCTGGCCGATCTGCTCAATCGCTCCAATGAAGCAATCGTCCACATGGCGCTGGACCGGGTGTCGCCCATGTCGGTGCCGCTGATGATGATCATCGGCCGGGAAAGCGTGCGGCAGGAAGCGACCGAGGACATGCTGCTTGCGGAAGCCGATGCGCTGGTCGCCGAAGCCATGCGGCTCGATTGATCGGGCTTGCGGCCACGCGCGGCGCGGCGTAGGCGGGGGCATGGTTCCCTTTTCGTTCGCGGGCGAGGATTTCCTGATCATGGGCCAGGGCGCGCTGTTCTGGCCCGCACGCAAGGCGCTGTTGATCGCCGACCTGCATCTGGAAAAGGCAAGTTTCTTTGCGCGTTTCGGGCAGATGCTGCCACCTTATGACAGCAATGCGACATTGGCGGCGATAGAGGCGCTGGTCGATGAAACCGGCGCGCGCGAACTCTGGTGCCTTGGCGACAGCTTCCATGATGGGGAGGGACCATTTCGACTGGACGAGCAGGCACGGAGGCGGCTTCTGACGCTGACCGCACGGCTCGACTGGACATGGATCACCGGCAACCATGATCCGCTCACAGCCGCGCCGGGCGGCCGCGTGCTGGACGAGGCGTGCCTCCACGGCATCTGCCTGCGCCATGAAACGCTTGGCAGCGACCGAAGGCCCGAGATTTCCGGGCATTGGCATCCCAAGCTGCGCATGCGCGTGCGCGGGCAGAATCTCTCCCGCCGATGCTTCGTCCATGCGCCGGGCCGGTTGATCCTTCCCGCCTTCGGCGCATTCACGGGGGGCATGCGGGCGGACGACCCCGCCATAACAAGGGCTGTCGGGACACCGGCCGAAGCGCTTGTCCCTGCAAACGGGCGGCTGCTGCGCTTTCCGCTGGCGGGGTGAGGAGGAACCGTTTCGCGCGTCCGCTGGTTGATCCGCCATGGCGCAGCGCACCTTCTGGAAGGGCTATCTGAAGCTCTCCCTCGTCACCTGTCCGGTGGCGATGATGCCGGCCACGACGGAATCGGCAAAGATCCGCTTCCACACCATCAATCGCGCCACCGGCAATCGCATCATGAGCCGTTATGTCGACAGCGTGACGCACAAGGTGGTGGACGATGACGAGCAGGTGAAGGGCTATGAAACGGGCGAGGGCGAGTATGTGATGCTGGAGGAGGACGAGATCGCCTCCGTCGCGCTTGAAAGCACGCGCACGATCGACATCGAGCAGTTCGTGCCGAGGGATTCAATTGAATGGCTCTGGTATGACAAGCCGCACTATCTGGTGCCGGACGACCCGGTGGGGGAGGAAGCCTTTTCGGTCATCCGCTCCGCGATGGAATCGACGCAAACGGTGGGCATCGCCCGGCTGGTGCTGTACCGGCGCGAGCGGGCGGTGATGCTGGTTCCGCGCGACCAGGGCATCACCTTGTGGACGCTTCGCTATGGCGACGAGGTGCGCGACCCGGATGACTATTTCGACGCGATAAAGCCCGAAAAGCCCGAGGCCAAGCTGCTGTCCCTGGCCCTGTCGCTGATCAAGGAACGGACGGAGCGCTGGGACCAGAAAATGGTGAGCGACCCGGTGCAGGACAATCTGCGCAAGATTATCGCCGCCCGGAAAAAGGGGGCCCGCAAGACGCCGAAGGCCAAGGCGGCGGAGCCAGTCGAACAGGCCGGCAATGTCGTCAACATCATGGACGCGCTGAAGCGCAGCATCGCGGCGGAACAGAAGGGCAAGGGCCGCTAGACGAGCAAAGCGGGGGTGACCGCCTATTTCTTCCCCGGCAAAGCTACCGCGCTCTTCCGAAAATCGGCCCAGGGATCGCTCTGCTGGTGCGCCAGCCGCGTCAGCGCATTGGCGACGGTGAAATATGCCGGGCCGATCTCGCCGCCCAGTTCATCCCAGCCGATCGGCATAGATACGGGCGCGCCGGGCCGCGATCGGGTGGAAAAGGGCGCAACCGCCGTCGCGCCGCGACCGTTCCTGAGATAATCGACCAATATCTTGCCCTTGCGCTTCGATTTGGTGACCGTCGCGACAAAGCGGTCGGGGCTGTCGGCGGCCATCGCATCGGCGATGCGCTTCGTGAACGGCTTCACGACATCCCATCCGGCGTCCGGCTTCAGCGGGGACACAACGTGCAGTCCCTTGCCGCCCGATGTCTTGAGGAAGGCGGCGAGACCCAGCTTTTCCAGCCGCTCGCGCACCTCCTGCGCCGCTTCGATCACCTGTTGCCATTCGACGCCGGGGCCGGGGTCCAGGTCCATGATGATCATGTCCGGCTGTTCCATCGCTGCAAGCGTCGATCCCCAGGGATGGATCTCCAGCACGCCCGCCTGAACCAGACCGTAGAGGCCTTCCAGATTGTCGATGCTCAGCACCGGCTCCTTTGACGATGACTTTGGGTCGGGCGTCTGCCTGATGCTTTTGCTCAGCCCTTTCCAGGCGCGCTTCTGGAAGAAGCATTGTTCGGTGATCCCGCCCGGACAGCGGACGAGCGAAAGCGGGCGGCCGGTGACATAGGGCGCGATGTGCGGCCACACCTCGGCGTAATAGTCCGCGAGACCCGCCTTGGTGACTCCCGCGTCGGGCCAGTAGAGCCGGTCGGGATGGGTGAGCACGGCCTTGGGGCGCTGCTGCCTGCTGGTGCTTGCGGGCGCGACTTCCGTCTCGATCACGATGTCCGATGCGGGCTTGTCCTCTCGCAGCCCGCGAAACGCCGCGTGGCGCAGGTTGCGGTCGGCCGTCCAGCCGCGAAACTCCACCTCGGCGACCAGTTCGGGCTTTACATAGCGGACCTGCCGCGCCTGTTCGGCAGACAGCTTTTTAGCGAACGGGCTGGAACTGGTCCTGATCTTCTCCAGCCGCCGATACAGGTCTTCGGCGGCGCGGACGGTGTATCCGGTGCCCACGCGGCCGACATGGATCAGATTGCCCTTGGCGTCATGATAGCCAAGCACCAGCGATCCGATCGCCTTGTTGGAGACGGTGGACGGCACATAGCCCGCCACGACGAACTCCTGCCGCTCGGAACACTTCGATTTCACCCATTCCTTCGTCCGCCCGTTCCGATACTTTCCGTTGGCCTGCTTGGAGATGATGCCTTCCAGGCTCAGGCGGCAGGCGTGGCGCAGAACGATTGCCGCTTCGGCCTCAAAATGCTCGCTGAAGCGCAGGACGGCGGCATCGCTTGCCGACATGATTTCCTGGAGTGCGGCCTTGCGCGAGAGAAGGGGAACGCCTTGCAGGTCATGGCCGTCCAGGTGGAGCAGGTCGAAGGCGTAGAACACGAAGCGGCTGGCGCGCCCGGCGCTCAACTCCGCCTGAAGCGCTGAAAAGTCCGACGCGCCCGCGTCATTTTCGACAACCAGTTCGCCGTCGATCACAGCTTCCTTGACAGGAAGCGCCGCCAGCGCCTGTGCGATCGCCTTGCCGAAGCGGCCGGTCCAGTCCAGCCCGCCGCGCGTGATGAGCTTCACCTTGCCCTTGGCGATGTGCGCCTGAAGCCGGTAACCGTCGAGCTTGATCTCGTGGAGCCATTTCTTGCCCGTCGGAGGCTTCGGCACCAGCGTTGCAAGCATCGGCGGAACGAAATCGGGCATCGTCGCCTTGACCGCGCCCTTGAGCTTGGCGGGAGCGGCCTTGGGCGGCGGGGGCGCGATCTTGCCGGTCTTTGACGACCAGCCCGGCGCTTCACCCGCGATTTCGTCCACCGTCCGTCCGGTCTTCACCGATTCCGGCCGTTCCTCCAGGATATCGGGGTCATCCTCCGCCCGGGCGGCGTCATCGTCGCTCTTGATGAGCAGCCAGTTGTCGGCCTTTTCGCGCGGCTTTGGCTTCAGTCGGACAAGGTGCCATTTGCCATTCAGCTTTTCGCCGAACAGCTCGAAATCCAGATGCCCCTTGGCGAGGCCCTTCTTGGCGTCTCCCACCGGCTTCCACTGTCCGCGATCCCACAGAACAACGGTGCCGCCGCCATATTCGCCCTTGGGGATCGTGCCTTCAAAGTCGCCATATTCCAGCGGGTGATCCTCGACATGAACGGCAAGCCGCTTTTCGCCGGGCACCAGGCTTGGCCCGCGCGTCACCGCCCAGCTCAGCAGCACACCGTCCAGCTCAAGCCGTAGATCGTAGTGCAGCCGTCGCGCGGCGTGTTTCTGGATCAGATAGGCGTTGCTGTCCTTGGCGGGTTTCGCCGCGCCTTCGGGCTCGGCGGTTTTCGTGAAATCCCGTTTCTGCCGATAGACCTCCAGCGCCATCAGCCGGCCTTCCGTTGCCGGGCGGTCGTCTCGGCCTTGCGCTTGCCGCCGGAGGGCGATTTCGGCTTGGCCGCCGCCCGTTTCGGCGCGGCCTTGGTCTTCTTCACCCCGGCGCTTTCACGCAACGCGTCGAGCAGGTTGACGACATTGGTGGGCGCAGGGGCTTTCCTCGGCTTGATCTCGCGCCCTTCAAGCTTGGCCTTCACCAGATCGGCAAGCGCTTCCTCATAGCGGTCGTCATATTTCGCCGGGTCGAAACTGCCCCGCTTGGTCTTGATGATGTGCTCGGCCAGCTCCAGCATTTCGGCCGAGATTTTCCTCTTGGGGATGGAGGAAAAGGCGTCTTTGGCTGAACGCACCTCATAATCGAAGTTCAGCGTCGTCGCGACCAGTCCGCATTCGTGCGTACGGATCAGCAGCGTCCTCACGCGCCTGAACAGCACGGTGCGGGCAAGCGCCGCGACATTGGCCTTTCGCATCGCCTCGCGGATCACAGCATAGGGCTTTTCCGCAACGCCATCGGCGGGGGTCAGGTAATAGGGCTTGTCGAAATAGACGTCGTCCACTTCGGAGCAGGGGATGAAGGCCTCGATCTCCAGCGTCTTGTCGCTTTCGGGTATGGCTGCGGCGACTTCCTCCGGCTCCAGCACGATATAGTCGCCGTTGCTCGTCTCATAGCCTTTCACCTGGTCGTCGCGTTCGACGGGCTTGCCTGTCTCCTGATCGACATATTGCCGCGACACCCGATGGCCGGTCGCGCGGTTGAGGGTATGGAAGCTGATCCGCTCGGACGTTGACGCAGCCGTATAGAGGCCGACCCGGCACGCCAGCTCGGCCACCGTCAAAAAGCCCTTCCAATTGGCCCTTGCCGCCAAATCCAGCACTCCAGTCGGCCGATGTGTCCACGTCTTAACCCTTCAGGGCTGGCGCTGGTTGCATTGGCTCGTGAACCGCTTGACGTACAACTGACACCGATGTAAGCCCGCGCCTCCCGTGGGTGAGCCGCGCCATATGGTCCCCCCTGAGAAGCGCGGCTCCTCCCTTCGGGTCGCCGCATCACCCCTTGAGGGTTGAGCAAGGCGGGCGGCGTTCCTGCACATGCACGGGGCGTCGCCCATTGCCGACAAAGCCTTTTCCCCTTTCCGTCAAATTGGATTAATGGCTTGCCGGGATGACAGGGGCGGTTCTCCTCAGCTTTGATGGCGTGGCCTGCCGCCGTGGCGGCCGGCGGCTGTTCAGCGGCCTTTCCATTGACCTGCGCGCGGGCGAGGCATTGGTGCTGACGGGGCCCAACGGCGCGGGGAAGTCCAGCATCATCCGGCTGTCGGCGGGCTTGCTGGCGCCGGACGAGGGACGGGTGGCCGCTTCCGCATCGCCCGGCCTCTTGACCCACGATCTTGCGCTTGACGACATGCTCGGCGTTGAACGCGCGCTTCGTTTCTGGGCGCGCCTTGATGGCGTGGAGGAAGCGGCGGTGCGCGAGGCGATGGACTCGATGGACCTGATGCCGCTCGCCCCGGTGCCCGTCCGAATGCTTTCTTCGGGGCAGAAACGCCGCGTTGCGCTTGCCCGCGTGATTGCCGGCGGATCGCGGCTGTGGCTTCTGGATGAACCGGGTGTCGGCCTTGATGCCCATTCGTTGACGCTGCTGGCCGATGCGATGCGGCGGCACCGAGCAGCCGGTGGTGGCGTGCTTGCCGCCACCCATATGGATATCGGCCTGGAGAATGCGCGCGTGCTCGATGTCGGGGCAATGGCTTGAGCGCCTTCTCGGGCATAGCGCTGCGCGAGTTTCGTCGGGCATGGCGGGGGGGAGGCCTGTGGCCGCCAATCGCCTTTTTCGTACTGGTGGCGATCCTGTTCCCGTTCGCCATCGGCCCGGACTCGCGCCTTCTTGCACGGGCGGGGGCGGGGGTGGCCTGGGTCGCGGCCCTGCTTGCCGCCCTGCTTCCGGTTGAACGGCTGGTGGAGCCTGATCGCGCCGATGGAGTGCTGGACCAGTTCGCCGTGCGCGGCATCGCCGATGAGAGCGTGGCGGCTGCAAAGATTGTGGGGCACTGGCTTGGCTTTGCACCCGCGCTGCTGATCGCTGCGCTGGTCGCGGCCGCCCTGTTTCAGATGGACGGAGCGGCGATGCTGCGGCTTATCGCGGCTCTTGCGGTCGGGACTCCGGCCTTGGCCGCGCTCGGCGTGACGGCGGCTGCGTTGACTGCGGGCCTGCGCGGCGCGGGGGCCATCGCCGGCCTGCTCGTGCTGCCACTGGCGATTCCGGTCGTCATTTTCGGCGCGGCCGCCGCCGCAGAGGATGGATCGGCGGCGCTGAAGCTGCTTGCCGCGTCCAGCCTGGTGCTGACGGCGCTTGGCCCATTCGCGTCGGGCGCAGCCATTCGCGCCTCCCGAAGCTAGGGAGCCGCGTCCCTCCTACGCCAGCCTACTGTCAAAAAACCGCGCTTTTCCGCGGTTCTGGTGGTGGGCGGTGACGGGCTCACATTACGGGGCAATTTTGGCTGATATCAGCCGTTTTCTCCGCGTGTGGTTTTCTACGTACCCCCAATAATACCCCCAGAAGGCGCCAGATAGCTCACTTTGCCATAGATCGTCACTCGCCTATCTCGGCAATTCGGCAGGCATGACCCATAGCTTTCTGCAAAGGCCTCGCCGCAGACCTACCTGCAAAGTGTCTGCCGAAAGGTGTATGCTCCGTTGCAGAAAAAGGAGGATGCCATGTCAGACCATGTTTATAAATTGACCGAAATTGTCGGCACATCCCATGAAGGGGCTGATCAGGCGATCAAAATGGCACTTTCGAAGGCCGGGAAGACACTTCACAATATCCGCTGGTTCGAAGTGGTGGCAACGCGCGGGATCGTTGATAAAGATGGAGCGGTCCAATATCAGGTCACGCTCAAGGTTGGATTCACTCTAGATGAGTGATCGCAGGCGCTGAATCTCGCCGCACTCCTCGCATTCCGCTAGATCAATCCAGCAGCCGCGCCAATTCCCGCAGGTAGCGCGCTGCCGACAGCGTAGCAGCAGAGCGCCCGCCATGCTTCCAGGCGTTGCGATTGCATTCAGGTGCTCCGCTGCCCTTGCCGCCGTGCATCCTGCATCGCCGTCTCCCCTTCACCGCCGGGGATTGGCACGCTGTTCCCGAACGGGTCCGGGCCAGACAGCGTCGGGCTTGCGCCAGCCGTTCCGGTTGCATGGGGTTGTTCGCTCGCTTTTCCATTTTCCCTGCTCCCCCCATGATGGTGGAAATGATCGGCAACAACAGCCTGTCCGCCCTCGCTGACATGAACATGGCGCACCGTCTGTTCGCGCGGCTGGTGTAGCTTGGCTAGTGCCTCCAGCGCGGCACGGCAGTTGGATTGGGCCTTGAACGCCAGACGGGCATAGCGTTCTGCCGCCAGCGGATAATCGCCCAGGTTCATCGTGGCGCGCCGGGCCAGTTCTGTGAACATGGTATCAAGCGAGAGCGCCTGCGCCGTCAGCAATTCGCTTGCCAATGACGTATCACCTTTCAGGGATGTTTCAGCCTTCGCTTTGATCGCCTTGCCGAAGTCGTCGAAGTTCGGTTCACCCGGCAGCTTGCCGACCATCTTCTTGGCAATATCGCTGCCGACGATCCCGTGCCGCAGATAGGGCCCGACCATTACGCGCGCCATGGTGTCGGGTTCAGTCTCGTCCTTCTCGGCTTTCACCACCAATGGCCTTTGCTCGCCAGTCTGTTTGGTCTTGTTTGATTTCGTCATGCCGCGACCTTTCGATTTGACGCCCCAGCCGATGTTGCCTTGGCGAGCGCGGCCGCGAATGCCACCCCTGCCAGCGACGGGGTCCAATCCGGTTGCCACCAGCCAAGCAGCCCTTTCGTTGCCCCCAGACCCCATGGTGTAGCTATATGTGCAGCGGAATCCCGAACGCGGCTGTCTGGCGGAAAACCGCCATTTCCTGAAATGAGCGTATCGGAATCCAATACCGTAATGGCCTGCGGCGCGGGCCGAAATGGGCTGAATGTACCGGAATCCAACACCGGCAATCGGCCTTGATCCCTTGCTTTATGATACGCCTTCAACGTCTTGAGCCCCCGTTCCATTCGCCTGCGCGCCTTGGTTTGCGGTTCGGGTTCTCGCTCCAGGAACTCCCATGACGGCGCTTTGCGTCCCGGCCCGACAAGCCAGGTCAGCCGCCAGCACCGGGCGCGGGATGATTCCGATGCCTTTACCTTGAAATAAGCCTCTTGCGCCAGTTCGATGAAACCGAGACTCGTTAGTTCATCGAATGACCGGCTGGCCGCTGTCAGGTCCGCGATGCCCATGCGGTGCGCTGCATCCCGCACTCCAAGATAAAGACTGCCGTTATTCTCGCCGTTGTAGAGCATGATCAGTTCGACAAGCAGCGAGCGGGCATTGGGGCACAGGCTGCGATAGGCGTTGCTGTTCAGAATGCGATAATCGAGGCGAACAAATCGGCTGGTATTGTTCCGCCCCGTCGCGTTCACCCGATTGCGGTTGCGCCGCTTTGCCACGCGCTCAACCTTCACCGCCAATGAGTGCGCGAAGCGATGCTGCGGGAATGAGTGTGCGCTTGCCGATCTTGCGCACCTCCAGCCGCCCTTCACCGATCAATTGGTAAAGACGGGTGCGGCCCAGCGATGAAACGCGACAGGCCTCGCTGACAGAATAGGCAAGCGGTTCAATAATGACATTTGCGCTGTTCACTGGAAAACCTCCGTTCAGTTGCGAACGGGGTCATACTGCGCCGGTTGCGTACATCCGGTCCGCCAGGAACTGCGGGAATTTGCCAGTTATCAGCCAGTATTGAGGTTCTTGGCAGATCGCAACTTTACCGCGTTAAGTTCAGTTATGAAGCGTTTTCCATAATCACGAAGCTGACTGTCTTCCGGTGCTTTGTCGCTGGTGCCAATAAACCATTCCTGCAAGTGCCGCGCGATGTCGGATTGATTAGGCTCGCCACCATCCTTGCGATGCAAGCCGTCCGCCCCATGGTGCGCTATAGCTGCAAGATGGAGCAAAGCTCCATCCCAATCCCATTTGCGAGGCGCGCCACCCTGCCTGCGTGACGGACTGGCCGCTGTGGTATCGGCCGCATCGACACCGGCATCATCCTTCACATCCATGGCAACTGCGGGCAGCCCGGCTAGATCAAATCTTACCCCATGGGCAAATCCATCAGTTTCGATACAGTTATCGACTTCACGGGAGAATGAAAAGTCGCCAGCGATCCAGTCGGCATGCCGTTCGGCATCTCTATGTTTGAATTCACGCCAAAAGCGTTTCGGTATCGTGCTGCTTGGTTCATCAAGCGATAGTTCATCAAAAACAAAGCGGAAATTAAAAGTCGAAGGCCGTGCTAGCAACGAGCCCTGCTCGAGACGCAGCAAGATGGCTTCGGTTGCAGAGTGCATTGCCGCCGACCGCGCGATTTCTTCGCTGTAATAGTCGGTGAAATCGAACCGAGCATAGGTGGCGGCAACCTGTTGAACCGCTGCACATGATGAAATCCATTGTCGGAATTCGTCGGCCTGCCCAAACGAATCAGGGCGCAAACGGGCGATGTTCTCCATTTTTCCAGGATAAGAACATACGGTGAAAATTCAAGTGCGTCCGTTACCGTATTTTGTTGTCCGCCTTATCGGGCATAGGTTCTATGCAGAGCAATCATTCTGTTCTGCCATGCGCGCCACGCGCCGGTTCTTTGCCGCACCGATGCGCTCCAGCGGGTTCACCAGCGCCTCATAGCGGCCGAACAGATGTTCCACCCGGTCGCGGTCGGAAGCGAACGGGGCGGAGCGATACAGCCGGTCCACGGCAGCATCGAGCGCGGCATGGGCCTTGCGCAGATTGGCGGGCATGGTGTCGGGGTCGTACAGGTCGGCAAGGCTGGAGGTGGGATGCGCGGCGCGAGCATCGAGCACCGCTTGGGCCAGTGCTTCGATCTTGGCACGCTGCGCCAGTGTGGTGTCCGGCCAGGGGAAGGTATTGTAGACAAGGCCGATGGAGTAGCGGAAATCGCTTTTCAGCCGTCCACCGATATGGGCAAGCCATGCCATATGAGCACGGCTTGTGAGGATAGCAAAATCGAACAGGTTGGCATTTGGGATGAACAGGCAGCTGTCATGCGCAACGCTGTCAGCCGGACAGAAGCCGAATGGTACGAAATCACGCCGTTCAGACGAGTGCCTAGGAACCAATACGTAGGGCTGCTCAGTATGTCGTATCTCTCCAAACAAACCGGGAAAGTCCGCCAACTGCTTCGTCGTCTTCCGCGTGCTGGCAGCCCGGTATTCTCTATTTCTTCGTAGGCGTTCGACGACGGGTGGAACCGACCTGATAATGGTCGAATCCGCGCCGGGCAACCAAAGGCAATATCGAAAATTGCCATCGATGAAGTCTTTGGCCCCGTATAGCGGCCGAACATATGGGGCCATCTGGGGGTATGCATCCAATAGGTCAGCTCTCTCACTAGGCGAAAGGATCAAGTTGCCATCATCGTTTGGCATGTTCCCAAAGGAAATGACCGGGCGAGTGGAAAGTGGCCTTGTCGATTCAACTACCACAAGATGCCGGTTCGCCACGCCACGTGCGTCGAACAGATAGGCGGTCAATGCCGCATGGCGGCTTTCCACCGGATCGCCCTTTATGTCGGGATAGCTGAACAGCCGCTTTTCAGCCGGTTCATGGTCGCGGTGCGCCAGCCCGATGATAACGACGTGAACATGCGCCTTGCCGCGCGCTTCGCTGCCCCATGAAAAGGTGCGGTGGGCGAAGGCAATTTCCAGCCCGTGGCGGTCGAACAGGATCGGCCAGAGCTGCGCCACCTGTTCGCCCTGGGTGATCGAATTGGTCGCAACAAAGGCGATACGGATGCGGCGGTTAAGCTGGAGATACTGCCCCGCCTTGATGAACCAGGCCGCCACATAATCCAGCGTGCCGCCGCTGCCGCCAAGGCCCGCCACGCGCCGCACCTGCGCGCGCTGGACTTCGCTCTGGTATTTCGCACCGACAAACGGCGGGTTGCCCATGATGTAGCTGCATTTTTCAGGCCGGAGCAGGCTCGACCAATCCGTCTCCAGCGCGTCGCCGTGCAGGATGTGCGCGGAATCCTTCAGCGGGATGCGCGCATAGTTCAGCCGGAACGCCTCGTTGATCTCGTTGTTGGCGATATGGTCCATCATCCACATTGCCACTTCGGCGATCTTCGCCGGGAACTCCTCATATTCGATGCCGTAGAATTGATCGACTGTGACGCGCGACAGCAGCGCGGCCTCGATCTGTTGATCGCCGTAGAGCGCCTTCAGGCATTCCAGCTCCAGCCGCCGGATTTCCCGATAGGCGATGACAAGAAAGTTGCCGCAGCCGCACGCCGGATCGAAAAACGTCAGGCGCGTGAGCTTGGCCTGAAACTCCAGCAATGCCTTGTCGCGCCCGGTCTTGCGCTGGATGATGGCCGCCAGCTCGGCTCTCAAATCGTCAAGGAACAGCGGGCCGATGACCTTCAGGATATTGGCCTCGGTTGTGTAGTGCGCGCCCTTTGCCCTGCGTTCCTTGGCATCCATCACCGACTGGAATAGCGAACCGAAGATCGCGGGTGAAACGCCGGACCAATCGTGCCGCGCGGCGTCCAGCAGATGGTCCCGCATGATCTGGGTGAAATGTGGCGTGCGCAGCCGTCCGGCAAACAGTCGGCCATTCACATAGGGAAAGGCGTTCAGTTCGGCTTGCAGGGTCGATTGGCGCGCATCTTCGGGCGTGTCGAGCACGTCGAACAGATCGTTGAGCACGCGGCCAACGTCGCTGCCGTCCGGCCGAGTATCGTTCTCGACCAGCTGAAGGAAAATGTCCTTTGGCTGGAATATGCCCGTGTCATCGGCAAACAGGCAGAACAGCAAACGCACCAGCAACTGTTCCAGATCGTGCCCGACATAGCCGGATTCCTCCAGCGCATCGTGCAGCTTGCCCATCAATTCCGCCGCCGTGATGGTGACGCCCGCCTGCGTCTCAAAGCTGACCTTGCGGCCCAGCATGAAATCAAAGGCGGTGATGTGCTTGTGCAGGTCGGCCAGCCGGAAACGAAGCTCCTTGCCGGTATCCAGGTCCAGCAGCACCCAGGTCTGGAAATCGCAGGTCAGCACCCAGCGCGGTTGCAGGGTGGGGTGGATGCCTTCCACATAGTCAAGCGCCTGCCCTTGCGCCTTGCCAAGGTCCAGGCGGCTGGACTTTTGTTCGACAAGCAGGGTGCCCGGCCAGAACAGGTCTATGAAGCCGTGCCGGTTGGAAAGTAGCTTTACCCGTTGTTCGTAGATCGCCACCTGTTTGCGGCGGATGCCGAAAATCTCGAAGAACTCGTTGTAGAAGGTCTGCGTCTCGCCCTTTTCGTAATGGGCGTCCTTCCATTCTTCGCTGAACGCCTTGGCGCGCCGCTTTATATCATCCCAGCCAAGCCGCATTAGTTCCCCCCAGTTGTAAGAAGGACTTAGCGGCGGAAATGCCAGTGCGGCAAGCCGGGAAAGGACTTAAACGGCTTGCCGGTCAGGAAACTTCACAATGTCCGCGCCTTTCCGCAGCTGATCGAGATAGTCCGACCACCATTGCGCCATTTCCACCCGCTCTTTCCAGTGTGCCCCCCGATGATAGGCAGCGCGCACCCTGTCATCATCGCCGTGGGCCAGGGCGCGTTCAATCGCATCCGGGTGCCATTTGCCGGACTCATTCAGCAGGGTGCTTGCCATGGCACGGAAGCCATGCGCCGTCATTTCATCGCCAGAGAACCCCAGCCGCCGCAAACCGGCGTTGACGGTATTCTCGCTCATCGGGCGGGTGCGGGTGCGAATCGAAGGAAAGACATAGCCGGAAGGGCCGGTAATCGCATGAAGCTGCCGGAACAGTTCAACCGACTGGCGCGACAGGGGCACATGATGGGGCTTGCGCATTTTCATCTTGCTTGCCGGAATGATCCAGAGTCCCGCGTCCAGATCAATTTCCTCCCATTCGGCATGACGCATTTCACCGGGGCGGACAAAAACGTGCGGTGAAAGTAGCAAGGCCAATTTCGTAACAATCTGGCCTTCATATCCATCCATGGCCCGAAGCAACTCGCCTGTTCGCTTGGCCTCTATGATTGCCCCGTAATGCTTTGGCTGGGGCGCTGTCAGGGCTCCCCGCAGGTCGCGGCTGGGGTCCGATGTCAGCCGCGCCGTCGCCACGGCATAGCGAAACACCCGGCCTGCCAGTTGCAGCACGCGGCGCGCGGTTTCGTAGTTTCCCTTGGCCTCAATGCGGCGAAGCACGGCAAGCAGGTCAGGCGCGGCTATCTCTGCTATCGGCATCCGGGCAATCACCGGGCCCATGCGGGAAATATAATACTCGCTTTTGTCGGCAGTGGACGTGGAAAGGCCTTCGCGCCTGCGCTTGTCGATAAACTCTTGCGCGATTTCGCCAAAGCTGTTCGCAGCCGAAACCTTCGCCCGGTGTTTGGCCTGCTGCTTCTCTCGCGCGGGATCGGCTCCGGCCGCCAACGCCTCTCTCGCTTTGTCCCGTTCCTTCCTCACCACGGCAAGACTCACGTCCGGCCAGCAGCCCAGCGATAGCAGCTTTTCCTTCCCGGCGACCCGGAACTTCAACCGCCACAGCTTTCCGCCCGCTGGAGTGACAAGCAGATAAAGGCCACCAGAGTCGGCCAGCTTGTAGGGCTTGGCGGCGGGCCGTGCATTGCGGATTGCTACATCGGTCAGCGCCATGGCCTTGGTTCCCCCGTTGCTAGCTTGGGGGTATTTTGTCAGGGGGTTTTTAGGATACCCCGCATCATACCCCCAGATCGGTGAGGCTGCCAGTGAACAAGCCTGAACGCCTGCGGCCTCACAGGCGATGTAATAGCTAGGTTTTCAGGGATTTGTCCAGACGAATGCGAACGTCAATGGATGGAAATATGGTGGGCGGTGACGGGCTCGAACCGCCGACCCTCTCGGTGTAAACGAGATGCTCTACCAACTGAGCTAACCGCCCTCGCAACTGCCGGCGCTCAATGCCGCGCTTTCCCGCCGGAGGCAACCCCCGACGGACTCGGTTGGCGCAGCTAGCCGGCCGGTCCGGACAGCCGGTCGACGGAAGCGAGGATGGCGGCGTGGGGATCGCTCAGATTTGCGCCCTCGGTGCTTTCGGTAAAGCCGCCCTCCGTGACGATCTTTTCCAGTGCCACCCGGGCGCGCGCGACGCGGCTCTTCACCGTGCCGACCGCGCAGCCGCAGATCTCGGCCGCTTCCTCATAGGAAAAGCCGCCCGCGCCGACGAGGATCAACGCCTCTCTCTGACTTTCAGGAAGTTCCAGAAGGCCGCGCTGGACGTCGGACAGATGGAGGCTGTGGTCCTGCCCCGCCGGGGCCGACAACATCCGGTTCATCGATTCCTCGTCCACCTCCCCACGAAAGCGCGAGCGGCGCAAAATGGTGAGATAGCTGTTTCTGAGGATGACGAAGGTCCAGGATTTCATGCGCGTGCCGGGTGCATAGCGATCCCGCGCCGCCCAGGCCTTCAGCAGGGTTTCCTGGACAAGATCATCCGCAAGATCGGCGCGTCCCGTCAGGCTGCGCGCAAAGGCCCGCAGGTGCGGAATGACCGTCAGCAGTTCCTGTTTGAATTCGTCCCGCGCAGCGCCGGATGTGGACCGAGCTGTTGATTCAGCATCATTTTTTTCTGCTGTCATCATCAGCCTTGTCTAGTTTTTCCAGCAATTTCTCAAACGCATCCGGCAACGGCTCCTCAAGCACGGAACTGTAGATGCGCTTCAGTCCTTCGGCCCAAGGTGGGTTTGACGGAGATGAGGTTTGCCGCTTCACTTTATCCTTCATCATTGGTCCCTGCGGGGGATAATCACGGCCGGAACCAATATGCCCAAGTTCATGCGTCGATAACGCCGACATGCGGCGGTGGTTCCACGGTCGTGAAACGCTGACGCACAATTCTTATGTTTATGAACGCCAATGGACAAGGCTGCTTGGCGAGGCTGCCGCGAAGGGCTATCGAAAAAATGTGAAGCCCGTAAAGATCGTCAAGGCCCTTCTGGCCGATCAAAGCGATTTTCTGCTTCGATATCGGCGTGTCCTGCCGGCGGCGGTGTTGTCGCTGACGCTTTTGCTCGCCCTTGGCTTCGGCCTGTTGCTGACCCGCTACGTCGAACGGCAGGAGCGGGCGATGCTCAGGATTCAGGTGGTCGAGCTGGCGTCGGGGATCGAACAGCGGATGAACGCCTCCGAGGCGCTGCTGAGAGCGTCGGCAACCGCCTTCGCCTTTGTGCCGCGTATCGACGCCGATTTCTTCTCTTCCTATTTCAAGGGCCTGCAGCTGGATGTCGCATCGCGCGGTATGATTGCCATGGGGTGGACCGCGCCTGTCGGCCGTGATCGGCTCCACGAGCTGGAAACCATGATGAGATCGGAAGGAGACGACGATTTCTTTACCTGGCCGGTCACCAGTGAAAAGCAGATATATCCCGTGCTTTACCTGGAGCCGCAAAACCCGGTGAACCATTCCGCCATTGGGTTTAACGCCTATAGCGATTCGGCGCGGCGCGCGGCGATGGTTCGTGCGTTCGATGCTGGAGCGCCCCGGGCGACCGCGCCGACCGTCCTTCGGCAGGAAGGCTGGGAGACGGACCCCACAGGCTTTCTCGTCTATGCGCCGGTGCATGATGCGATCTCCTCAGCGCGTAGGGAGGCGCCGTCGAGAAGGAGCTTCAAGGGTTTTATTTTCGGCGTCTTCCGGGCCGAGGATCTTATCCGCACCTCGATACCCGCCGACCAGGCGCAAAAGCTGGACCTGGAACTTTATGACATCACGGGTGGCAGGCGGCGGCTCCTTTATGATTCCCGGCCGGAAATGTGGTCGGCGCGCAGCGTCGATGAAGGCAACCGAACCACCCTTGTGGTCTCCGGCCGCAGATGGGAACTGGTCGTGGCTCCGGTTTCTGCCTGGGAATATCGCGACCTGCCGCAAAGGCTGCTCATCTATTTCCTGATCGGCACCGCGGTTGTGGTTTCCTGTCTTCTTGCAGGGATCATGTGGTTTGCGATGCGCGCCGCCGCGGCGACCCGCGAGGCGCTGGACCGGGAGACGGAGCAGGTGGAAATGCGCACCATCCTGCTTCGCGAGCTGAACCATCGCGTAAAGAACACGCTGGCCACGGTGAACAGCCTTGCGGCTCTGTCGCGGGAAGGGGCGACCGATGTCGCGAGCTATTATGCCGCGCTCAACGGACGCCTGCGCGCGCTGTCGGCGACGCACGACCTGCTCACCTCCTCCGACTGGGGAGATACGGAGCTACGCGACATCGCCGAGGCGGAGCTTGCCCCCTTTATGGGTGTGAAAGGGCAGATCGTCATTGAAGGACCGCCCGTGCGCTTCGAGCCCACCAAGGCGCTGTCGCTTGGCCTCAGCCTGCACGAACTCGCGACCAATGCCTCCAAATATGGGGCGCTTTCCACAATCACGGGCCAGGTGTTTCTCAACTGGCACTTCGACCGGGAAAATCGTCTTCACCTTCGCTGGGCGGAAAGCGGCGGGCCGGCAATCGTGGAAGATCGCAAGCAGGGTTTCGGCAGCATGCTGGTGGAAAAGCTGATGGCGCGCCAGCTGAAGGCCGATGTGAAGCTCAGCTTCCCGCCGACCGGCGCGGTTTGCGAATTCGTGATCCCGCTGGACAAGCAGAAGGGAGCGGCAGAGCGCTGAGCGCCGCTCCCCTCGGGCATCAGGCTGCGATCTTGCGACTTTCCGTCGTGCCCAGGAACAACGCCTGGCTGATCGCCGCGCGCACGGTCTCTTCCTGGAAAGGCTTGGTGATCAGATAGGTCGGCTCCGGCCGCTCGCCCGTGAGCAGGCGTTCGGGGAAGGCCGTGACGAAGATCACCGGCACCGAGAATTGCTCCAGAATGTCGTAAACCGCGTCGATTCCCGAACTTCCGTCACCCAGCTGAATGTCCGCAAGCACAATGCCGGGCCGTGCTTCGGCGACGGCCGCCAAGGCTTCCTTGTGCGTGGCGGCCGTTCCGCTGACCTGATGCCCAAGCTGGGTCACAAGCTGCTCCAGCTGCATCGAGATCAGCGGTTCATCCTCGATGATAAGGACGGTCGTCGCCGTCTGCCGTTCAATCTCGGCCACCGCCTCATCGACCAGTTCCGCCAGTTCATCCTCGCTGCGCGACATGATCGCGCCCGCTTCGTCAGGCGAAAAGCCCTCAAGCGTCGTGAGCAGCATCGCCTGGCGGCAGGCCGGTGCGATCGTGCTCAGCCGGCGCTGGGCGGCGCGCTCCAGATTGTCGCCTTCGCCATCGCCTTCCACTTCGATATGGGCGCTGTCGTAAATGCGTTGAAACGCCTTGTAGAGGGCGACTCGCGGCCGTGGATCGGCCTCCAGCATCTCAGGCTCCGCGATGATCGCTTCCAGCGTCGCCTTCACGAAATTGTCACCGGATGTCTGGCTGCCCGTCAGCGCACGCGCATAGCGACGAAGATAGGGAAGGCTTTTGGCCACTTGCTGTGAAGTCGTCATTATTGTTTCCGCTCCGAAATCCCACTGCGACTACGCACAGCCGGACATGGAGTTCCAAGCTCCATGACGGGCTGGTTAATTTTTCGGATGATAGACCCTATTCGCTCCGCTGCGAAGCCGCCCCCGCCAACTGCGCCTCGATATAGGCGACGATCTCGTCCGCAGGGCACGGCTTGGCGAAGATTTTGGCCCCCGCCACCGACGGATCGTCCGGGGCAAAGTCATAGCCGGTCAGCACGGCATAGGGCACGCCATGCGCGATTGCGGCGGCGATGGCGCATTTGCTGTCGGCGTCGGTGAGCATATGGTCGGTCAGCAGAAAGTCCACCGGCCTCTCCCGAATTGCCGAGATGCCCGCTCCAATGGTGGTGCACAGATGCACTTCCGCCCCCGCCTCTTCCAGCGCGGTCTCAACTTCCATTGCGATCAGAATATTGTCCTCGATCAAGAGGATGCTCTTGCCGGACAGGTCCGGCGCCTTCAAATTACTCAACGCAATCCCCTTAACGTGCTTGACCTGTCTACCGGCGCGCGCGAAGCACCGCATTAAACTTTCACACAGGCGGCGTCGGGTGACCGGAAAAATCAGCCAGAGCGACAAGCTGACGCAGACACCCTGCTTTCAGTGTCCGCTGCGCGAGTGCGAGGGGCTGCGGCCCCTGTCGGACGAGCAGCTTGAATTCACCTGGTCGCTCAAGAGCGGCGAACTGCACCTGGAGCGAGGCGGCGATATTCTGGTGCAGGGGTCCATCAGCCCGCATCTCTACACCCTGCTCCGGGGCATAGCGTTTCGCTTCAAGGAGCTGGAAGACGGCAGGCGGCAGATCGTCAACTATCTGTTTCCGGGCGACCTGGTCGGGTTGCAGGGCGCGATGGCGGAACCGCTCGGCCACGGTGTGGAAGCGCTCACTCCTGTGACGCTATGCGTGCTGCCGCGCGGCAAGCTCTATGAGATTTTTCGCGTCCATCCGGAACTGGGTTTCGACATGACCTGGCTGGGGGCCAAGGAGGAAGAAGCGCTGGACGGGCATCTTCTTGCTCTGGGAAGACGCAAGGCGGACGAGCGCATCGTCCACTTTGCGCTCTATCTGTTCCATCGCGGACAGCAGACGGGCCTTTCACGGAAGAACACGCTTGAAATCCCCGTGACGCAATCGCAGCTCGCCGACTCGCTCGGCATTTCGCTGGTTCACACCAACAAGACGCTGCAGTCGCTCAGGAAGCGGCGCATCCTCGACTGGCAGCCGAACCAGATCACCTTTCTCGATATGGAGAAGGCCGAAGCGCTCGCCGGTCCCGATTTTTCCCGTGAACTGCCGCGCCCCTATATCTGACGCAATCGCAACGCCGGGGTTCGACCGGCCAGCCTATTTCCCTGCGTCGGACCTGCGGATCTGATCGGCGAGCATCGCCACTGCCAGCGGATAGCTGGCGCCGCCGCAGACTGCGATCGCCTGTGGAAGGTAGAGCCTGCGTTCGGGCGGCACCACATGGTCAAGCGCCGGATGATGCAGCATCTCGCTGCCCCGGTCGTTCACGCGGCGGGTCGCGGATTCCATGAGCAGGAAATCGGGGCGGCTCCGCGCCATTTCCTCCAGCGATAGCCGGGATAGCGCGGGCCGGCCGAGTCGTTCCGCCAGGTTCACAAGGCCCGCCCGTTCCATGATCTCGTCGATCAGCGTGCCGGTGCCGGTCAGATAGCCCCGTCGCTGGTAATAGGCGGCGATACGGCCTTTGCCGGGCCTGTCCTGTGAAAGCCTTTCGAGGTCGGCCTCCATCCGCCGGATCATCGCTTCTCCGCGCGCCGGATGGCCT
The DNA here is from genome assembly GCF_001890385.1 of Tardibacter chloracetimidivorans. NCBI lineage: Bacteria > Pseudomonadati > Pseudomonadota > Alphaproteobacteria > Sphingomonadales > Sphingomonadaceae > Tardibacter > Tardibacter chloracetimidivorans. Next base: position 1,035,002 of record NZ_CP018221.1, on the reverse strand, counting down.
ATGGCTCCGGCAAGCCTTCTGATGTCGGCGTAGATCGCCTCAAGGCTGTCGGCAAAGCCGACAGTGACGATCTTCACGCTCCGTCCGTTCAGCAATGAAAGCGCTTCTTTGCGCTGAAAGGGAGGTGAGACGACAAGGTCGGGACGCAGCATCAGCACTTCTTCCGCGCTGCCGCCGGCGACGGGGTAGGATTGTGCCCGATCGGCGTGGAATGACAGGACCGGATCGCGCGACAATTCCGTGAGCGCCGCAATCTGGCTGTGATCGGCAAGCTCGATCAGCAGTTGATCCGCGCACATGTTCATCGACACGATGCGCCGCGGCTGTGCGGCGGCCGTGACAGAGCAGGCCATTGCAATGGCGAGAACCGTCAGGCGAACCAGTCTGGGCATTCGGCAGCGGGTTTCCAACAGGATCGGTTGCGGTTACGGATGCCGCCGGGCGGCGCTCGGCCCTGTGTTCCCGCAGCGCCGATGAAGCGGGGTCTTACCGTGACTGGAACCGTTGCGCGAGGGGGAATGACGGAGGCGGGGACGCGCCGCTGGCTGCTGTTTGCGCTCGCCCTTTGCGCGCTTGGTCTTTCCGCTGTCTCGCTGACCATCGGTCCCGCCCCGCTTTCCACCGCGCAGGTGGTCGACGTGCTTCTGGGCGGCGGCGATCCCATAGAGCGGGCGATCGTGGTCGATCTGCGCCTGCCGAGGGCGCTGCTCGCGCTGCTCGTCGGCGGTGTGCTTGGCCTCGGCGGTGCGGCCATGCAGGGCTATCTGCGCAATCCGCTGGCGGAGCCGTCGGTGCTTGGCGCGTCGAACATGGCTGCGCTCGGCGCGGTGATCGCCTTTTACTTCGGCCTTGCCCTCATCCATCCGCTGCTGCTGCCGCTGATGGCGGTCGCGGGCGCGATCATCGCGCTGGCCCCGCTGATGCTGCTGGCGCGGCGTGCGGAGAGTCCGCTTGGGCTGATCCTCGCCGGAATTGCCATCAGCACGCTGGCGGGGGCGGGCATCTCGCTGGCGCTCAACCTTGCGCCCAATCCCTTTGCCGCCATGGAGATCATGACCTGGCTGCTCGGCTCGCTGGAAAACCGTTCGTTCGATCATCTCTGGATCGCGCTTCCGTGTATTGCGGCGGGCGCGGTCCTTCTGCTGTGGGACGGGCGGGCGCTCGACGCGCTCACTCTGGGGGAGGACGGCGCGCGCTCGCTCGGCATGCGGCTGGACATGGTGCGGCTCAGGCTATTGCTGGGCGTTGGCATCGGCGTCGGCGGGGCGGTGGCGGTGTCGGGCGCGATCGGCTTCGTCGGGCTGGTCGTGCCGCATATCGTCAGGCCCTTCACCGACCGAAGCCCCGGGGCGGTGTTGCTGCCGTCGGCACTGGCGGGCGCGGCGTTGCTGTGTGCCGCCGATATTCTGGTGCGCCTCGTGCCAACCGCAAACGAGTTGCGGCTGGGCGTGGTGACCGCCTTTGTCGGAGTGCCGGTGTTTCTCTATCATCTGATGCGCGAGCGACGGCTGTGGTGACTCTGGCGGCCCAGCAACTGCACGTCTCGATCGGCGGGCGTCCGATCCTGCATGGCGTGGATTGCACGCTTGCGCCGGGCGTGCTGACGGGAGTCATCGGTCCGAACGGTGCGGGCAAGACCACCTTGCTGAAAGCGCTCATGTGCCTGCTGGGCGCGGATCGCGGCCGGGTTCTTATCGATGGTCGTCCCGCCGCGCAGATGACGGCGGGGGAACGCGCCCGGCTGCTTTCCTATCTGCCGCAGGGTCAGGATGTGCATTGGCCGCTCAGCGTCGAAAGGCTGGTCGCGCTGGGACGATTGCCGCATCTCGCGCCCTTTTCACGGCTGGACGAGGCGGACCGGGAGGCGGTGCACCGGGCCATGGCCGCCGCCGATGTGCTGCATCTGACCGGACGGGTCGCGACCGAGCTTTCGGGCGGGGAAAGGGCGAGGGTGCTTCTTGCCCGCGCCTTGAGCGTCGAAGCGCCGGTGCTCATCATCGACGAACCGCTCGCCGCGCTCGACCCCGGACATCAGTTGCAGACCATGGCGCTGCTCCGCAGGCTGGCGGGCGAGGGCAGGCTGGTGATGGTGGTCATGCATGACCTGGGGATGGCCTCCCGCTTTTGCGACCGGCTGTTGCTGTTGTCTGAGGGTCGTCTCGCCGCGGATGGCGGCTCGGCCGAGGTGCTGACGGAGGAGACGCTGCGCGCCGTCTATGGGGTGGAGGCCTTGATCGGCCACCATCAGGGGCAGCGCTATGTGATGCCTTGGAGCGAAGCCTGAGCCGCGGTTGGCGGCCGGCATCTTAAAACCGATCTGGTACATTCGTGAAATAATGTTATAAAGGCCTTGAACATCATCGCTGCGGTTGCCAGACCTGTAGGGTCAGGACCGGCAAGTGGAAGAGGGCTAATGAGCGACACGGACAGACGCACGAACCTGCCCCCGCTCAGGCTTCACGTCCCGGAGCCGCCTTTCCGTCCCGGGGATCCCGTCGACTATAGTCACATGGAGATTCCGGCCGCCGGCGCGCTCGATCGTCCCGCCGTGGACGCGCCCGCTGCCACCATGCGGGAAATGCCATATGGCTTGATCCGCGTTCTGGACGGGGAGGGTAGGGCCACCGGCCCGTGGAACCCCCGCCTGGAGCCGGAGCGCCTTGTCGCAATGCTCCGCAACATGGCGCTTACCCGTGCTTTTGACGAACGCATGTACCGCGCCCAGCGTCAGGGCAAGACCAGCTTCTATATGAAGTCGACAGGCGAGGAGGCGGTGGCGGTTGCCGCAGCCGAGGCGCTGGACCGCGACGACATGTGCTTTCCTTCCTACCGCCAGCAGGGTTTGCTGATCGTGCGGGGCTGGCCACTCGTCGACATGATGAACCAGATCTATTCGAACAAGGCGGACAGGCTGAAAGGACGCCAGCTTCCGGTCCTGTATTCGGCGAAGGAGGCTGGCTTTTTCTCCATTTCGGGCAATCTGGCGACACAGATGCCGCAGGCTGTGGGCTGGGCGCTTGCGTCGGCGGCCCAAGGCGACACGCGGATCGCGGCCACGTGGTGCGGGGAGGGATCTACCGCCGAAGGGGATTTCCACGCCGCGATGACCTTTGCGACCGTCTATCGCGCGCCGGTGATCGTGAACGTGGTCAACAATCAATGGGCGATCTCATCCTTTGCGGGCTTTGCGGGCGGCGACGAAACGACTTTCGCGGCGCGGGCGCTGGGCTATGGCATGGCGGGGCTCAGGGTGGACGGCAATGATCCGCTCGCCGTCTATGCGGCGACGGATTGGGCGGCGGAGCGGGCGCGAACCAACCACGGACCGACGCTGATCGAGCATTTCACCTATCGCGCCGAAGGTCATTCGACGAGCGACGATCCCGCCCAGTATCGTTCGGCCGAAGAGCGGTCGGCATGGCCGCTGGGCGACCCGATCATCCGCCTGAAGCAGCATTTGATCGGCCTTGGCGTATGGGATGAGGAACGGCACGCCGAAATGGATCGGGAACTGGCGGAGCAGGTGAAGGCGGCCGCCAAGGAGGCCGAGAAGAACGGTGTCCTGGGCATCGGCCTCCATCAGCCGTTCGATACCATGTTCGAGGATGTGTTCGAGGAAATGCCCTGGCACCTGAAGGAGCAGCGCGCACAGATGAGGGCGGAACGGGAGTCGGCCGGCATATGAGCGAGAGCGTCCGCCGGATGAACATGATCGAGGCGATCAACTCGGCGATGGATGTCGCGATGGAGCGCGACCCGATGGTGACCGTGCTTGGCGAGGATGTCGGCTATTTCGGCGGCGTCTTCCGCGCCACGGCGGGCCTCCAGAAGAAATATGGCAAGACGCGGGTGTTCGACACGCCGATCACCGAATGCGGCATAGCGGGCGTTGCGGTCGGCATGGCCGCCTATGGCTTGCGGCCCGTGCCCGAGATCCAGTTCGCCGATTACATCTATCCGGCGCTGGACCAGCTTGTGTCGGAGGCGGCGCGGCTGCGCTATCGCTCGGCAGGCGAGTTCACTGCCCCCATCACCGTCCGCTCGCCCTTTGGCGGCGGCATCTTCGGCGGGCAGACCCACAGCCAGTCGCCGGAGGGCATCTTCACCCATGTGTCGGGATTGAAGACGGTGATCCCGTCCACGCCCTATGACGCCAAGGGGCTGCTGATCGCCGCGATCGAAGACAATGATCCGGTGATCTTCTTCGAGCCCAAACGCATCTACAACGGCCCGTTCGACGGACATTACGACCGGCCGATTTCCCCCTGGTCGAAGCATGAGGGGAGCGAGGTTCCGGAAGGCTATTACACCGTTCCGCTGGGCAAGGCCGCCGTCCGCCGCGAGGGCGGGGACGTCACCATCCTCGCCTATGGCACCATGGTGCATGTCGTGCTTGGCGTGGTGAACGACCTCGGCATCGACGCGGAGGTGATCGATCTCAGGACTTTGCTGCCCCTCGACATCGAGACGATCGACGCCTCGGTGATGAAGACCGGCCGCTGCGTCGTCGTTCACGAGGCGACGCGCACCAGCGGCTTCGGCGCGGAGCTGGCCGCGCTGGTGCAGGAGCGCTGCTTCTATCACCTGGAAGCGCCTGTCGCCCGCGTGACCGGCTTTGACACGCCTTATCCGCACTCGCTGGAATGGGCCTATTTCCCCGGCCCGGTCCGCATCGGCAAGGCGCTCAAACGGATATTGGAGGACTGACGGTGGCCCGGTTCGAATTCAAGCTGCCCGACATCGGAGAAGGAATCGCCGAGGCGGAAGTCGTCGCCTGGCACGTGAAGCCGGGCGATGTGGTGGAAGAGGACGCGCCGCTTGCGGACATGATGACGGACAAGGCCACGGTCGAACTGTCCGCCCCGGTCGGCGGCAAGGTGATCGAGATCAACGGCAAGGTGGGGGAGACTGTTGCGATAGGCTCCGTGCTGGCGGTGTTCGAAACGGACGGAGAAGCGGCGGAGACCGAAGCCGAAGAAGAAGCGACTCCGCCCCAAGCAACCGCGCCGGAAAAGGCGCCGCGCGAAGAGGTCCAGGCTGAAAGCACAGCCCGAAAGGGCAGGGTGCTTGCATCCCCCGCTGTGCGGAAGCGGGCGCTGGACCTTGGCGTCGATCTTGCGCTGGTCCGTCCGGCCGAAGGCGGGCGCGTCCGCCACGGCGATCTGGACAGCTATCTGCGCTATTCCTCCCGCTCGGGAGGCGCGGCTGAAAGATCAGCGCCTGACCGGGTGGAGGAAGTCAAGGTTGTCGGCCTTCGCCGCCGCATTGCTGATAATATGGCGGAATCAAAGCGCCATATCCCGCATTTTTCATATGTCGAGGAAAGCGACGTCACCGCGCTTGAAGCGCTGCGTGGGGAGATGAACGCCAATCGCGGGGACAGGCCGAAGCTCACGCTGCTGCCGTTTCTGATCAAGGCGATCGCCGGCGCCATTCCCGGCTTTCCGATGGTGAATGCGCGCTATGACGACGAGGCTGGCGTCGTCCGTCGCCATTCGGCGGTGCATCTGGGGCTCGCCACGCAAACCGACGCCGGGCTGATGGTGCCGGTCATCCGGGATGCCGCCTCCCGCTCCGTCTGGAACATTGCCGCCGAGATCGCCCGTCTGTCGGATGGGGCGCGGGCAGGCAAGCTTTCGCGGGACGATCTTTCCGGCTCCACCATCACGCTCACCTCGCTGGGCGCGCTCGGGGGAATCGTCTCCACGCCCGTCATCAACCGGCCCGAAGTGGCGATCGTCGGCGTCAACCGCATCGTGGAGCGCCCAGCCGTGATCGATGGCCGGGTCGAGATAAGGAAGTTGATGAACCTGTCTTCATCCTTCGATCACCGCGTCGTCGACGGCTATGACGCGGCGCGCTTCATCCAGGCGGTCAAGCGGCTGATCGAAACTCCTGCGCTTGTTTTTGTCGATCAGGACTGATCCGCGGCCGTTTAACAAAAACTTTGGTGGTTGAAGCATATTCAATGTCGCCGTGGCGCAAGCATCGGTGGCATAGCAGCCCTTATTGGGCATTTTTGGAGATTTTCATTGTCGCGTGCTTTGGCGGCTGGCTCGCAATCCGTGGATTCATTGACCCTTACCCATCTTGAGCGACTGGAGGCCGAGAGCATCCACATCATGCGCGAGGTGGTGGCGGAGGCTGAAAAGCCCGTGATGCTCTATTCCGTGGGCAAGGATTCGGCGGTGATGCTGCATCTGGCGCGCAAGGCCTTTTACCCGTCGCCGCCGCCCTTTCCGCTGCTGCATGTGGATACGACGTGGAAGTTCCGGGCGATGTACGAGCTTCGCGACCGCATGGCGCAGGAAAGCGGGATGGACCTGCTCGTCTATCACAATCCCGAGGCGATGGCGCGCGGGATCAACCCCTTCGATCATGGCCCGCTGCACACCGACATGTGGAAGACGGAAGGGCTGAAGCAGGCGCTCGACAAATATGGTTTCGACGCGGCGTTCGGCGGCGCTCGGCGCGACGAAGAGAAGAGCCGCGCCAAGGAGCGCATCTTCTCCTTTCGCTCGGCCAACCATCGCTGGGACCCGAAGAACCAGCGGCCTGAGCTGTGGAAGCTCTACAACGCCAGGAAGAACAAGGGCGAGAGCGTTCGCGTCTTCCCGATCTCCAACTGGACCGAGCTGGACATCTGGCAATATATCCACCTCAACAACATTCCGATCGTTCCGCTCTATTTTGCTGCCCCGCGCCCGACGGTGGAGCGCGACGGGCTGCTCTTGATGGTGGACGACGACCGCTTCCCGCTGAAGCCCGGTGAGGTGCCGGTAGAACGCTCGATCCGGTTCCGCACGCTTGGCTGCTATCCGCTGACGGGCGCTGTCGAGAGCACGGCGGACACGTTGCCGCAGGTGATACAGGAGACGCTTCTGACAACCACGTCGGAACGGCAGGGGCGCGCGATCGACAAGGACGCGGGCGGCGCCGGCATGGAGAAGAAGAAGCAGGAGGGCTATTTCTGATGTCGGACGGTGACGTCATCTACAAGACCGACGCGCTCATCGCCGAGGACATCGATCAGTATCTCGAAATCCATCAGCACAAGTCGCTGCTGCGCTTCATCACCTGCGGATCGGTGGACGACGGCAAGTCGACGCTGATCGGCCGGCTGCTCTATGATTCCAAGATGATCTTCGAGGATCAGCTTGCCGCGCTTGAGGCCGACAGCAAGCGCGTTGGCACGCAAGGACAGGAGATCGACTTCGCGCTGCTGGTGGACGGGCTTGCCGCCGAGCGGGAGCAGGGCATCACCATCGACGTCGCCTACCGCTTTTTCGCGACCGAAAAGCGCAAGTTCATCGTCGCCGACACGCCGGGGCACGAGCAATATACGCGCAACATGGTGACGGGCGCGTCCACCGCCGACCTCGCCGTCATCCTGATCGACGCGCGCAAGGGGGTGCTGACCCAGACGCGGCGGCACAGTTATCTCGCGCACCTGATCGGCATCCGGAACATCGTGCTTGCCGTCAACAAGATGGACCTCGTCGATTACAGCGAGGCGCGCTTCAACGAGATCGTCGAAGACTATTCGGCGTTCGCAAAAAGCATCGGCATCGACAGCTTCGTTGCAATGCCGATCTCGGGCTTCAAGGGCGACAACATCACCAGCCTTTCGCCGAACACGCCCTGGTACACGGGTCCGGCGCTGATCGAGCATCTGGAGACGGTGCCGCTCGACAACGACCGGCTGGCCGCCGCTCCATTCCGAATGGCGGTGCAATGGGTCAACCGGCCCAATCTCGATTTTCGTGGCTTTTCAGGGTTCGTGAACAGCGGGACGGTTCGCCCGGGCGATGTCGTGCGGGTGCTCCCGTCGGGCAAGACCTCCAAGGTGTCGCGCATCGTGACCCTGGACGGCGATCTGGACCAGGCGGTGGCGGGCCAGTCGGTGACGATCTGCCTGGCCGATGAGATCGACTGTTCGCGCGGCGACGTCATCACCATCGCCGACAGCCCGCTGGAAGTCGCCGATCAGTTCGAGACCACGATCGTGTGGATGGCCGATGAGCCGATGCTTCCCGGACGGCCCTATTGGCTGAAGACCGCTACAACGACGGTATCGGCAACGGTGACCGACGAGAAATATCAGGTCAACGTCAACACCATGGAGCATATCGCCGGCAAGACGCTGGATCTGAACGCGATCGGCGTGTGCAACATCGCGCTCGACCGGCCGGTGGCCTTTGCCCCCTATGCCGAAAACCACGACCTTGGCGGCTTCATCCTCATCGACCGGATGACCAATACGACGGTGGGCGCGGGGATCATCCATTATGCGCTTCGCCGCAGCCAGAATATCCATTGGCAGGCGGTCGACATCACCCGCGAGGCGCATGCAAAACAGAAGAACCAGAAGCCGAAGCTCTTGTGGTTCACCGGCCTTTCCGGCGCGGGCAAATCGACCATCGCCAATCTGGTCGAGAAGAAGCTGCACGCCCTTGGCAGGCACAGCTTCCTGCTGGACGGCGACAATGTCCGCCACGGGCTGAACAAGGATCTTGGCTTCACTGATGCCGACCGCGTGGAGAACATCCGCCGGGTTGGCGAGGTCGCCAAGCTGATGACGGACGCCGGGCTCATCGTGCTCACCGCCTTCATCAGCCCGTTCCGCGCTGAGCGCGACATGGTGCGGCGTATGCTGCCTGACGGCGAGTTCATCGAGGTGCACATCGACACGCCGCTGTCCGAGGCCGAGAAGCGCGACGTCAAGGGTCTTTACAAGAAGGCGAGGGAAGGCCAGCTCAAGAACTTCACCGGCATCGACAGCCCTTATGAGCCGCCCGAATCCCCCGAAATTCGCATCGACACGACGAAGATGAGCGCCGAAGAAGCAGCCGAACTCATCGTCGGGGAATTGCTGAAGTGACGGACGCCTCCAATGCAATGACCGACGCCGAACTCGCCGCCCATATCGCCCATGTGGCGGGCGATCTGCTCCTCTCCCTCCAGCGTTCCGGCCTGTTTCAGGGCAAGGCGCTGGGCAGGGCCGGCGACCGCACCGCCAACGCCTTCATCATGGAGGCGCTGAGGGCGAACCGTCCGGACGACGCCGTACTTTCCGAAGAGGAAAAGGACAATGCCGCGCGGCTTGACGCCGAGCGGGTGTGGATCGTTGATCCGCTCGACGGCACGCGCGAATATGGCGAGGCCCGCACCGACTGGGCCGTCCATGTCGCGCTCGCGATCAATGGAAAGCCCGCCGTCGGCGCGGTGGCGCTGCCGGGTCTCGATCTCGTCCTTCGTTCCGACCGGCCGCAACCGCTGCCCGCCGCCAATTCTCCGCTCAGGATGCTCGTCAGCCGCACGCGCCCGGCGGCGGAGGCCGTCGCGGTTGCCGAGCGCCTTGGCGCGGAGCTGCTTCCGATGGGATCGGCGGGCGCCAAGGCGATGGCGGTCGTTCGCGGCGAGGCGGACATCTACCTGCACTCCGGCGGGCAATATGAATGGGACAATTGCGCCCCGGCGGCGGTTGCTCTCGCCGCGGGCCTCCACGTCAGCCGCATCAACGGCGAGCCGCTCGTCTACAATCAACAGGACGTCTATCTGCCCGACCTGCTGATCTGCAAAACGGAACATGCCGGGCTCGTGCTTGAGACCCTGCAGACATTATAGGGGCAAGACTGGCGGTCCCCGCCTCAGCCTTCCCCGGCGGAGCCGGTCAGCACAATCGCCAGACCTTCAGCGAAGTTCGCAAAATCAGCGCCGACGGCGGCGATGTCTGATTCAACACCGGCTTTTGGAGGCTGGTGTGGAAGGCGATGCACCCAGGGACGATCAGCGGACGCGGTGGCGGACGTTTGTTGACTGCTACTAACCTCCCCGGCGCAGCAACCCGACAGAGATCAAGCCGCCGCTTACGATTGGCCTATGGGGAAACCATGCACCTTTCGGAGTGACGTGCGCTCCATGCACCTATTTGGTTTTAACAGCAAAATATGGTGGACGCACCAGGGCTCGAACCTGGGACCCGCTGATTAAGAGGCGTTGGGGTCGGCGGCGTGCGGGCGCTCTCTGGTCGTCCACACTCGTTCACTGAGGTCCAAAAAAGTCATGTTAAGCTATATGGTTGGGTAAGTTCATATCATCGGGTCCGGTCTCTGGTCGTCCGCCACCGTCCATGAGCGTCTCGTATCGTTCAATCTCAGGTGGGACCTATACGGAGCCTATCCGAAGCGGTATACTTGCGCTCATGTCCACCGGATTGACGAAAGCAGATATTGAAGCCGCAATCGATGCAGCGCGAGGCCGGAAAGGGCCGCAGATCGAACTCAGGGATCTGCGCGAGCCTGGTCTGCGCTTCAGGGCAGGGGAGCGCTCGGCCAAATGGTCGCTGATGATTCGGCTGCACACCGGCGAGCGAAGCCGGATCGCATTGGGGTCGTGGCCGGCGCTCAGCATCAATGATGCACGCGCAGCAGCGCGCGAGGCCCGGCGGAAAGTGGAGGAGGGGCGTAATCCCAACGAGGAACGACGCAATCTCGCGCGCGAGGCGCAGATCCGTGCCCGGTCCCGCAAGGCCCTTGTGCAGATGCTGGACCAATATGAGCGCGAGGTCCTGAGCCATCACCGCCGCGGCGATCAGACCCGGCGAGCGCTCGACGGCAAGGAGGGATTGCTCCGCACACTTCAGGCCAGGAATGTGAAAGAGATCACCCGCGACGAGATACAGGAATTGCTCAAGCGGCGGGCCAAACGCTCGCCGATATCGGCGAACCGCCAGCTTGCCTATGCGAAGGCCTTCTTTAACTGGTGCGTATCGGAAGGCGTGATCGAGTCCAATCCAATCGCCAGCCTCAGGCGCCCTGTGCCCGAGCGTACTCGGGAACGATATCATTCGGTCCAGGAACTAAGAGATATCTGGGCGGCGGCCGGAGACCTCGGATATCCGTTCGGGCCTCTGTGTCGATTGCTCATCGTCCTGCCCATGCGCCGGGATGAACTTGCCGGCCTGCTCGTCAATGAACTGACGCTGCAGGGCGACGAGCCGCAATGGGTTCTGCCATCGGAGCGAACCAAGCGCGCCAATGCGCTTCGGGTGCCGCTGCTTCCGATGGCGCGGTCCATCATCACATCGGCGCTCGGCGACGCCGATCGACTGAAGGAGTCTGCCTACCTCTTCACCACGACGGGAGAGACGCCGGTATCAGGCTTTGCCAAGGCCAAGCGACGCCTGGATGGCGCCGTTGAGAAACATCGCGAGGAAATGGCGGCGAAACAGGGCAGGGAGGTGGAGCCGATGCTGCCCTGGACGATCCATGATCTGCGGACCACGTTCAACACCATCGCCTGTGAGCGGCTCAAGATCGATGCGAATGTTGCTGATCGCATTCTGAACCATGTCGCGACCGCGACGACGTCGAAGATCATGCGCGTCTACAACCGCTCCGAACTGTTCGAGGAGCGCAAGCGGGCGTTGCGACTGTGGGAGCAATGGCTCGAGAAGGAGGTGGTCGCTGCCGCGGTAAATCGCTGAGTTCCCAAACATCTCTGCAGGTTTCGTTGCCCCTGCTCTCTTCAGAATCGTACCAAATCTCGATGAAGGCGGCGGGCGCTACGCGCCTCGTCTTCATAAAGGCAATGCGGCCCTCCGAGGGACCCACCTCCCAATGTGATATGGCAGTGAATTTGTCGCGACAGCCGCCCAGAAATGGCTGAGTCAGATCGGCGTGAAGACGCTCTACATCGCATCGGATCACCATGGGAGAACGGTTACATTGAATTCTTCAACGGGTCACTTCGCTACGAACTGCTCAATGACGGAATCTTCTACAGCCTCGCCGAGGCCAAGGTGCTGATCGAAGCCTGGCGGCGGCATTACACACCGTTCGCCCACTCTTCGCGGAAGCTTTCGCGGCAGTGATGCCGTCGCGGTCGTGCTTCATGCGATCTCTCCCCGCGCCTCCGAACAGTCTCCGTGCGTCGCCGCCTGAGGTGATCGACCCACCGCGTGCTCTCGGGCGTCGCCGGCAAACGGGAACATGCTCGCGGGCGCAGCCCCGAGAGCTGGAGCAAGGGTGCGCTGGAGCCGCCGTCGCGCGCGCAGGTGTCGGGTCTTGACCGTGGCGGTATTGATGCCGAGCAGTTCGGCGACCTCGCCAACATCGAGTTCCTCGATCTGTCGCAACACGAAGACGGTGCGGAACTGAGGGGGCAACCGGTCGATCGCATCATTGATCAGTTGCAGGATCTGGTGGTGCGCATAGGCCCGTTCGGGCGAACTCGCGATCGAGCCGCGCATCAGCGTCTCGCAATATGTCTCCGCCATCGACGTAGGCTCGTCGAGCCATGTTCGGCGCCGGTGGACCAAGCGGGCATGTGCAAGCGCTGCATTGGTGACGATGCGCGTCAACCAGGTCGAAAGTGTCGATCGTCCTGCGAAGCCGCTGATACCTGCCAACGCGTTGAGATAGGCGCTTTGAACGGCATCTTCGGCGTCCTCGCGATTGCGCAGGATCCGCCAGGCGGTGCGCTGCAACTGCCGATCATTGCGCTGCATGACGAGGGCGAGCTCCGAGGCCAGCTCAAGTTCGGAATGGGCGTCGCCGCGCGGAGGAGCGGAAATGCCGGGATGAAACTCGGCACCAGAACAAGCGGACATATTTGCCTCCATTCACCTCGCATCCGGGGAAGAGAGATGCGACAAGCACCGCGATCGGCTGCGCCGCGGTTCACTCCGCGTTACGAGGGTTGCGAAGGCCTGATTTCACGCCAGATCGGCAATCTGTCGTCGCGACGGACAGCGCGCCGGGTCCCCGTCGCTTCGCGAAGGGGGAGACCCAGTGCCTGGAAGCGTGCCGTGCTACTGCCCGGATGAATTCCAAGGCGCCGAACCGTTAGAACACTGGCCATTTGCGCTTTCAATATTCGTCTCAACCACACAATGTTCGAGATGATGTTCGCGGATGCTTTTGGGCGAGCGCGCAAACTCCATCTTGCAGAAGGCATCATCTGCCTGCTAATCTCATGTAGCAAATGAATATTATTTGGCATCTATATGAAAGATATTGCCGTTAAATATTCACCTCGTCCGCGCTTCCATGCGTTCGCGCCATGAGCGGCGAGCGCGTCGATCCGGCAGCGGGGAAGCTGTTGGAGCCCGCCCAGCTGATCGAGGCCTATTAGGCCGGCATTCCGGACCCATCGGTGGCAACGCAGCTCATCCATTTCGGCACCTCGGGCCACCGTGGCTCTGCATTCCACAATGCCTTCAACGAGGCGCATATCGTCGCCATCGCCGAGGCCGTCTGCCTGTATCGCAAGCGCGAGGGGATTGATGGGCCGCTATTCGTTGGCATCGACACCCACGCCCTCTCGCGGCCGGCATTTGTGACCGCGCTGGAGGTGTTCGTCGCCAACGACGTGGAGACGATGATCGATGCCGACGAGGGCTTCACGCCGACCCCCGTCATTTCCCATGCCATCCTGACCTATAACCGTGGCCGAACGGCCAGCTTGGCCGATGGCGTCGTGCTCACCCCCTCGCACAATCCCCCGGAAGATGGCGGCTTCAAATATAATCCGCCGACGGGCGGCCCCGCTGGCTCCGACGTTACCAGCTGGATCGAAGCCACCGCGAACGAACTGCTGAAGGCGGGCATTCAAAAGGTCCGACGTATTCCTTATGCACGGGCGCGCCAATCGGTGTGCGTGCACCCCCACGACTATATGGATCCCTATATCGGAGATCTCGCGGGCGTGATTGACATGGAGACTATTGCGGGGTCAGGGCTGGCACTCGGCATCGATCCTTTGGGTGGCGCCAGCGTGCACTATTGGCCCAAGATCATCGACCGCTACGGTCTCAATGGAACTGTCGTCGAGGGCATGGTCGACCCCACGTTCGGCTTCATGACCGCGGACTGGGACGGGAAGATCCGGATGGATTGCTCGTCGCCTTATGCCCTGACCCGGCTGATCGGCATGCGCGACCGTTTCGACCTTGCGTTCGGCAACGATACCGACGCCGACCGCCATGGCATCGTCACGCCGACGGGTGGCCTGATGACGCCCAATCATTTTCTGGCGGCGGCGATCGCGTATCTGATCGATCATCGCCCGCATTGGACGCCGCGCTGCGGTATCGGCAAGACCATGGTGAGCAGCAGTGATCGATCGCATCGCAAACCGCGCTGGTCGGCCGCTTGTCGAAGTTCCCTTCGGATTCAAATGGTTCGTCGACGGTCTCTACTCGGGTGCTCTTGGCTTTGCCGGCGAGGAAAGTGCCGGCTCCTCCTTGCTTCGGCGCGATGGTTCGGTCTGGACGACCGACAAGGGCGGCTTGGCGCTTGGCCTGTTGGCGGCCGAGATCACGGCGCACTCCGGGTCCGATCCGAACCAGGCCTATGACGCGCTGATGCAAGAATTCGGGCAATTCTGGTACGAACGGATCGACGCACTGGTAGCGCCCGAGCAGATGGATGTGCTGCGCCGCGCCACGGCCGATCGGATCTCTGCCACCGAACTCGCTGGCGAACCGATCGAGGCGAAGCTGACCACCGCGCCTGCCGGGGGCGAACCGTTCTGCGGCATCAAGATCACAACCGCGGGTGGCTGGTTTGCGGCGCGCCCATCCGGAACGGAGCTGATCTACAAGCTGTACGCCGAGAGCTTCCGCAGTGCCGACCATTTGCGCGCGATTCAACGCGAGGCCCGGACGATCATCCAAGGCGTGTTCGGCCGGGGACAAGCCGCTGGCGATCATGGACACTGAAGGACCGGCTCAATCCGCAGCAACAGCCGGATAGACGAGACCACCCGCGCCGACCCGTGCAGCGGCGTTCATGACGGCAGGTTGGGTGCGGGAAAGCCCTATCAGGTGGAAGACGTCCTGCTGCTTCAGCAGGAGATAGTCGGCCACGATCCGGCGATGGCATCGCCACCAGACGGCCTCGGCACACATGATCGCGCAGCGTCGATCCGCCGCATGCGCGAGGAGAAGATCCAGACCAGTCCGAAACGCGTCGGACAGGGCAGAGTCGGCATAGTTATGGAAACTCGGATTAGTCCAGAAGCCATTGAGCTCCGGGGGGATCGTCTTCGATTTCTTGCGCAGCCCGCCCAATGCCAGGATCTGCTCATAGTCGATCTGCCATGACGCAAGGGTCGCTGGCAGCGTGTCGCGGTTGAATTGGGGATTGGCGCGCGAGCGGGAGATGCTGCGAATATCCACCACCAGTTCCACCCTGCCGACTTGGAGCAACACGACGAAATCCGCGATCGACCGTGTCGAATGCCCGATCGTATAGATGGGTTGGGCGGCCGACATCGACCGCTCAGCCACGGATGTCGGTCGCGGCACCAGGATGCCGCTCGATCTTTTCCAGCTCGGGCCAGGCCTGCCGGATCGCGGCGCGCAGGTGTGGAAGAACCTCCTCCTCGAACCAGGGGTGTTTGCGCGCCCAAATCGTCACGCGCCATGAGGGGTGCGGAAGTGGGAATAAGGCCGGCAGATAGGATCTGAAATCGCGGACCCGCTCCGTAAGGTGACCCGGACCGAGCACATGATTTTGGGCATGGCTTCCCACCAGGAGCGTCAGGCGAAGCCTTGGCATTGCTGCGAGCAGCCGTTCCCGCCACAACCGTGCGCATTCCGGGCGGGGCGGTGCATCGCCCTGTCCAGCGCGTCCGGGATAGCACAGACCCATGGGCAGGATGGCGATATTGGCCGCGTCGTAGAACTGATCCTCGGATATGCCCATCCAGTCGCGCAACCGATCGCCCGATGGATCGGAAAAGGGAACGCCGCTCGCGTGGACCTTAGTGCCTGGCGCCTGGCTTGTGATCAGGATGCGGGCGGTTGCGGACATCTGCAGGACCGGTCTCGGACCGAGGGGCAAGAGGTCGCCGCATGCGTTGCAAGCCCGGACCTCCGCCAGCAAGTGTTCCAGATCGCTCACGCGTCCAGCGCGGGGTGGGGCAGGCTGTGCATGTGAATTTGATCGGCTGAGTATTTCCTCAGAATATCGATAGCGCGCACCTCGCTGGCAGGGTTGCGCGTTCTTATCCACAGCAGCAGTCCGCCGCGTATGAGCTGTTCCTCGAGATAATGCGCATGATGCTCTCCCAGCCATTTGGCGAGCACCGAGCCAACGAGCCCACCGGCGCCACCCGCGAGGGCGGCGCCGGTGATGACGGCGAGCAGCGTACCACCTGTCGCGACGATCGCACCGACCGCGGCAAGCGCGCCGACATACACCAGCCCGCCGATGATACCGCCCTCCGCGTCGCCAATCGCTTCGGTCGACACAAAGGCGGCGCGTGGCACGTCTGGGTCGTCGGCGAGAATATCTACTCTGGAATAGCGATGGCCCAGCTTCTCCTGCACCGCCTGTTCGCTCGCCAGCAGACTGAGCTCGGACCGATGAAAGCCCGAACTGAGCAGCGCGTCGATCGCGTCCTGCAACTGCTCCGAACTGTGAAAAATGCCGACCGCTTCGCGCGGCAAGTCTGCGGCGTCATCGATCGCCATGAGGTTTCTCCATTTCTTGGGGCCATCGGCACATCGACCGAAATCCCTTGGTCATCGTCCGTCGCTCACCGGCGCGATGGATTTTGCGCGAGATATGCGATGATATCGGCTCGCTCTTGCGGCGAACTCACACGAAAGCCCATCATAGTGCCGGGCACCATCACCGTCGGCGCCCTCAACCAGCGGTCGAGATTGGCCGGGGTCCAGACAATGTGCGACGCGCTGAGCGCTTTTGAATAGCGGAAGTCGGCGACGCGGCCTGCTCGCCGCCCGACAACGCCGCGATGTGCCGGGCCGACGCGATTGCTATCCAGCGAATGGCATGCGCCACATTTCGCCTGATAGAGGTCGACTCCCCGGACCGCATCGCCGCGTGGCAGGCCGGCGCCCGCGAACGCCGCGCCGCTGACCGCCATCGCCGCCGCGAGCGTCAGTGCGCGCGTCGCCGCTCGGAAGGTGGCGCGGGCCATAAAGACTATCCGAAAATCGGTGCCTGTTGCGGAATAGGCTCGTTCAGGACATTCCCGAGGACAGCGGCATGAAATGCCTCATCGCCGGCCAGACGGGCGGAGAGCACATGAAACTCGGTCGCCTGGAGCGACGGGATAAGGCCCAGATAGGCATTTGCGGCACCGCGCTCGAGGCGTAGCGCGAGCTTGAGGACATCAGTCTGGGTCTTCAAAGCGCCGGCGCCGAGCGAAGCGGCATAGTCAGCGATCGGTTTGCTGGTCGCGGCCACGCCACCCAAGCGTCCGATTGCCGCCGCCAGATCATCGCGATGCGTTTTGTGATGGCTCTGGAAGGTAATGCCCACCTTGAGAACATCCGGTGACAGCAGTCCGCTTTGTGCGGCGATTTGATAGGCGGCGATCCCTTCGTGCTCCAGCGCCAAGGCGGCATTGAGAAGCTGCGCATCCTGCGCCGGCAGATCGGCCTTCCTCGCGGCAGCGGGAACGCTGCCGCCAAGTAAAGCAACCAGGCCGGCCGCGGAAAGCGTGGTCACGCCACCTGTAAGAACGGAGCGGCGACTGCTGCTGGGGATATCGATCATCTCGCTGGTCCTCCTTCTTGGATCACTATTGTTTGTCGGACATCTCCCGCTGCCGCTCTGCGAAGAGTTCGTCGGTTCAGAGCAACTTGTGGTCGCCCCATCGCCGATTGTTTCCTTTTGTCTATTTGATGAGACGCGTCGCAAAAGGTTCCCGGAAAGTGGGAAGGGAACGTAGCGTCAGGCAGACCAGACTGCCGGCCACACCGATGGACGCTTACAAAGTAGGAGGCGTCGCGACGAGCGGTTAGGGTTCGACACCCGGCCCTGGGGGCCGGTCAGGGGCCCTATGCGCCGCAGTGCAGGGGAGGATGGCGCAACCAGAGCGTCAGCACTGCGGAAGGCATCTATACTACTCGTGTCGCTCGTAAGGCGAGATTAAATGCAATATTAGTGTTGCGAACAGGCAATAATATTAATTGGACGTCGTTTAAGAGGCCGCGCAATTATTGACAAACGAATCGCGTAGGGATGACGCTCGGCGTCAAGTGGCAGGAAGGGACACCCTCATATGCCGGTCGATACACCGTTGAGCTCGTCGGTCGGTTTGGAGATGTCAGGCAATGCGCGCGGCATTGCAGCGCCAACCAACAAGATTCACGCGTCACCAGCACTGAGCTCCAGCCCGATCGAGCGAATGCTCGCTCTAGGTCAGATGAGCAGGGGTTTCGTGCATGATTTCAGGAACGTCCTTGGCGTGATTTCCGCAGCGGTGCGTCTGGCCGAACGACATGCTGACGATCCTTTGTTGGTCACCGACTTTCTCGTGGGCGCGCAGGAGGGAGTGGAGCGCGGGTTGCGGATGACCACGCGACTGCTCAACTTCGCGAGCGGGCATGATTGCGACATCCATGCTCACAACGTCAATGATGCCCTGGTACGATTGGAAATCCTGCTGCGATATGCTGCCGGATCGGGGATTCGGATTGTGGTGCAGCTCGGTCCCGACGTCCCGGATGTTGAATTTGAATTTCCGCAGTTCAACGCCGCGATCATGAATCTCGTCGTCAACGCGCGGGATGCCATGCCCGACGGCGGGACCATCCAGATCAGCACTGCCCTGATTTCGCGACCCGTATCGCGCGACCAAGGGCCGGATCATTACGTGCGGGTTCGCGTGAGAGACAATGGTACGGGCATGGACGCGGGGGTCAGGCGCAAGATCTTCGACCCTTTCTTTACTACCAAGGCCGGTGCCGGGACGGGACTGGGGATCCCGCAGGTTGATGCGTTCGTGCGGCAGTCCGGCGGCTTCTTGAGGATCGACACCGCGATCGGTGTCGGCACCACCTTCGATCTCTTTTTCCCCTGTGCCGACGGTTCCGCCGATCTCCACTAGCCGTCGCGTAAGCTCGCTGGATCGACCGATTTTTCAGTGGCAAGGACCGGCTGGCCACCCGAGTCATTCCCTTATGGGCGCGGAGGCGGCCTGTCGGGGAAGCGCGCATGATAGACAGCGGAACGAGCGCCGTACCCAAAGCGGGCAATCGCCATCTGCTCGGCTGCCACGGCGCGCGCGAGAAGGGTGGGTTTATCGAAAGGGTCGGCGCTCGCGTGCCCAAGTTCGGCCGCGCACCACGCTTCGAGAATATGGTCGTCGGAGCGCCGATGGACGCCGTTTTGCTCCAACAATATCTCAAGTTTGTCCACCAGATCGCTTATGCGATAGGGCCTGGCGATAAAGCCCGCGACGATCGGCAAGGTATTGGGCTCGGGGCGAATCCGTCCTGAATTTATGAGAATGACCGTTTCGGGCCAGGTTCGCGGATCGTGCCGGCGAGCGCCAAGTTATCCATGCCACCCGGCATTTCGACGTCGGTGAGGACAACGCCAATATCACAACGATGGTCGAGAATCGCGAGTGCGTCACGAGCATCGTGGGCTTCGAATACGCGGTATCCCTCGTCCATAAGAGCTTCCGCGGCGAACATGCGCGCAAGCGGTTCGTCCTCAACGACGAGGACGATATTGTGATCCGGCGCGGACCTTTCGGGTTCTCCATTATACATCTCTCCGCACGCCGCGCCGCTCGAGGGATTCTTCCGCAGCGCGTCGGTGACATTGCCGCGGACCGGGCGCTAAACCACTTCTCCAGCCACGTCATAGGCGGGGGTTGACGGTTCCAGCTCGTCGACCGGCGCCACCTGCTCGCTTATCAAAATGGCGAATTTCGCACCGGCATAACAGCTGCCCGGCTGATGCCAGGCTCGGGTGACGACCCGGATCTTGCCATTGATTTCGACCTGCTCGCCCGGGGTTGGGGAGCGCGCGAAATGAAAGCATCCGGTGGGTGTGGCATTCTTATGGTCGCGACCAGCGAAGACATCGACTAGCATCTCGTTTCCTCTCTATTTGACGGGAACAGGGGACGGCGCGGGATATTGCCAGGGCTCGCCTCGGCCGAGGGCGGCGTCATATTGTTTCTCGGCGAAGGACCAGTTGGCGAGCTTGGTCCACCATAGCGTCAGCCACTGGGCGCGATCCTGCCGATAATCGATGTAATAGGCATGTTCCCACACGTCGCAGCACAGGAGCGGGGTGACACCATCGTCCAAAACGGGACATCCGGCATCATGGGTTGAGATGACCTCAAGCCTGTTGCCTCGCGCCACGAGCCAGACCCAGCCGGACGCGAAATGGCCGGTGCCTTCTGCGACGAAGCGCGTTCCGAGCGCTTCCAGCCCGCCAAAGCTGGCTTTGATGGCAGTGGTGAGCCCATTGCCCGGTTGAGCGGGCGCCGGCGTCATGCTTTCCCAGAAGAAGCCATGGTTCCAGGCTTGGGCTGCATTGTTGAACAACCCTTGGGTGCCGCTCGCATGGGCCGCGCGAATGACGGACTCGAGTGTCGATACCGCTTCATTCCGTTCGGCCAGCAGACGATTGAGCGTCTCGACATAGCGCGCATGATGCTTGCCGTGATGGATCGCCAACGTCTCCGCGGAGAGGACGGGCACCAGAGCATCGATGCCATAGGGAAGGGGAGGGAGCTCGAATGCGACGGCGCCTGCGATAGAGGACCGTAAGGTGCTTGAGCCTAGATCAGCCATAGCAAATCTCCAGATTTTGGGGAAAAGAAAGCAGTTCGCCGGCACGGGTGACGGACGGACGCGCTGTTCGGCGGCTCAGTGGGCATGGCCAGCTCCTGCGGCGCGGGCGCTGAGGGCCGCGATGCAGAGCGAAATCGCATGATGCGCGTGGTCGCCCGCCCATGTCCCTTGCGCGCCCGCGACGATCACATGGGCGCCGTCCTCTTCGATCCAACAGCCTGGCGGGACGAGGGTCGCGGCTGCCGAGCGGACTTCGGAATAGCGCAGCGCCCGCACGCGTGTGCCGTCAGCTTGCGACCAGATCCCGGCCTCGACACGCGGTAGTTCGATCAAAGCGGGGAACACGGCCAGGGCGATCTCGCCATCGAGCGCGCGACTTGGCGTGATGGCCAGTTGGCAGGCCGCAATGGTGACCGCGAGCTGCGCTCCACCACTGTCGCCCGCCAAGGCCGATGGTGAGCGAAGCATGCTCATCGAGCGCGCCCCGTGCCGTCAGGTGGAGGCACGCCCCGACCGTCCCGGTGGACCGGCTCGCAGACCGCGCGCAACAGACCATCGCTGATGGCATAAACCCATCCGTGCAGCGTCAGGTCGGCTTGCGCCGCCCATGCAGTACGTACGAGGCGGTTGGCGGCGAGGGCTCCAACTTGAGCGACGACGTTCCGCTCGCACAGCGCATTCGCGTCGGCCTGATCGGGTGCGGCGTTGCAGGGATGCGCGTGGTGAACCGCCCGCACCGGTGCGAGCCAATTTCCGATCGCATCGGGGGTTGCGGGCGCCATGGCGGCCTGGATGCCGCCACAGCCATAATGGCCGACGACGATAATATGTTGTACGTGCAGCGCCTCGATCGCGAATTGCAGCGCTGCTGCAAAGTTGGGATCATTCTCCACTGCGAGATTGGCGACGTTGCGGTGGACGAACATCTCGCCGGGATCGAGGTTGACGATCTCGGTCGCAGGCACGCGGCTATCTGAACATCCTATCCAGAAGTAGCTGGGCCTCTGCTGGCCCACGAGGCGGCTGAAGAAGCTCGGATCGACCAAAGTCTTGGACTTTGCCCAAGCCTGATTGCGGGCGAACAGGTCGGCGAGGTCATTATCGTCACCGCGCGTCACGGTGGCCGGTTTTTCGGCCGCCCTATTCTCCCGCAGGCTCATCACTGAGCAGCCTTCTCGAGGTCGACGACCCGGAGATAAGGTTTGAGGGTAGTGTACCCTTGCGGGAACAGGCGGGATGCCTCTTCCTCCGACAATTTGGGCGAGATGACGACAGGCTCGCCTGGGTTCCAGTTGACCGGCGTTGCGATGCTGCGGGCGTCGGTAAGCTGGAGGCTGTCGATCGCGCGCAGGATCTCCGCAAAGTTGCGCCCCGTCGAGGGTGGATACGTCAGAATGAGGCGGACCTTGCGCAAAGGATCGATGACGAACACCGATCGCACGGTGACGGTGGGGTCACTCTCCGGATGGATCATGTCGTACAGCGTCGAGACGCGGGCATCGGGATCGGCGATCATCGGAAAATCGAGCTTCGCGCCTTGGGTTTCCTCGATGTCGACCTCCCATCTGCGATGCGCTTCCACCGGATCGACCGAGAGTCCGATCGGCTTGACGTCGCGCTTGTCCCATTCAGGGCGGAGCTTGGCGACTTCGCCGAGTTCGGTGGTGCATACCGGGGTGAAGTTCTTCGGATGGCTGAACAGGACGCCCCAGCTGGACCCAAGCCAGTCGTGGAACCGGAGGAGGCCGTGCGTGCTGCTCTGTTCGAAGTCGGGGGCAATCTGCCCAAGTTGGATGGTCATGGACGCTCCTTCATGCTGCGCGACCCATTGTGAAGCGCTGGCAAACATCAAACAAGAGAATGATATTCATGTTTCACATCAACAATATTGTTATGAACCTAGGGCTTGGGCGCGAGCCATCCGATAGAGAACAGCGCCGCGACTGAGGCGAGGAGCATCGCGACGGCGTCGTCATTCTTGTCCACGACACGGGCCTCTTCGAGCAGCCACAACATGACCCGGATCGAAAAGATGGCGCCCGCGATCGCGACCATCCAGTAGGCATGCGGCGGTCGGACATTCTCATCCTTGCCCGTCTGGATGCGGGCTTCGCGGAGGTCTTTCTTCATCGCCATAGCCGGCTCCGTCGCTGTCCGCTCCGTCGCTGGCTCCCATCCTCGCGATGCGTTGGTCTGGATGGGCCGGAGACGGGAGGCCAAACGGAATGAATGTCGAAAGGCGGCGGAATCTCGTGCGAACTTTCACGCGCCTGGCGCTGTACCGACCGTTCGATGTGAAGGCTGACGACAATGCCGAGGCAGACCGCTGCAAAGAACGTCATCGCGGCGATCGAGAAGCCGGTACTGAAAAAGCCGCGATCGCGAAAATAGAGGATTCCTAGGCCCACGCCGACCAGCAGGAGGGTGAGCGCAGCTATGGTTGCGTACAGCTCAGATTTCCTGGGCGGGCGATCGGGCCGGAAGGATCGTGGATGTCTCACTGGGCATTATGCTCGAACGTTGCAGGCTCTTCCATGCTGGTTGGGGGTGAGGGTCTCACCTTGCACTGGCATCATCCATCCGCTAGCATCTATAAAGCAACTGAATAGTATTGCGCTTTGAGCATAAGGAATTTGCTGTATGGACATCAGCGCCGCCCGCACTTTTCTCGAAGTCGTCAAGACCGGCAGCTTCGTGAGTGCGGCGGCCAATCTCCATTTAACCCAAACCGCGGTCAGCGCCCGTATCCGGGTGTTGGAGGACCAGCTCGATCGGCCGCTGTTCGTCCGCAACAAGGCTGGCGCGAAACTGACACCTGCCGGCGAGCAGTTCCTGCGATTTGCAACCACATTGGTTCAGGTCTGGGCGCGGGCGCAGCGCGCGGTTGCGCTGCCGCCCGGCCGGGAAACGGTCGTCACCGTGGGGGTCGAACTCAGCCTATGGAGCCCGCTCTTGCGGCACTGGCTGCTGTGGATGCGGCGCGAATGCCCGGACATCGCCGTCAGTACACATATCGATGCCTCCGAGCGTCTGATGGAGCAGGTGCAGGAGGGATCGCTGGACGTTGCCGTGCTTTACGCGGCGCCGAGCCGGCCGGGGATCATCGCGGAGCTGCTGTTTGAAGAGAAGCTGATCCTGGTCCGCACGACACCGACCGACCGGCCTCTTGCCCGCGAGGATCATGTACTGGTGGATTGGGGTGAGGAATTTGCCGCGAGCCACCAGGCGGCCTTTCCCGATGAACCCAATGCGGTGGTGTCGATCAGCTATGGTCCGCTCGCCCTCGACTATATCCTTGCGACGGGTGGTTGCGGCTATTTTCGCCAAGGTTTCATCCGGTCCTATCTCGATGAAGGGCGGCTCGCGCTCGTGCCGAACAGCCCGGAATTCTCTTACTCCGCCTATGTCGTGCATTCGACGAAAGCCGACCAGGAGGTGATGAACCGCATCCGAGCGGGCCTCCGGGAGGCTGCGGTGCTTTCAGTGTGAGAGGTGACTCATGATACCAGAGGACGAGCCTTCATCTCCGGTCTGCTACATGGCCGAGGCAGACGACGTCTATATGGGCTACGCTGGCCGCGACGAACTTCTCAAGAGTCTCGACGAGTTGCTTGAGGCCGAGCGAGCGGGGGCCAAGGTCGCGCTCGCCAGCAGCAGGATGCCAGCGACGCCCGCCTATACGGCGCTGATGCGTACGGTTCGGGCCGATGAAGCGCGTTGGTGCGCGATGCTCGCCGAGCAGATTGGGCGCCTCAAGGCCGCACCGTCGCACAAGACGGGCGCATTTCGGGAAAAGGCGTTGGCGATCGCGGATCCATTCGACCGGCTGGCTTTCCTCAATCGGGGCCAAGCATGGGTTGTTCGAAAGCTGGAAGAGATGCTCCCGCGTGTGCGCGACGAGCAGCTTCACGGCGTCCTCAAGGACATGCTGGAAAGCCACAGGCGCAATATCCGGAGCGCCGCCGAGCTCCTTGATACGGAAAACGCGGCGCGTTGAACCCGCGCCCGACACATGCACGTCGTGGGGCGTCAGGGCGGTCAGGTCGTGGCACAACGGGTTATTTGTCCCGATCTAGCCAGACGCAGGATTGATGGAGCTCGACCCAACCCGCTCTGCCCTTGAGTAAGCGCGTGTCGCGCACTATTGCAATCGAAACTCGAATATGATTGCGCGTTGTACGCAAGGAATCTGTACAATGGACATTGCGATAGCGCGGACCTTTCTCGAGGTTGTGAAGACCGGCAGCTTCGTGGGGGCGGCCGCAAATCTCAACCTCACGCAGACTGCTGTCAGCGCACGAATTCGGAGCTTGGAAGAGCAACTCGACTGCCCGGTGTTTATCCGCAACAAGGCCGGCGCCAAATTGACCCCCGCAGGCGAGCAGTTCCTTCGGTTCGCCACGACGCTGGTGCAGGTGTGGTCCCGGGCACGCCGCGCGGTGGCCTTGCCGCCG
This sequence comes from Tardibacter chloracetimidivorans, assembly GCF_001890385.1. Taxonomy (NCBI): domain Bacteria; kingdom Pseudomonadati; phylum Pseudomonadota; class Alphaproteobacteria; order Sphingomonadales; family Sphingomonadaceae; genus Tardibacter; species Tardibacter chloracetimidivorans. Next base: position 1,009,970 of record NZ_CP018221.1, on the reverse strand, counting down.
GGTCGTGAGACGGTGGTCACAGTGGGCGCGGAACTGAGCCTCTGGAATCCGCTGCTGCGCCACTGGCTCCTGTGGATGCGGCGCGAATGTCCCGAAATCGCGGTTCGGACGCAGATCGACACAGCGGATAATCTGATGGAGCAGGTCCAGGATGGATCGCTCGACGTCGCGATCCTTTATGCCGCACCGCACCGGCCGGGCGTCGTCGCAGAGCTCTTGTTCGAAGAGAAGCTGGTGATGGTGAGAACCACACCCACGACAGCACCCCTATCGCCGCAGGACCATGTCGAGATCGATTGGGGCGATGAGTTTGCGGCGAGTTTCCAGGCTGCCTTTCCCGATCATCCCAACGCCGTGGTCTCAATTAGCTATGGTCCGTTGGCGCTGGAATATATTCTGGCGACGGGCGGCGGGGGTTATTTCCGGAAAGGCTTCATCCGCTCCTATCTCGAGGAGAACCGGCTTGTCCTTGTCCCGGACAGCCCGGAATTCTCCTATTCCGCTTATGTCGTGCACTCCACCAAAACCGATCCGGGCGTGATGGATCGCATTCGCGAGGGGCTCCGTGCCGCCGCCAAGATCGCCGTCTGATCGCCCGCGACCGAGATCGCGCTGCGGCGCGCCAGGCCGGAGCCGGCTCCGACGCACAGCCTGACCCCTCATCTGAGCTTCATTGACTGCTACCCTCAGGACGCGGGATTGGTTCGGCCGACAAACCGATCCCGTCCGGTTTCAGCAAGCCGGTTCGCACTGCGAGCCTTTAGGAGATCCTGACGCGACAATATCCCGAGCACCTTGCGGGTTTCGCGGTCGACGATGGGGATCCGGCCTACTCCAGTTTCGATGATCAGATCGGCCACGACTCCGCTGGGCGTGTCGGGATAGGCTACCGGTTGCACTGAATCTGAGATGGCATCGGAGAGCAGGGTCTTCGCGAGGCTCTGATCGACCTGCCAGCGCAGCGCATCGGTTCGGGACACGAGGCCGATCAGCCGCCCTTCGGCATCGACCACCGGATAGCTGCGATGTTTGGCCTGCGTCGTGAAAAAGGCCAGGGTCTGTTCGATCGTCATACCGCCCGAAAGCGTCTGCGGATGCGGGGTCATGAGTTGGGCCGCCTGCAGGAGATCGAGCGGATCGACGGTATATTCCTGAAGGATATGACGTCCGCGCCGCGCAATCTTTTCGGTGAGGATCGACCGGCGCATCAGCAAGACGCTGATCGCATAGGCGGCGCCGGCGGCGGTGATGGTGTAGGGGACCGCTTCGAAATGTCCGGTGAGTTCGACAGCGAACAGCGCACCGGTCATCGGTGCGCGCATCGCGCCGCTCATGATGCCGGCCATGCCGATCATCGCCCAGACGCTCGCGTCGCCGGGGAGGAACTGGCCGATCAGGAAGCCGGCCGCGCCGCCGAGAATGAGAAGGGGCGCAAGGACGCCGCCTGACGTTCCCGAGCCCAGCGCTACGAGCCAGACCAGCGCTTTGACCGCGAGGAGCGCGACGACGACCTTGAGCGCCAGCGAACCCGTCAGCAGGGCTTCGATGCTCGCATAGCCCGCGCCCAGGACGTGCGCGTCGATCAAGCCGCCCAGACCAACGATGATCGCGCCGATCGCGGGCCACCACATCCAATGGACCGGCAATTTGTGGAACAGATCTTCGATCCTGTAGAGCGACGTCGACAGCAACATTGCCTCAAAGCCGACCAGAAGGCCGATGCCGGCGGCGGCGAGCAAGCCCCAGCTTGAATCGGGCGCGGTTGCGATCATCGGAAACATCGGTCCCGAACCAAGGAAAAGGGGCCGCCACGCCAAAGAAACGATCGCCGCGACGACGACGGGTACGAAGCTGCGCGGTTTCCATTCGAACAGGAGCACCTCGACCGCCAGAAGAATGGCGGCGAGCGGGGTGCCGAAAATCGCGGTCATACCTGCGGCCGCGCCCGCAACGAGCAAAGTCTTTCGTTCCGCGGCGCTCAGATGGAAGCATTGGGCGAAGAGCGACCCTATGGCGCCGCCGGTCATGATGATGGGTCCTTCAGCGCCAAAGGGTCCGCCGCTGCCGATGGAAATGGCCGAAGACAGCGGCTTGAGCAGCGCAACCTTAAGCGAGAGCCGGCTCTCCCCGAACAGGATCGTCTCAATCGCTTCGGGTATGCCATGTCCTCTAATTTTTTCGGACCCAAAGCGCGCCATCAACCCGACCAGAAGACTTCCGATCACGGGGACGACGACCACCAGAAGGCCGACATTGCTGTCCGTGATGACTGAATCGTCGGCAGAGATGCGTCCGAACCAGAACAAGTTGGTTGCGATCGCGATCAGCTTCACCAGCACCCACGCGCCGACCGCACCGCCGGTTCCCACGACCACAGCCATGAGCGCCAGCAGCGGCATCCGCAGATCGACGGAATGGTCTGCTAGTTGATGAGTCTCAACGACTCGCGTGGGGGTTAGGGACATAGGGCGGGCATAACCTCTTGCTGTTGGATGAGGCGCATTATATCGCAATGCGATATGGTTCAACGCGGAGATTGGTTGTGCGTGAAAAGGGCGCTTTACTGGCCGAGGAAGAATATCGCGCTCTGGCGGATTTTCGGCACGAGATTCGGCGCTTTCAGGCGTTTAGCGAGGCGCATGCGAGCAAGGTCGGGCTGACTCCGCAACAGCATCAGGCGTTGCTGGCCATTCGTGCCGCCGATGCCGATCAGGCGACTGTCGGCTATATCGCCGAGCGGCTGATTCTGAAGGCGCATAGCGCGACAGGCTTGGTCGATCGCCTGGATGCATTGGATCTGATCATCCGCGAGGTGTCGCCGGACGATCGTCGTCGTACGCTCCTGCGGTTGACCCCAAAGGCCTATGACATTCTCGCGTCGCTTTCCGCGGTGCACCGCGAGGAAATCCGGCGGCTGCGGCCGTTGCTGCTCGAGATTTTCGATAAATTCGATTGAAACGTTGGACCGCGCGAGGTGATCAAGCGGGGAGTGTCCAGCGCCAGTCTCCAGAAACCCAGCGGCGACCGACCCAGTATCGGCCAGGTACACCGAACGGGGGCTGAGCGTTGGCCTGGCATGGCTGGGCGGCGCAGCGGTCAGACGATGTCCGTTCTAGTTGCAGGCTGGAACGGTAGTACGGGCCTGGAAAACGAAACTCATGCTCGGCAATATAGACGCCGCCGGGCCGGGAGGCTAGGCAGCAGCAGTTCGCGCATCGACCCTTGCGCTACGCGCCGCGCTCTGGCGCGTGTCCACGAAAAGACGATGCGGTCGAATGCCTGTTCAGGTATCGCGCTCGAAATGTAGTCCTTGCCCGGCAAGAAATTCCGCGAGGACAACCGCCTGATTCGCATGCGTATCGTGCGCTCCATACAGCAGGGTGGTGTCACGGGCTTTGGCGATGCCGCGAAGGTGGTCGACCGCCTCGACGTTGGTCTTCAGCTCGGAACGGTACCGCGTCGCAAACTCGCCGAACCGAGCTGGGTCATGGCCGAACCATTCCCGCAGCTCCGCTGACGGTGCAATCTCCTTGAGCCAGAGATTGAGGGCGGCCGTTGCCTTGGACACACCTCTGGGCCAAAGCCGGTCGACCAGAACACGGAAGCCGTCACTCGGCAGCGCGGGCTCATAGATGCGCTTGACGCGCAGCGTGCTCATCACTTTTCTCCCGGCGGTCTGTGCCCGATCCACGCGGGCGGGTCGCTGGCGGGAAAGGACTCGATCGATGCTTCGTCGATGGCGTCGATGACAGTCCCGCTCGCGAGTAAGAGGCGGACCTGGCGGCAGATCTCGATGACGCAATCCGAATGGGCGCTGCCTTTGCGAGCGGCTTGGTTTGGTGACAGGCGAGTGCGGAAGCGCTCATCGACGACTTCTTCTGCCACCACTTCGAGCGGGCGATCTTCCGCGCGGTGGCGCTGCGCGATGTAGCGGACGGTGTCGGCCAGCTCGCCGGGATCGATCGGATCGTCACAGTCGTGTGTCATTGGACAGCTCCCGTTCTGCTAACAGAAAGGCGATATCGGCCCCGACGCGCATGTCATCCTCCGTCCCGAACGCGTGTTTGCGCAGGCGGCCACGGCGGTCGATCAGGATCAGCGTCGGCGTCCCCTGCATAGCATAAGCGGTCATGGTCGGGGGGATCGGGCCCGACAGTCCTGGGAGGTCCACAGCGATGGGGAAGCCCAGCTGAAACTCCCGAATGAAGACGGCGAGGACCTGCGGTGTCATCACGTCGTGATGCTCGAATTCGGTATGGATGCCGATGACCGCGAGGTGGGCGGGATCGAAGGCGCGCGCGATGCGCTGAGCTTGCGGGATGCTGATCGTAACGCAGCCCGGACACAGCATTTGAAAGGCGTGAAGGACGACCACCTTGCCGCGCAAGTCCTCAAGGGTAAGCGGGCTGGCGGCATTGAACCATTGCGCCACATGCCAGTCCGGGGCGATCGAGGCGGCGGCGCTGTCCATCGAGATATCCTTCCGTGACCTGCGGCTATCGCTAGGCAAGGCTGAACAGGGTCACCATGCCCCCAATCGCGATGCCGAAAACCATCACCATGACGCCGGCGATGCGCAGGATGTAGGTGATCGGCTCCTCATCGCTGTTCGCCGCGACGATCGTTGGGGCTGGTGGTGGGGGTCGACCGATAAGGCGTCGGACGAACGACTGGCGAAACGCCATCGAAAAGCCGGTGACCACGAGGATGACGGCGAAGAAATCGACTAGAAATACATATCCGGACATCGTTGCTGCTCCTTCCTTTTCGTGCAACTGGCGGCCATCAGCCGCTGCAGGCCGCAAGGCCCGCCTCAAGGCCCGCGACCAGATCCTGTTCGGCCTCCAGACCTACCGAAAGTCGCAACAGGCTATCGCTGATCCCGGCCGTCGCGCGCGCCTCCTCCCCCATGTCCGCGTGGGTCATCGTCGCTGGATGGGCGACGAGACTTTCGACGCCGCCGAGCGATTCCGCGAGCGTGAAGAACTGTACCGCGCTAATGAAGTGGCGAACGGCGGGAACGCCGCCGTGCAACTCGAAGCTCAACATCGCGCCAAAACCGCGCTGCTGCCGAGAGGCAATGGCATGTCCCGGATGCGAGGCCAGACCTGGATAGTGAACCTTTGCCACGGCGGGATGCTTCTCGAGGAAGTTCGCAACAATCATGGCGTTGATCTGCTGCTGCTCCATGCGCGGGAAGAGCGTGCGCAGGCCGCGCAATGTAAGCCAGGCATCGAACGGAGCGCCGGCGCTCCCGACAACATTCGCCCAATACCGCAATTGCTCGACCTGCGCGGGGTCCGCCGCCACGACCGCCCCGCCGATCACGTCCGAATGACCATTGAGATATTTGGTGGTGGAATGGATCACATAGTCCGCACCGAGTTCGATTGGGCGCTGGATGGCGGGGGACAGAAACGTATTGTCGACGGCGATCGCCGCGCCGGCTGCTCGCGCCTCGCGCGCGAGGTCGGCGATATCGACGACGCGCATTAAGGGATTGCTTGGGGACTCGATCAGGACGAGCGCGGGCACTTCCTCGAGCGCGGCCTCGAACGCGCCCTTGTTGGATTGGTCGACGAACCGTACGCTGCAATGACCGAGATCCGCGCGCGCCTTGAGGAGCCGCATGGTGCCGCCATAGCAATCATGCGGTGCGAGGATCAGATCGTCCGGCCGGTGCCGTCCGACCAGGAGATCGAGCGCGGACATGCCGCTCGACGTGACGACGGCGCCGGCGCCGCCTTCGAGCTTGGCGAGGGCATCGCCAAGCAATTCCCGGTTCGGGTTTCCGGCGCGACCATAATCATAGATGCGCGGTTCGTCATAGCCAGCGAACTCGAAGGTGCTCGAGAGGTAGAGCGGCGGCGCCACGGCGCCGAATGCGGTATCGCTGACCACGCCATAGGCGGCGGTGATGGTCTGCGGGCGCGGAAGGCTGTCTATGGGTTCAGTCATTGAAAAAACGCCCTTCGATTACTTCGCAGACGATGCCGGCGCGAATGGTGAAATCTCCAAAGTGCTCGCCGGGCTGCCGCTCGCGGGCATAGCGGGCGAGGAGTTCGGCCAGCACCTCGAGGATCGTGGCTTCCCCGACATTCTCCCGGACCATGCGGTTCAGTCGCTCGCCATGGAAACCACCGCCTAGATAGAGATTATACTTGCCGGGCGCCCGCCCTGTCAGCCCAATCTCGGCGATATAGGGCCGCGAGCAGCCATTCGGGCAGCCACTCATGCGGATGGTGATTGGCTCGTCCGAAAGGCCGTTCTCGGCGAGGATCGTCTCGATCTTGTCGAGCAGCGATGGCAGATAGCGCTCGCTTTCCGCCATCGCGAGACCGCAGGTCGGCAGGGCAACACAGGCGATCGCATTGCGCCGCAGGATCGAAAAGTTATCGATCTCCGGAAAATGCTCGGCCAGGATGGCGTCGATCGCCGCCCGATCCTCTGCCTGTACGCCGGCGACGATGAGGTTCTGGTTGGCTGTCAGCCGGAACGTCCCGCGATGGACGCGGGCGATATCCCGGAGCGCATCGAGCAGCTTGAGATTGAGGCGTCCGTTCTCGATGATGAGTGTGCGATGGTGGCGACCGTCAGGGGTTATGTTCCAGCCATAGCTGTCGCCGTTCGATGTGAGCTCGAACGGGCGCGCGCTTTTGAACGGGACGCCCATGCGCTGCTCGATCTCGGCCTTGACCCAGTCGAGGCCCTTGTCGTCGATCGTATATTTGAAGCGCGCGCGCTGGCGATCCTTGCGGTCGCCATAGTCACGCTGGACGGACATGACCGCATCGGCACAGGCGATGACGCGGTCGGCGGGCACGAATCCGATCAGGCTGGCGAGCCGCGGATAGGTCTCGGGCGCTTGGTCGGTGCGGCCCATGCCGCCGCCAATCGCCACGTTGAACCCGGCCAGCCCTTCTTTGCCCGCAATCGCGATGAACCCGAGATCCTGGGCATAGACATCGATGTCGTTGGACGGTGGCAACGCGAAGCCGATCTTGAACTTCCGGGGCAGATAAGTGCGGCCGTAGAACGGCTCTTCAGGCTCTGACGTCGCGACCCGCTCGTTGCCATACCAGATCTCGTGATAGGCCCGGGTCTTGGGAATGACATGGTCGCTGACGCGCTTTGCCAGGGTAGCGACCTCAGCATGGAAGCGCGAGCTTTGCGGATCGACCGTGCACATCACGCCGCGGCTGTCGTCGCCGCACGCCGCGATGGTGTCGAGCAGCGTCTCGTGCAATGCTTGGATGATGGGCCGCAGGCTGTCTTTCAGGACCCAATGGAACTGAAAGGTCTGGCGGGTGGTGATGCGCAGGGTTTCGCCGCCGTACGAGCGGGCGAGCTCGTCGAGCTTCAGCCATTGCGCGGGCGTGCAGACGCCGCCCGGCAGTCGAACCCGGATCATGAACTGAAAGGCAGGCTCGAGTTTCTGGCGCCGGCGTTCGTCGCGCAGGTCGCGATCGTCCTGCTGGTAGATGCCGTGAAACTTCATCAGCTTCACGTCATCGGCCGAGGGAACGGCGCCGGTGATCTGGTCGAGCAGCCCGTCCGTGATGGTACCGCGCAGATAGTTGCTGCGGTCCTTCATGCTCTCGTCCGGACCAAGCCGTTCGAGTGGCTGCGACAGGTCGCGCGTGCGGTCGATGGCCGTCGCATCAGTCATTTCAGGCCTCTTCAATAGACATCGCGCTGGTAGCGATGGTCGGCCTGGAGGAAGCGGATATAGTCCTCCGCTGCCTCGCGTCCGGTATGCGCTTCATGTGCCACGATATTTATCAGGGCTTCGTGGACGTCCGGTGCGAGATTGGCGGCATCGCCGCAGACGTAAACATGGGCACCCTCTTCCAACCAGGCGAAGAGGTCGCGGCTTTGCGCTTTCATCCTGTGCTGGACATACACTTTGTCGACGCGGTCGCGCGAGAAAGCGACGTCCATGCGGCTGAGCCTCCCGTCCTTGAGCCAGTCCTGCCATTCGCTCTGATAAAGAAAATCGGTGCGAAAGTTCCGCTCGCCGAAGAACAACCAACTCTTGCCGGAAATGGCCTTGGCCTCGCGATCCTGCAGGAACGCCCGGTAGGGCGCGACCCCGGTTCCGGCGCCGATCATCAGGATTGGCGCATCGGTTAGGGGCAATCGGAAATGCTGGTTGCTCTGGATATAGACAGGCAGCACGGTGTCGACATCCGCGCGGTCTGCAAGGAGACCGGAGGCGACCCCGCTGCGCGAAGCACCGTGGAGGGTGTACCGCAAGGGCGCGACCGTGAGATGCGCTTCCTCGGGCGCGGCACTGAGGCTCGACGCCAGCGAATAAAGCCGGGGTTGGAGCGGCCGAAGTGCTGAGACGAAGCCTTGCGGCATAATGTCCCGCACGGGAAAGCGGCGGACAATGTCGATGATGTGATGGGTGCGCAGGAACACCGAGCGCTCGCCGACGCGGTCTTCTTCGTGCAATTGTTTGATCAGCGCGACATCGCTGACGAGCGTCCAATAGTCGAGGAAGCGCGGCGTCGCTGCCGTGATCTCGAAGCGATGGGTCAAAGCCTCGCCGAGGGTGCAGTGGTTGCCTTTGATCTCGAGATCGGCCTCGGGTGCGAGCCCGAGAGCCTCCAGCAGTTCGGCGACGACAGCGGGATCGTTGGGGGTCGCGATACCGAGCGCGTCGCCGGGCTCATAGGTGAGCCCCGAGCCTGCCAGCGAGAATTCGATGTGACGGGTTTCTTTGGTGGAACCCCGGCCGACGATCGCGATGTTCTCGATGATCGCAGCCGGAAAGGGGGTGCGCTTGTCATAGGCAGCCGCCGGCGCGCCGGCGGCTGCGGCGAACCGCGGGACACTCGGTGCGCGATTGGCGGCGACTTCCGCTACGAGCATGTCCACGGTCGCCGCGATCCAGGCCTTAGCGGGTTCTTCATAGTCAACATCGCAATCGACACGGGCTGCAAGGCGCTCACCACCGAGTTCCTCGAAGCGCTGATCGAGGCGCTTCCCGGCCTGGCAGTAATATTCATAGGTTGAATCGCCGAGGGCCAGGACGGCGAACCGGACGCCCTCGAGTGTAGGTGCCTTGCGGCCCTCGGCAAATTCGAAGAAGCCCGTCGCCGGTTGTGGTGGGTCGCCTTCGCCATAGGTACTGACGATGATCAGCAGATCCTGCTCCTGGCCGAGCTGGCGCACTTTATAGTCGGCCATGTCGTGGAGGGTGCAGGTCAGCCCCTTGTCCGTGACGGCAGCCGCGAGCATTTGCGCCAGCTCTGCGGCGTTGCCGGTTTCGGTGCCGTAGAGAATGGTGAGCGTACGCGCTGCGGCAAACGACGCCGGCTGCGGTTGCGGCATCCGCAAACCGGCGTCGAGCCCGGCGAAATAGCCGCTGAGCCAGCGCACCTGCATCGGTTCGAGTGACCGGGTTAGTCCTTCGACCTGTCGCCATTGTTCCAGGGTCAGGGGGTTCCCTGAAAGCTCAGATGCAGACATGCGTTCGTTCCTCGGCGTCCAGCTTCCTTTCCTGGCGTCGGTGTGATCGGGCGGATCGTTCCAAGGCGCCGTCGTTGAAGCGTCTTTCGCTCAGGAAAGACATTGTGAGCGGCGACGATGTATAAGGCAAATGACTATTATTGGTATTTTAGCGCAAACATATTGCTGTAATGAGCGCTCCGTCTGAGGGAGGAGGCGCATGCTTACCGTACCGAGCATCCCCAACGCCTCGCCGATACGATACACAAAACACCAAATAAGTTGCGGTTAAGCGGCAATAGCATTCGCTTGTTCGCAGACAAATTTAGATCACTATGACGGCGAGATGCTTTTGCATCTTACGCGCGGTCCAGCGGGCTCCGTCGAGCCGGGCATCGGGATGGCGCATGATCGAAGGAGCCGATGATGGTCTGGACCAACATTCTCGTGCCTGTTCTTGGGGCCACCAGCGATGCACAGCCGCTGTCAGTCGCAAAGGCGCTCGCCGCCCCGTTTGATGCGACCATCTCCGTGGTGTTCGCTTCGCCATCGGCACACAGTCTCTTCAATTGGGCGAACGAAGGCGGGTTCGGTGTGACCGATGTTGCGGTGGCCGCGATCCAGGAGGAGACCGAGCGTGGGCGCGCGCGGTGGCGCGAATTTCTGGAAGCGCTGGATTATTCCAAGAGCCTGTTCGAGGCGGTGACCACGGACGGCTGGCTCGGGCTACGGACCGCCACCCGCTTGGCCGATGTCGTTGTCTGGGAACGATCGGCCGCGGGCGGTCACGGCTTCTTTGCCAGCGCATTCCAGCAGATTTCGCTCGACGAACGCCGGCCGGCATTCCTGGCCGACAGACCACCGGAAGTCGGGGGAACAATTGCGGTCGCATGGGACGGCGGACGCGAAGCGTCTCGGGCTCTCCGGCGGGCGGTCCCGCTGCTCCAAAAGGCTGATCGCGTCGTTCTCCTGACGGTCCCCCATGCGATGGCGCGGCCGTGCGATGGTGCGCGCGCGGTCCAATATCTTGACGATCATGGCATCCGTGCTTCAACAGATGTGGTGCACACGCATGGCGACGCCAGCCCGGCGATTCTCAATGCCGCCAGGAAAATGGACACGAATATCCTGGTCGCCGGCGCGTTTGGTCACCCGCGACTCCAGCGATTCATCTTTGGTGGCACGACGCAATATCTGCTGGAGAGCCAGTTCCGACCCCGCATTGTTCCTGTCGCACTGAAAGAGCGTGTCGTCTGGACTGTCAGACATCTGCAAACGGCCGCAAGCCGCGCACTTTTCGGCTATACCACCCGCATTCGATCGATACGGTCGTGTGTTGAATCCACGGTCCAAAAGGTCCGGCAGCGACTTGAATTAATATCGTACTACGATATATACATATAAGTTGCCGTTCTGCTCGAAGGGAGGAGAAAATGGCGAGCCGGATTCCGCGTTTTGATACGGGAGCGGAGCGATGCTTATGTTGAGCATCCTCCTTGGGTCTCTTGGTCTGGTTATCGGCAGTGTCGGAGCAGCCGTCGTGATCGTGCTGCTCCTGCTCTTCCCAAAAAGTTTCCAGAACCGCGAGCTGGTGCGGACCGCCATCGTTTTCGCCGGCGTTGCCGCTATCGCTCTGATTTTCGTGGGTCGCGCCGCGCCAGTACCGGGAACACTCGGGCGGGATCGATCGGCACGTCGACAAAAAAATCCAAACCTGGTCAGAGAGGAGAAGATCATGGCGACCAGCTCGCTTCGTCAGAGATATCCGGTGCTCATCGCGTGCATCGGCGAAGCCAGGCGCCCCAATGCCCGCGAGGTCAAATCGGTCGCTAAACGAATTTTGCGCGAAGCATTTCCGGAACGCGAAGCCCATCGGCAAAGCGGTACGAGGCTTTATCGCGACATGCTGCGTGTCGCTCGCGCCACCTTGGGCATGGGGTCGCGCCCAGCTTGAAACAGGAGAGGGACGGATGATCGATAGTTCGACTCTCTGCGTCCTATTGTTCGCCTGCGCTTTGGTACTAGGACGCATTTTCCTCCAGGATCGAGCGGCTAAGGACGAGCGCGAACACCATGAATTGTAAAGGAAAGTTTCGTCGTTCGGCGCGTTAGGCCCTCCGTGGCAACCGCCTGCATTGACTTCGGATGGGGAAGGCGACATCATCCGACGATGCACCTACGGATTGCTCTATTGCGCTTCCGCCACCATGCGGGCCAACTTCTCGCGGGCAAATAGCCCCGGGTTCCGGTGCGGCACGCCCCGAGCTCGGGGCGCACTCTCGATCCCACAATGCGTGCGGCCAGGCGGCTGCGCGTTCATCGATTCCGAGAAAGCCAGCACCATGAAGACCACAAGCGCGGCCCGCAGGCCGTCCATCCATTTGATCGATAGTGAAGCGGACTCACTTACCAATCTTGCCGATAGCGTCGAAGAACGACTCCCCCAGGTCAGCGAACTCCTTATCGGCGAGATCGCGCGCGCGACCATTCACACGGCCGACCGCCTGCCTCGCGATGTGGTCGCGATGCTCTCGACGGTTGAGTTTAGCGATGCCGCAAGCGGGACGACGCGGATTGTACAACTCGTGTATCCGCGCGAGGCAGATATCTCGGCGGGCCGCATTTCCATTCTCACGCCGATAGGCGCGGGTCTCATCGGCCTGCGCGAAGGCCAGTCGATTGTCTGGCCCGATCGCGAAGGCAATGAGCGCAAGCTGACCATCGTCAAGGTCACCCAAAATGGCCTGTCGCCAGCACCCACGACGTGAGGGACGCAGCCATGATGTCTTCGATGCTCGAGCAGGCCTAGGCCTTTGCCGGCATTGTCGGTACGGATCGCGATATTCCGGCACCCGACGTCTATACCAATTCGATGATCATGGGCTGGATGGCCGCCGATGAATATGCCACGATCGTCGGCAAGGTCACCCCGGCCGTGATCACCTGCAAGCCGATCGCGCTCGGTGGGTCGCTTGGCCGCGACCCTGCGACGGCGCGCGGGGGCTTCTATTTACTGCGGCATCTGGAGACTGAACTCGGGGTGGGACCGGGCTCGCGCGTCGCCATTCAGGGCTTTGGCAATGCCGGCAGCCACATGGCGCGTCTGCTGAGGGCGGCCGGCTACAAGGTCATCGCCGTCTCCGACTCGCGAGCGGCGGTCGGCGCCTCCGACGGTCTCGATATCGAAGCGCTGTTGGAAGCGAAACGGACCAGCGGTCTGCAGGGTCTCGCCGGAACTAACGGCATCACCGCGCTCGATCCCCATACGATCGTCGGCGTTGACTGCGAAATCCTGGTCCCTGCGGCGCTGGAGAATCTCATCCACCGCGACAATGCCGGTGATGTGCGTGCAAAAGTGGTCCTTGAGCTTGCCTACGGCCCGTTGACCCCAGAGGCCGATGACATCCTGTCGGCCAACAATGTCATCGTCCTGCCGGATATTCTGGCAAATGCGGTCGCGGTCACCGTTTCCTATTTTGAATGGGTGCAAAATCGCCAAGGCTATTACTGGACCGTTTCAGAAATCCACGATCGCCTGAAGGCCGGTATGGAAGCCGAAGGGCGGGCCATTTGGGCGCTCTCGGCGTCTCGCGGCATCAGCATGCGCAGCGCAGCCTATGTCCATGCCTTGCAGCGGCTTGCCGAGGCAACTGAAGCGCATGGAACACAGCAGTTCTTTACGTCCTGATACGCCGCCTCCCGGCGGTTGCTTCCATGGGATCCGTTCAAAGTGGCCGCTACCGCCGTCCGCATTCGCCACACATGAACTGAGGCTCTGAGTATCGGGTGGCGTATCGGCGCAACTGCGTTTTTCGATTTTGCGCGGCAGCGTTCGCGATGCATGCGCAGCTGCCGCGCGACTTCCTGCTGACCAAAGCAGACAATATAACCGGAGTGGGCTAGGCACGGGGAATGATAAGCTCTTTTTCTTGGAGAAGCGCGCCACGCTTGGCATTTGACGTCGGCACAGCGAATCTGCGCGTCATTTCATCCGAGCGCGGTATTCTGTTCGACGAGCCGTCGATCTGCTGCTTTGACGCCGATGACTATAACGGTGCATTGGTCGCAGCGGGCGCCAAGGCGTTGCCGATGGCAGACCGTACGCCGCCAAAGCTGCGGATCGGACGGCCCCTCCGTCGTGGAGTTCTGCAGGATCTCGCTGCGGCGCGGGCCCTGCTACGCTATGCTGGTGAATGTGTTGGCGTACGCGGGCGTATATCGGCCAAATCAACGCTCATTGGCGTCCCGGCCGATGCTACGCAGGCCGAACGGCGCGCATTTATGACCGCTGCGCGTGACGCGAACCTTGGGGTTGTTCAACTCGTCAGCGAACCCGTGGTCGCGGCGATCGGTGCAGGGCTCCCCATCATGGAGGCAACGGGATGCATGCTGGTCGAGTGCGGGGCGGGCACGACCGAGGTGGTGGTCATCTCCTTAGGCGGTGTGTGCGTCAGCCGGACGGTGCGGGTCGGTGGCGCCAGCCTTGACCAGGCCATCACCGATTTCCTGCATTTGCGCCATAAGTTCTTGATCGGAGAGCAATCGGCCGAGAGACTCAAACTCGAACTCGCGGACGAATCCGTGACAGGATCTGGTGCGGACTGCGACATGCAGGTTCGCGGCCGCTGTATTGAGGCGGGATTGCCAACCGTCCTGACCTTGCCGCGGCAAGCCTTCGACGATGTCCTGGTGAAGCATTTTACTATGATCGTCGAAGCGGTGGTCGATACGTTGAACGAGACGCCACCTGAGCTCAGTCACGACATATTGGAGCGCGGTATCATTCTGACCGGCGGCAGTGCGCCATTTCCATTGCTTTCGACGATGTTGGCCAAGGCAACCGGGCTTGATGTCATGGTCGCCGACGATTCCCGCTACTGTGTCGCGCGGGGCCTCCAGGCATTGCTGGCAGGCTGAATTGCTGATCCGGTGCGACTGATCGAGCGGCTGTAACCCCGTCGGCACCAGGACGCGGACGCTGAGCCGCCGCTAGATCCTTCGGATAAGGTCAGGCACCGCCGAACCGTTGGAGGATCTGGGCGCCCGTCGGTTGCCCAGACCAAATTCTCTCGTGTTGCGGGCAGCTGCCTCGCCGCACCTGAAAAGGGATCCAGAAGCCACCGCCTCGGCTATGCACGAGGACTGATCCAGATCAGTCCCGCCATAAGCGCAAGAGTGACTACGGCCGTCGTCCACCAGCGCCGCTTGGCAGGCCGGGTGAGCGCGAACGTCACTGCGTAGAGCATGACGACGACCAAGATGACCACCCATCCTAGGATTTCATCAAGGGTGAAGGGCCACCAGAGAAACGGTGTCCGGATATCGGGCATGGCTCATCTGCCCTCCAGCGATGCCCCCCCGCAGGCCAATTCATGGAGCCGTGTGACCATTGTTACCATGATACGCCGCACCGAAATCGGAGCCCCTATTCGTGGATCGCACCACAAATCGGCATAGAGGTCTGCATAGGCGCGGAAGAATGCGGATCGGTCACGTATGCAGGACAGATTTTCGGCTTCGATCAACGCGTCGACGGCCCGGGCCGCGGCAGCCAGGGGCAATCCGGAACCCGGTAGATCCGCCATGACAGCGC
Organism: Tardibacter chloracetimidivorans; assembly: GCF_001890385.1. NCBI lineage: Bacteria > Pseudomonadati > Pseudomonadota > Alphaproteobacteria > Sphingomonadales > Sphingomonadaceae > Tardibacter > Tardibacter chloracetimidivorans. The sequence goes on along the minus strand of NZ_CP018221.1, from coordinate 994,921 downwards.
GGCGATGGGCTTCAACCGTAAAGCTCGAAAGTCCGGACTCAAAGACCTGGATCAAGTCTTCCCGCAGGTCCGTTCCGTCAAGCCGACCTGCTCGGCGGAAGGCAAGTGCAAGCAACTGGTCATCGGCCTGCGGCGATAACTCCAGTCTTTCGATCCGGCTCAAGCCATCATCCTCAACGCGCTTCGCGATCAGGATGCCGGAGGGCAGGCGCAGCACATCATCCGCACGCCGCGCAGCCCGGTCTATCAAGTCGACCAAAAGGTCAGCCTGACACGCGGTATTACTCGACAATTTCTTCTCCATCGGATGGACCCAAGCCAGCGCTTCACGCCGCTGCCGGCGGGTCAGGGTCCTCCTCGTCCGGGATAGGCGGGGCTGACTTGCGCTGGGACGCGAAGGGCACAACGACCCTCGCGTCCGCAGTCTGCGTCGTACCGGTACGCGCCTCGTCCTTCGCGGACGCCACGTCTTTTCGATTCTTATTCATGTCATGCTCCCGGCGGCGTTCGCCGCCGCCTCCATCGACCTATGGGAAGGGTGATGACCCCGAGCCCTGTAATGGGCTCGGGGAGGCTAGCCTCGGAGCTGGCGGCCTGCGTGGTGCGTCAAGCGCCCAATGGACACGACATTAGACATATCACCACTCAAGATGGACTAAATGGGGTCGATGTCAATCCATCGCCCTGACCTTGACTAACCCTGCTGGAATACCGATCTTCTTGTTATGAGCAGTTTTTCTTTCCGACGCTCTCGCGAGCTTCAAGCCGGCAGCATCGTCGCGGGCTCCTGAGCCCCGGCCGGCGCCTGCCCTTCGCTGGCACGACCGGGGCCACTCCTGTCACTTGATGTAAGCCGCCGACTGCTCGTTCCGCTCAACCGACCTGCAGCCGACGGCATAGACCGGAGGTCAGAATGTCGGACTCTTTTGTGGTGGAAGCCAATCGCCGCGTTGTAGGCATCGCGATCCGCTGTCGCGGAGGCTATAAGTTTCATGCGTCAGAACCTAAATTTCGCGCGCTCGAGAAGCAGACGTTCCGCCGCGCGAAGAGCCTAGCCCACAGCGTCGGGGAGTTCGCCCGGAAACTGTTGGAAGCGGGCGACCCAGCAAATCGCACACTCCATTAAGCCGCGTTTGCACGGCTCCTTGTACCGCCGGAGCTGCATGCCAGCGCATGCGGCTCCGCTACGTTGATAGGCTCCCATGTCGTTTCCCAGATCCAATACGGGTGCCTCTCCCGTAAAACGAGGGCGGGCTCGACCATCGGCCGATGTCGCCAGCCTTCCACGCGCTCTGTCGAAGCTTGGTTTTTGTTCACGAACTGAAGCCACAGCGCTGATCGAGTCAGGCCGCGTTATGGTCGATGGTCGCGTTGCACGATCGATGCGGCAACGCGTAGATCTGAAGACTGCGCGGATCGTCGTCGATGGCGAGCGGCTGCGCGACGAGCCGAAAATTTATCTGAAACTCAATAAGCCACGCGGGTATGTCACCACCTATCGCGATCCGAGCGGCCGCCCCACCGTATATGACTGCATGCCCGAAGACCTGCCGTTCCTGTTCCCCGTCGGACGCCTGGATCGGGCAAGCGAGGGGCTGCTGCTCATGACCAACGATACCCTTTGGTCCGAGCGCCTCCTCAATCCTCTGAACGGCGTGAGGAAGTGCTATCATGTCAAAGTCGACCGTGCGCTCGAATTGGACGATGTCCTCGCCATCGCGCATCCGGTCGAGGATGGCGCGGATATATTGACCACCGCGTCCGTGCGTCTCCTGCGTCGCGGACCGCGCAGCTGCTGGCTGGAGATCGTCCTCACCGAGGGCCGTAACCGTCAGATTCGCCGGATCCTCGCTGCTAAAGGGCTGAGCGTCATGCGCCTGGTGCGCGTGGCGTTTGCGGGCCTTCCGCTCGGCGACTTACCGAAGGGCGGGATTGCCCTGTTCGACGGCGCTTCAGCATTGCGGTCGATCGAACCTTCTTCCGGGCCAGCGGCATGAGAGAGGTCGGTCGCGTCGCCGCCTGGGCGCTGTGCGCCGTCATCGCGCTGACCGCCTTCGCGCTCGTGCCGCATAATCATGGCTTGTGGAGCCTTGCCCTTGTCGCATCACTGCTGGTTGCCCTGGGCGCCTGGGACTGGCGGCAGCCCAAACATAGCTTGCGGCGCAACTATCCGATCATCGCGCATATCCGCTGGCTGGTGGAGGCCGTACGGCCCGCGCTGCGTCAATATCTTTTCGAGGCGGATGAAGAGGCGGTTCCCTTCTCGAGGGCACAGCGATCTCTCGTCTATCGGCGTGCCAAGGTTGAGCAGGACGATCAGCCATTCGGCACGCTGCTTGACGTCTATCAGGATGGCTATGAGTTCATCAGCCACTCGACCAGGTCGGTCGACGTCCCCGATCCCAGAGATTTCCGGATTGTCATTGGCGGCGGTCAGTGCGCAGAACCTTACAGCGCGTCGATCCTGAACATCTCGGCGATGAGTTTCGGCTCGTTGTCGGCCAATGCGATCCGCGCCCTCAACCGGGGCGCGAAGCTAGGCGGCTTCTATCATGATACCGGCGAAGGCAGCATCAGCTCCTATCATCGCGAAGCGGGAGGTGATCTGGTGTGGGAGATCGGGAGCGGCTATTTCGGCTGCCGCGATGCGCTCGGCCGCTTCGACCCTGAGAGTTTTGCAGCGCAGGCCGCCTCGGAGCAGGTCCGCATGATCGAGCTCAAGCTCAGTCAGGGCGCGAAGCCTGGCCATCGCGGTATTCTCCCGGCGGCCAAGGTCACCCCTGAGATCGCTGCGACGCGCCATGTCAGCGCGGGGCAGGATTGTATTTCTCCGGCGCGCCATTCCGCCTTTTCGACACCTCTGGAGATGATGATGTTTATCGCGGAGCTGCGGTCGCTCTCGGGTGGCAAGCCCGTGGGGTTCAAGCTCTGCATCGGCCATCCCTGGGAGTTCATGGGGATGGTGAAGGCGATGTTGGAAACAGGGATCTTCCCCGATTTCATCGTCGTCGATGGCGCCGAGGGCGGCACCGGCGCCGCGCCGTCGGAATTCTCGAACCATATCGGCGTCCCCATGCGCGAGGGCCTGTTGTTCGTCCACAATGTGCTGACGGGTGCGGGCATCCGCGATCGGATCAGGATCGGCGCGGCGGGCAAGATCATCAGCGCCTTCGATATCGCAAGCGTGCTCGCCATCGGCGCGGACTGGGTGAACAGCGCGCGCGGCTTCATGTTCGCGCTCGGATGCGTGCAATCGCTGTCCTGCAATACCAACCGCTGCCCGACCGGGGTCGCGACACAGAGTGAACGCCGCCAGCGCGGTCTTGTCGTCGGCGACAAGGCCATGCGTGTGCAGCACTTCCACGCCAATTCCTTGCGGGCCCTTGCGGAAATCCTGGCCGCCGCCGGTCTGCGACACCCTTCCGAGTTAGGGCCGCACCATCTGGTGCGCCGCGTCAGCACCACCAAGGTGCAGCAGTTCGCTCAGCTCCACGTCTTTCTGGAAAAAGGTGCTCTGCTCGCTCCTGGCCTGAACGACGGATTTTACGCGCAGAACTGGCGGTTCGCGCGCGCCGACAATTTCGATGCCCCTCCCGCACTCACACTCTGAACCGCCGCGGCCTATCCGCGCCGCCCACTTCGCATCGCAAAACTGCTGGTGATCCGGATCACACCCGGCAATAGGGACAGCACTTCCCGATGGAACCGTTCGTAATCGTCGATACCTGCAATTTGGATTCGCAGGAAATAGTCTCCTTCGCCTGTCATTAAATACCATTCGCGGATCTCCGGATGCCCGCGCACCGCCGCCTCGAAACGGTTGAGACAATCCTGCGTTTGCTGCGCCAGCGTGACTTGGACCATGGCCGTTGTCCCCTCTTCGGGCAGCGAGCCTCCGAGCAAGATGGTGTATCCACGGATGGCGCCGCTTTGTTCGAGGTTGCGCACGCGACGCAAGCAGGCCGATGGCGACAAGCCGACCGCCTCTCCGAGCACCTGGTTGGTGACACGGGCATTGAGCCGCAGCTGTGTCAGGATCTTGCGATCATAATCATCGATACCGGCCATCACGTTTTCACCATTCTACGACGAATTATGTCGATGAGGCGGTGCATTTCGCCAATTCGAGCACAATACGACCATTAAGTGATCAAGATCAGCGTTATGCTTTCTTCGAGAGGAAGGCAAATTGGTACGCAGCATCTGTCCGGCCACGGCTAGTCGGTTAATCGTCGATCTCGACGCATTGAGCGGAAATTATGCTTCCCTGTCCCGCAAGCTGGCGCCTGCGGCGTGCGGCGCGGTCGTGAAAGCCAACGCTTATGGTTTGGGAGCGGTGCCAGTCGTTGAGGCGCTGCAGGCTGCAGGCTGCAGGCTGTTTTTCACGGCGCATCTGGCGGAGGCACTCGACCTGATGTCGGTTGTCGATCCGACATGCGAGATCGTCATCCTCAACGGCCTGGATCCTGATTGCGAGCCTGTCTGTGCCGAGCATGGCTTTGTGCCCGCCCTCAATTCAATGGCACAAATTGAGCGCTGGCGAGCCCTTGCGATCGCTCAGGGCCGGCGCCTCCCGGCCGCACTGCAGGTGGACAGCGGGATGTCGCGGCTCGGACTGACCCTCGACGACGCCCAAGCGCTAAGCGCGACCGCGATCGGCGACAATATCGATCTCCGGCTGATCCTTACCCATCTTGCCTGTGCGGATGATCCATGCCGCGAGGAAAACCGGATGCAACGCGCGCGTTTCGAGGAGATCAACCGCCTGTTCCCGGGGATCCCGGCCTCCATCGCGAACAGCGGTGCTGCTTTCCTGACACCGGACTTCCACCTGGACATCGCACGGTGTGGCATCGCCCTATACGGGGTGGCGCCAACATTGGCACAGCCGGGCGAACTGCGATCGGTCGTGCGCCTCGACGCCCGCGTCATCCAAATCCGCGACATCGAAGTCGGCACGGGGATAGGCTACGGCTTCGACCATGTTGCGCGCTGTCCCATGCGGATCGCGACCGTCGGCATCGGATATGCCGACGGCATCTCGCGAAGGTTCGCACAGAGCGGCGCTGCCTGGTATCAAAAGCACCGCCTTCCGCTTGTCGGCCGCATCTCGATGGACAGTCTTGCCATCGACATTTCGGGTCTGCCGGACGGCCTCCTACGCGAAGGAGGATTCGTCGAGCTGATCGGCCCGAACCAACCACTGGAGGCCATGGCGGACGCGGTAGGAACGATCCCCTACGAGATCCTCACAGGGCTCGGTCGTCGGCACGAGCGTCTCTACGTTCAGAACCATCGTTCGGAACGCCAGAGTGCGGGAGCATGGTCATGAAGGTTGCCGTGCTTGGGGCAGGCGTCATCGGCGTAACGACAGCCTATTATCTGCATCGCGCGGGCCATGAGGTGGTGGTTATCGACCGCCAGCCGGGTGCTGCGCTTGAGACCAGCTTCGCCAACGCTGGCGAGATCTCGCCCGGCTATGCTTCGCCTTGGGCCGCGCCGGGCATCCCTTTGAAGGCGATGCGATGGTTGATGATGCGCCACGCTCCGCTCATCATAAGGCCGCGCTTGGACATGGCCATGGCAGGATGGCTCTACGCTATGCTGCGCAACTGCAACGCCACCAGCTATGCTCTTAACAAGACTCGCATGGTACGGCTCGCCGAGTTCAGCCGGGATCAGCTCGTCGAACTGCGCCAGACACTCGCGATCGCATATGATCATCGCAGCCTGGGTACTTTGCAGCTCTTTCGAACCGCCGCGCAAGCCGGCGCAAGTGCGAAGGACATCGCGGTCCTCGAACATTATGGCGTTTCCTATCAACGCCTGGACCAGGATGGCTGCATCGCGTTTGAGCCTGGCCTTGAGGCGTCGCGCGACCGCTTCATCGGGGGGTTGCAACTGCCCGGCGACGAAACAGGCGATTGCCATTTGTTTACGAGGCAGCTGGCAGCGTATCTCGCCGGCAAGGGCGTGGAATTCCGCTATAATAACCGCATCGAGAAGATCCATGTGGAGCGCGGGCAGATCGCGCGGGTTCAAACCGATAAGGGGATGGTCACGGCAGATCGCTATGTCGTCGCGCTCGCTGCGCACGGTCCGGCCCTGCTCCGGCCACTAGGGATCGACATCCCGGTCTATCCCGTCAAGGGCTATTCGCTCACGGCGCAAATCGCCGATCCCTCGCGGGCGCCCGTGTCCACGCTGCTCGATGAAACATGCAAGATTGCGATAACCCGCCTAGGCGATCGCATTCGCGTAGGCGGGATGGCGGAAATATCGGGTTTTTCAACTGATCTGCCTGAGCGTCGCCGTGCAACGCTGGTCCATTGTCTATCCGACCTGTTTCCTGATGCAGCGCGTGCCAGCGGAATGTCCTTCTGGTCGGGCTTTCGCCCGATGACCCCGGATGGACCGCCAATCGTCGGCCCAACCGAAATCCCGAACCTATATCTCAACATCGGTCATGGGACGCTTGGATGGACCATGGCGTGCGGTTCGGGCCACCTGCTGAACAGCCTCATCAGTGGCGAACCGCCCGCCATTGAAGCGGGCGACCTCGCCCTCACTCGATATCTTCGGTCCTGAATAAAGGAGCTGGCATGAATGAGCGGTGAGCGGTCTTGGCGCCCGATGCTAGAGCATTGGGTGAGGCGGATAGGTTGCAGGCTGGATTGGCATTTTAGGGCTTTTGACCCTGTGAAGGAGCTTACCCGCCGCCTGCCGCCGAACGACCAGCTTGAGGCCCGGAAGCATCCGGTGACCTCGGATAGGAGTTTGGCCGGGCCGTTCACACCCATTGAGGGTTCCGCCTCACCCAACGAGCGGAGAATAGCCATGTCCTTTATCGGTGTCGATCTTCATCAGAACAGCATCACGGTGTGCCGGCGCGAGCCGGACGGGGCTCAGAGCTTCGAGACGCTCACGTTGTCGGCCGCCGACATGGAGCGATTCTGCCTGAGCCTCGACGCCGACGACGAGGTGGCGATCGAGGCGACCGGCAACAGCGCCTGGTTCCGCGATCAGGTGCTGCCCTGCGTCGGGCGGGTGGTGGTGGTCAATCCATCGCAGTTCAAGGTGATCAGGAAGTCGGTGAAGAAGACCGACCGCAACGACGCTGCGGCGCTTGCACTGTTCCTGTCCAAGGACATGCTGCCCGAGACGCGGGCCAGGACGCAGGACCAGAGCGAGCTGGCCTCGCTCACCCATACGCGCGACGTTCTGGTCAAGCAGCGCACGCGGCTGCTCAACAAGATCCACGCGCTGCATGTGCGCAAGGGGCTGAAGCTCAAAAAGGAAAGCCTCGGATCGAAGCGAGGGCTCGCCGCCATCGACCTGGACCTCTTCTCCCGCTGCGAAGTAATCGAGATCGAGGTGCTGCGCGAGCAGGCGCTGTCGCTGAGCGCCAGCCTTGCCCATCTCGACCGCGAGATCGAAGGCGTTGCCGCGACCTTTGACGGCTACGAAGGGCTGACCAGCATCAAGGGCGTGGGGCCGCGCTCGGCCGCAGTGCTGCTCACCGCCATCGGCAACGTCCATGACTTTGCCAGCGCCGACAAGCTCGCCGCCTACTTCGGCATCGTGCCGCGCGTCAGACAGTCGAACGAAACCGATCATCGCGGCCGCATCACGAAACAAGGCAACCGCCTCGCGCGGACCACGCTGGTGCAATGCACGCTCAGTGCCATCCGCTACTCGCCCTATCTCAAGGGCTATCACAATCGCATCCGAGAGCGCCGCGGCTTCGGCAAGGCCATTATCGCCACTGCCCGCAAGCTGCTGACGATCATCTATGACACCCTCAAAAACGGATGGGTGTTCAATGACTTCACTCAGTTCCAGCGCCGGGAAGATCTCATCCCCGCTGGACAATCATCATAGGAGATTGCCATGACCATCCGCCATATGAATCCCGGTCCCCGCATGAGCCCAGCGACGATCCACGCCGGCGTCGTCTATCTTTCCGGCCAGATTGCAGCTCCGGGGGAAGACGTTGCCGTACAAACCGAGGCAGTGCTAAATGCGATCGACACGCTGCTGCAAGAGGCCGGATCGGATCGCGCGCATTTGCTTCAGGCGACGATCTGGCTCTCGGACATGGCCGATTTTCCCGTAATGAACGAGATTTGGGAAAAGTGGCTGACGGACGTTAAAGCTCCGGCCCGCGCGACGGGCGAGGTGAAGCTCGCAAGCCCCGATTATAAAATCGAGATCCTGGTGACCGCCGCCCTACGGTGATCACACGCCGCAAGGACGGCGCGCGCATCTATCAGGCGCGCGCCGTGGCAGTTGACGGGGCGTGCTTACCGCTCTCGCCGACCAGGGCAATCAAGGCATTTTCCGTGGGAAATTGTGCCACCAGCACCGGCGCCCTGGTCACCGCGCTGATCGGCTCCGCCGCCGCGTGGGAGATGCAAAAGGCGGTACCGTGCCAAAGATCTCCGCATTCCATGAGAAAGCGGGCCAAACGCCGCCCGGCTTTTGGTGAATGTACCAGGACACCGTCGATCCAGGGCAGTGCGGCGAGTGCCGGCCGGAGCGTGCTGCTTGGGACGTCCAGGCTTTCGTAAACGGCGACATGCCGCGCGGAAAATCCTTGGCCGACAAGATCGCGCGCAAGGTTGCCCGCAGGCTCCGCCGCGCCAAGATGCACAATGGACGATCCCCGCGCCGCACGGGCGATAATGAGGTCGTAGAGATCGCCGACGTTACCGTCGGCAGAGGCTACGTTGCGATAGCCTGCATCCCGTGCCGTCCGCGCGGTCCGCTGGCCAACGGCATAGACCGGCACTTCAGCCATTTCCGGGTCGAACAGATGATGGGCGACGCCGTGCGTGCTGGTGAAGACCAGCGCGTCCGGCGGTTTGGTAAGGGGCTCATGAGAAACGCGGTGGATGGTGAGGACCGGCGCGATCAAGGGCTCGTGCCCGGCTGCGCGCAAATGATGGCCGGTTAGGAAAGCATAGGGCGAGGATCGGGTCACCCAGAGAAAGTGCGGCGAAGGCATGGCGGTCTCCCGGCACTGCAACAGGCCAAGACAATCGTGCGGGGCCAGGCCCCGCACGATGTCGGCAGCCGGTCAAGCGGCTTGGCTGAGCGGGCTGGCATGCCCCAATAGACATCGCCCCAGGCAGCGCAAAGGCGGTCTGTCGCATCGGCACCAAGCACATCCTGGAAGACCGGCTTCAGCACGTCTCCGGCGACCGCATAACCCGAACGATGCATCTGGAAGCTTCCAAGCTGATCCGAAAAGCGTTCCCTGGCATCGGGTGCGCCGATATTGCTCGCGACGTCGCGAACAAAGGTCGCGATGCTCGCGACGCATTGGGTGTCGAGGCCAGATTCCTCGTCGTCGCCGGCCTTGGTCGACCTTCTCTTGAGTTGGTTATAAATACCAAGTGAGATCTCGTCGGCTGCGGCGGTTACAAGATCCGCAGAGTTCGCAATAGTCGCGACGGTAGCGTCATCAAATGGCTTCACGATATGCTCCTCACGGACGCGGCACTGAAAGCACCGGCGCGCGCATCCTCGAATAAGAAGGAGAATAGGGGACGATGTCAGGCCCTGACGGCGTCCCGTCAGGGCGAATTAGCGCGCGAGCGCGCTGCTGCCACGGTGGAATGTTTGACGGAAGCTATGATCGTCCCGAGCCATGCCACTAACATAGGCTTGGGTGGCCCGACAGACAAGGCAAGAACCGCCGGCAGGACGATCCATGTCAGGCGATCGATATCGGTATGTTGACGATCAAATCCGCCAGCTCTTCCTCCTCGACCTGGCTTGCCGCCTGCGCGCGGGCGAACCACTGCAGGCGCCGCTTCGATCGCTCCGGCCAATCCTTCGATTGCGTGACGGATCGCATCGGAAAGACCGTCACCTCGCAAGGCACATCATCACCACCCGCGCCCATATGCTTGCCATATCGGTACGAACCGATCGGTTGCGGTAGGAGATCGCCTTTTATGCCCGCCTCCTCATAGGCTTCGACGGCAGCCGTCTGTGGCCCGTCCATATCTGGGATAGGCCAGCCCTTTGGGATGACCCAGCGCCGGGTTCTGCGGGAAGTTATGAGCAGAATCTCAAGCTCGTCGCCGTTCACCACGCGCATCGGCAGCGCGGCATATTGGACATACAGTCCGCATTCGTTGCGGACGAACTTCAGCGATCGCGCGTTCTTCAACACTCTAACTCGGCTGATGCTTTCGAACGCAAGATCGCTCGAAAGACAGTTGGAAGGCGTCTGACTTTCCCCGAACGCCCACCAAATGGACGTCCGGCTACCTGCGTGTCTGAACGCGCCTAACCCTTTCAAATGACCGTAAAACATCCTCTGCCACCCAGGCAATCTATGCCAGGCTACCAAGAAGTCAACGGCACCCTGTTACAACCGCCGCCGACGAATCCTCGGGCGTGCAGCACTTGACTTACCGTGGATATCTGGCATCCTCTAACCGTCATGCAAATGCACCCTGACATGCTGGCGATACCGCTTAGAAAGAAGCCGATCATCGGCCTCTGAGCCCTATTCGACGTTTCAGTCGGTTAGGGCATTGCACAATTTACTGGTTCGTCAAGATATAAATCTTGGATCTTAGTGAATTCTCTTCCGTGAGAAGAGCGAATTATTCTTCACAATATTTGCGACACCCCGCGGCAAGCGGCGTTCACGCGCACGCACCATGCAGATTGCCGAGTCCGCGGTGAAGCAGGGATCGATCATGACATTTTCCCCCTATCTCAGGCTCCCCCCCGAACCGCTTCCTTATCCCTGATCGGTCGCCGCTGTCCGATCAGGCGCACGATGTGAATCACATCACCATTGGGTGATCATGCGAAGGACTATGTTCATGGGTAAGAAGAAAATGTCGGGGAGCCGCGAGCCTCGCAAGCCGAAAAAGGAGAAACGTCCTAAGTCGGCCGCCAACACTGTCAGCAATGTTCTGAACGGGGACAAGGCATCGGCGAAGGCGAGCAAATAACTCGTCCATCCCATTTCATTCCAGGAAAGGAGGAGCATATGTCTGCTCGACTTATTGAACGGTTGAAGGCCGCTCATGAGAGGATCAACAAGCAGATCGAGTTTGAGAACAGCCTTCTGCAGCCCGACGAAGCTCGATTGAGCAAGCTGAAGAAGACCAAACTCTCGCTGAAGGATCGCATGACGCGCATTTCGGCGAGCCTAGTCATCTAAAATGAAGGCGAAGGCCGGCGAACCTGCCGCCGGCCTTCATTTAAGATAATCAACTGGCGCCGGGCTTCATGCCTGATGGCGCCGATGGCGCCGCCACCTCGATATGAAAGGCGCGCAGTCAGCTCACGAGCCATCACAGTGCTCCGACGGCGACGAATGGAAACGCCAGCAAGACCAGCAACGATTTAACCGGTGCTCGGAAAATATGCCCATGATCGGCGTGAAACGTCTCCAAGGGCTTGGACAGCTGTTCATCGGTGGTCATCAGCGCCGTGTCGATTAGTGGCAATTTGGGAAATATCTCAATCAGGGTGGCAAGTTCGGACGCACTTATCGCCGGATACCGTAGCAGAAGCTGTTGCTGCGCGCACTGATCGCCACCGGCAGTGGCGAGCTGTTTCGTAACCCCGTTCTCAAGCGCTTCGTTGACGACGCAGCTCTTGCCGATGGCGCGGCTCCGCGCCGCGTCCTAAACAAGGCGCATCATCAGGACCGGGCGTCAATCACCTACATGGACGTGAAGGACGTCGAACCGGCGTTCGTCCGCTTGCGAACCGGCGTAGAGAAAGTCCACGAGCAGTTCCGGCTCCACCGTTGGCGCGAGCCGCTTGCATCGACCGACCCCACCGATAACGCCGTCGTGGCGTTGTCGGTCATGACGCGGCCGAGCTTTTCGGTGCAGATCTGCCCGGACATTGCCGCCTTCGCCGGCGCGATGCCCGCGGGCGGTTCGCAGGACACCGCCGTTGAGCATCTCGACGGGGAGTGGTTCGAGAACAAGGCGCTGTTCTATGTTCGCGGCGAGACGCTCGGCTTCTCGATCCCGTCCGGCGCGATCGCCATCGTCGAGACAGAACCTTATCCCGGTCGTGACCGCAACCTCGTGATCGCCCGGCATAAGGGCAACGTGCTAGCGCGCCGGCTGATAAAGGCACCCGGCTCGCTGGGAATCTCGCTCGCGGCCCAGACGCCCGACCCGCGAAACCCGCACCCCACCATGACCTATGACGAGAGCAAGGTGCGCCTGTATCGCATTGTCGGCGCGATCCTTACCGACATGCCCCCACCGCCGGCCGGGGGCGGCGAGGCCACTCCGGTCGAGGCCGCGCCTGAGTTGACGCGAATCGAGGTCGCCTGTCGTGTCATCGTCCAGCAAGTCTCAAAAAGTCAGCTTCGACGCCTCCTGGAGGATCGCCTTGTCCAGCGCGAGATCTGCCACCAGATCCTTCATCCGCCGCACCTGATCGACCTTCAGGCCGCCATATTCCTTGCGCCAGCGATACAGCGTCTGTTCGACGATCCCAATCTGTCGGCAGGCTTCCACCGCCGTCGCGCCGCGCCCCACCAATACCTCCACCTCACGCAGCTTCGCGATAATCTGCTCCGGTGTAAAACGTTGACGTCCCATCCAATTCTCCATTCGAATTGCCCCGCAGGGCTCTCTTCAGAATTGGACCAATTTTCTCAAGGCAGACCAAACTAGGCTCCGGCCCAATTTCCCCCGAAAAAAATCGTTCGTTTTTAAGGAGAAGGTGGTGGACGCACCAGGGCTCGAACCTGGGACCCGCTGATTAAGAGTGAGAGATTTACGTTTGCACGTCCGTGCATAATCAGAAAATAACCCTTGCAAATCCACGTAAATACGTCCTTTATGGTGGGCAACTCTTGCATGGGCTAACATAGTCGTGACCGACGGAAGTTAGCCTGATGTTAGCCCAAGGAGGGTGGAATGGCAACGCCAGCAAATCTATTGAAGGGGTGGGCGAGGGTCGTCGCGAACGCCAAGCCGGACCCCCTGAAGCGCATTACGATCTCCGATCCGGATACGCGCGGGCTGTATGTTCGCATCACCCCGAAGGGTGCGAAGACGTGGACGATCGTTGCCCGCGATCCTGCGGGCAAACAGGTCTGGCGCGAGATTGGTCCGGTGGACGAGTACACGTTGGAAGAGGCACGCCAGAAGGCGCGCGAGGGAGTGAAGCTCATCAAGCAGGGGGAGGAACCTTTCCCCGCGCCGATGCCGAAGAAGATCCCGGATACCTTCAAGTTCGTTGCCGAGAACTTCATTGATCGTCATGTCAAAAAGCAGGGGCTGCGCACCGCGCCGGAGACGGAGCGCATTTTCAAGAAATACGTCTACCCGGAATGGAACAAGGCGGGGGAGGAGCGGGCGTTCCTGTCGATCAAGCGTGGGGATGTTTCACGGCTCCTGGACAAGATCGAGGACGAGAACGGCGCGGTCATGGCAACTCGCGTCCTTGCCGTGGTGAGCAAGCTGTTCAACTGGTACGCCAGTCGCGAGGATGATTATTCGTCGCCGATCGTGCGGGGGATGGGGAGGGCGAACAGTCGGGATCGTGCCCGCAAGCGCATCCTGTCAGATGACGATATCCGCGCCATATGGAAGGCCTGCGGTGATCTCGGCACCTTCGGCGCGTTCGTTCGCACCTGCCTCCTGACGGGGCAGCGTAGAGCCAAGGTGGCTGCAATGCGCTGGGGGGATATCCAGGACGGTGTGTGGACCATCCCGGCTGAGGCGCGCGAGAAGGTCAACGCGGGCGAGCTGAAGCTTCCGAAGCAGGCGCTCGAAATCATCAATGCCCAGCCGGTGATCGAGAAGAATCCCTATGTGTTCGCAGGGCGCGGCAAAAAGGCCATGGCGGGCTTCTCTGTGGGCAAGCGAGACCTGGACGAAAAGGCCCCATTGCAGGAGCCCTGGGTACTCCACGATCTTCGCCGTACCGCGAAGAGCCTGATGGCCCGCGCCAACGTCCGGCCCGACATATCAGAGCGGGTGCTGGGGCACGTCATCGCTGGTGTTGAAGGCGTCTATGATCGCCATTCCTATGCTGCCGAGAAGGCCGACGCGCTGGAGAAGCTGGCGAGCTTGGTCGATCTGATCCTCAATCCGCCCAAGGGCAACGTGGTTGAGTTGCGCCAAGCCTAGTCACCGTGTTCCTCAGCGAGGATGGAGATGTCCCATTGCCGGCGAGCTTTATTGAAAGCACCTTCCGGCAACCCGTTCGTTTCTAAATGGGCTTTCATCAGCTGCAAAATCAACGACAGATTAATGATGGCAAGCCGCCTAATATGCTGAGGCTGTTCCAGTTTTTCCCGAAGGATGCCGGCTCCAGCGAAAAAGAAGGTGTCCGAGGCGCTGTTTTCCTCGCCAAGAATGGTCTTCCCCAAGTTTTCGAGTGCAGCCGGGTCACAATAGATGAATATCCCATCCGTGCGCATTGCCAGCGCAGTGGCCTGGCGGACATATCCCCAATTCTCCCGCAGCACATCAACCGCTCTCTCTGGCGTCAGACCAATCTGTAGCAGTTCAAACCCCAGGCAAAGCCCGAGAACGGCTCCGAAGTCGTAAGTCGCAGCGCGGCCTCGTCCCGTGTTGGTTCCGCCCGGCCATCCATACCGCTGAAAATGACGCACCCGCGCTTGGAGCGCTAATCTTCCCTCCTCTCTGATACCATGCAGCTCTGCGAGGAGACCTTCGACCTGTCGATATGTGAGCTTCACACGATTCCTTCCTCAATACGCTAACGTTGGCTTTTCAGTTGCGCCCCGTCAAGCGGCATGATAGGCAAACACTAACGTTAGCGTATCACTGAAGGAGGCACATGCAACATGACTGATCGAATTATTCGACGCGGCGATCTGAAGGCAATTACCGGCTTCGAATGGCGTCATATCCACGACATGGAGAAGCGGGGCGACTTCCCCAGGCGCTTTCGCCCAGACCCTCATAGCAAGATCGTAGGCTGGAGCCTGCTGGAGATTCAGGACTGGATTGCCCAGCGCAAGGCGGCGCGAGGGGGATGACCATGGATGTTCGCCGCCTGATCACCATTAGGCGAGATCTCTGGGGCCATCGTTTCCGTCTGACGGTCGAGCCCGCTAGCGTCCTGCATCCGTCGCGATCGTTTCACGAGATCGCTGATGCTCAAACGGCGGCCGCAGAATTGTCAGATGCCACCGGCTGGCCCTGGACCGATCTGAGCGGGGAGGGCGATGACGCCTAATGGGGAAGAAGGCGAAGGCCGATCAGCGCGCTGAGACCAGGGGCGGCGGGTTTTCTGGCCTGCCGCATATTGTTCAAGACAGCGCGGCCTATCAGACGCTGAGCGACAGAGCAGTGCGCGTGCTGATGGAGATCGTCCGCACCTTCAACGGCTACAATAATGGACGCCTAGGATGCAGCGTTCGCACAATAGCCGAACGATGTGGTCATAAAAATTATGGATCGATCAGCCGCGCGATTGCTGAGCTGGTGCAACATGGCCTCCTCGACGTTGTGTTGGAGGGCGCTTGGAAACAGCGTAAAGCCCGCGAATATCGACTGACATTCATCTCGACGACCGCCAATGGGCAACACCGCCAGGCGACGAATGAATACCTGAAATGGCAGCCGGAAGAAAAATCCAGCGCTGAGACCGCCTCAACAGACACCCCCCGATCTGCTGAGACCGCCTCAGCAGCGCCCCGAAAGTTTGATGAGACCGCCTCAACAAGGGTTTCACAGAAGCGGCGGAAATCCGTTGATCGCCAAAATTCTCCTGCTGAGACGGTATCAGCACATATAACTAAGCCATATCCCCCCGGTGAATCTTCCGAGGATAGCAGCCATCGCCAGCGCAAGGCGGCGTTGGTCAAAAACGAGTTGGTGGCGCTTCGACAGGCCAAGGGCATCCTGGGCATTTCGAACCTAGCTCAGCGCGCCGGTGTTTCCTCGCAACGGGTGCAGTCGTTCATAGGTGGATCAGACCTGCTTGAGCCTGCCAGCATCTCAAGATTGGCGGCCGAATTGTCGCGCATTCCCGGAGACACTCAATCGAACTTGGCTTCTGAATGAAGCGCGTATGCACGGGCTCGTGGCTTGAGCACCTGATATGCAAACAGAAACTTAGCTATAGAAAAGCACGCGATTTCATAGTATTAACGATCATATGGAATCATTGGGCAATCATCAGGCTAACTCTGAGGGCGAAAACCCCTCTGTGGGCCGTCGTCCTGGCAAGCCCAAGGGCCATCCCAAGCCGCCCGGTAGTGGACGCCAGAAGGGTACGCCGAACCGCATCACCCGCGATGTTCGCGAGGCGGCGCAGAAGCACAGCGCCAAGGCCATCGCAGAGCTTGTCCGGTTGCTGAAGGATACGGACTCCCGCGTCCGGGTAGCCGCCGCTCGTGAGTTGCTGGACCGCGCCCACGGCAAGCCCGTCAGCCCGCAGGAGATCACCGGCAGGGATGGTGGGCCGGTAGCATGGGAGAGCTCTTCGCCGGTCCAGAGGCGGGAGACCGCCCGTAGCATTGCCTTCGTCCTAGCCCAAGGGTTGCGCGGTGCCGACGACGGCAACGTGCTGGACCTGAAGGCAACCGACCCCGCAAGACAGAGCTGGCACAACGCTCCGCAGGGGGAAGCCGCGCCGCCTCCCGAACCGGAGCCGGAGGAACGTCAATCGACGCATTCTGCTGCAATTGAACCCGTGCCCGTCCCCAAGCTTGTCTTCGATCAGGGCGCTTTCGTCACGCCCGAAGATGCCGAGGAGCGCCAGCTTCAGCGTCGCATCCTTTCGCAATCCAACACGCGCCCCAGCGTAATCATGAGGAAACGATGATAGACCTTGCCGATCGCCGCATGGCGCTGTCCGTGGAACTGGACGAACTGGAGGCAGCGCAGGGCGCGGCGGTGCTGGACGGCAAACCGTTCGATCCTGCCACCATATCCGCCAAGCGTTCCGAACTGGCCGCTATCGATGCGGCTGAAGCTGAGAACACCCGTCGTGAACGCGTCGCCGCTGCTGCCGTCCAGGCAGAGCGCAGGGCCGCGATCCGCGATGAGATGAAGGTTTCCCTGGCTGGCTATGAGGATGCGCTAGTACGCGCTCAGAGAGCCGCCAAGGCGCTTGCGGAGGCTGTGGGCGATGCGCGCACTCGTGCCCGCGAATTGAACCGCCAGGCCGGTTCCTATGGCATGAAGACCCCGGTCGCCGTCGATCCGCACAATGTCGAGACGGTGCTGTCCCGCCTCATTGCAGGCGAACTGCTGCCGGTGGCGTCGCCGTCCGGCTTTGGCGTGATGTCGTGGATCAGCGTCCCGTCGCCTGAATGGTCCACGGAATACGAGAAGAGCATCCGCCCTGTGTTTCAGGCGGTCATTGAGGAGAATTGATATGGCTGTTGCAAAACCCGAAGCTGTCGCTGCCGAACCCACGATAAAGCGCCCCTGCCTCCCTCCCGGCAATATCATGCCTATGGAGCACATGCGCCGTCACTTCATGCTGAAAGCCCCTCCGGGTATGACGCAGGAGGATGCGCGCTATCTGGAGGCGTGGAAGCACGTCGGCAAGCAGTTCCAGCGCCACGATATCGTTTACCTGCTGGCGGATGATGAAAGCTGGGAACTGGAAATCTGCATCGAGGCTGTCCGGCTGAACGGGTGCGAGGTTTCGGTGCGAAAGGTCTTCAGCCGCAAGCCGGTCAACACCGTCGCCACCATCCTTTCCGATGACTTCCGGGCGGAATGGCGTGCAGGCATGGGTTTCTGCGTCGTGCGCATTCACGACGATGTGCCGGTGGTGAAGGGCCATCATTCCGAAGCCGCCGCGATACTCGAATGGCAGCGCACCCAGCCGAAGAAGGCGGTCTGATGAGCAACGACCTTCAGCCTATCCAGACGATCCTTGGTGAAATCGCCCAGATCGAGGGGGAGATGGGCACGCAGGCTTATTGGAAGGATGAGGGCAAGCAGGCCCGCTATCGCTCGCTGGTAAGCCAGAAGCAGTCGCTGGGGAGTGTGTCGGGGACAATCCTCTCCGATGCAGCTCCGGTCCCGATCGTGTCCATGAAGGAGTTCATGGCGGCTGGTAACGATCCGGCGCACTACAATTATTATTTCAAGATGTCGGCCGCCGCCGCCGATGTGATGATGCACCTGGACCGGGACGAACAACTGGCATTTGAGCGGAGCTTCGAAGCCCTGCCGGATGAGGTGGCGGAAGCCGCTCTTTTGGAGTTGATGAGCGCCAAGCCGTCCGTTCCCTGGGTTTCCGATGAGGCGGCTGCGAACTTCGCGAAGCTGCCCGAAGGGGCGATCCTCTGCCACGAATGGGGGCATGACGCGCGGCGAAACATCGCGGTTGCCCGTGCGCGGCTGAACCGGCTTCGTGATCGTCTCGATGAACATGATGATGCGAGTTTCATGGCGTGGTTCGAGAACCTGTCCGACGCGGCGATGTGCGCCATTCTCAGAAAGCTGGTGGCATGAACGAGATGGACGAAGAGGATTTGCCGCCCGGCTGGGAAGAGGACGATCTCTGCCGGTTTTACATGGGCATGCCGCTCCTGTCGGAAATGAAGCGGGATGCGGTTGCCGAACTGGCGTCCGATAGCCCTCCCACCATTCAGTAGAGGACACGCCATTGCCGAGACTCCCTACAGTCGATGACCTTGGCGCGCGCCCCGTTCCGCAGTCGCGGCGTGGGGTTGTGTCCGTCCGCAATGCGGGAGCCTGGGGCGAGGGCTTCGCCAGCCTCGGCCGCACGATCTCCGGAATTGGCGATGATCTTCAGGAAACCCAGGATCAGCTCGATCTTGCCAAGGGGCGTTCGCAATATCTGATCGAGAAGGCCCGGCTCGATGCCGAAGCTGCGGAAGATCAGGAATATGGCACGGTTGAATCGCGCTATGAGGGGAAGCTTCGCACGATCGGCGACAATGCCCTGAAGAATATCCGCTCCAGCCGGGCGCGGGCGTTGTTCTCGGAGACGATCAAGACCGACACCGAGCGCGGGATTGCCGCTGTTCGTGGTTACGCCTTCGGCAAGCGAAAGGATGCGGAGCGCGGCCAGCTTCTGTCGGACCTGCCGGCGCTCAAGGTGGCGGCCGTATCGGCAGCGACCGAAGATGATGCGATTGCCGCATTGGAAACGGCGCGGCAGCGTCTCGCGACCGCCCGCGCGGCTGGCTATATCAGCGCCACGGAAGAGGTTGCGCAACGGCAGGATTTTACCGGCAGCTTCGCCAAGCTGAAAATCTCGTCGCTGCTCCAGGAGAACGACATTCCCGGCGCAAAGAAGCTCGCCGCGCGCTATCGCGAGTTCATGTCGGCGGAGACGATCGCCGATGCCGACAGGATCATCCGCGAACATGAAAACACATGGACCGGCATGGCGGTTGCGACCGAGAAGTTCGCCGGTAGGGTCCGCAGCATCTTCCCCACGGATATTGATCGCATCGTCGGCATCACGATCCAGGCGGAAAGCAACGGGCGTCGCTTTGGCGACGACGGCAAGGTTCTGACCAGCCGCAAGGGCGCGCGTGGGGAAATGCAGGTCATGCCCGCCACGGAGCGAGATCCGGGCTTTGGTGTGCGTCCTGCGGCCGATGACGGCCATGAAGAACGTGCGCGGGTAGGGAGGGACTACCTCGGGGCGATGCTCAAACGCTATGGCTCGGTGGACCTCGCCTGGGGCGCGTACAACGCCGGGCCGGGTGCCGTTGACAAGGCAGTGAAGAAGGGCGGCGCAAACTGGCTGGCGTTCATGCCTCCCGAAACCCAGGCTTACGTGGCCCGCAACATGGCCGCGCTCGAAGCTGGCGATGGCGCTCCGCGTCAACCGACGCTGATCGAATTGCAGGCCGAAGTGATGCGCGATCCGCGCCTCCAGAATAACCCGGTGGCGTTGAAGACGGCGCTGGCTCAGGTCGAATCCCAGTTCAACGATGCGCGTTCGTCAAAGCAGCAGGTCGACGACGAAGCGGTTGCCGACGCCATGGAGGTGCTGCTTCAGAACGGCGGGCGCTATTCCGAATTGCCGGTCAGCATTCGCTCGCGGGTGCCTGCCGAAAAGCGTGTCGAGCTGCTCAACTATGCGCAGCGCGTGGCGAAGGGCGACGATAGCACCGATCCCGCCGTGTATCTGAGCCTGATGGACGACCGCACCTTGCGGAGTCTGTCCGATCAGCAGTTCTACCAGTTGCGCGCCCGGCTGTCGGAGAGCGATTTCCAGCAGCTTGCGAAGGAACGTTCGGAATTGATCCAGGGCGGTGGCGAGAAGTCGCCGCAGAGCGTAGATAGGACCGCGCTCAATGCAGTCCTGAGAGATCGGCTGATGGCGTTGGGGGTGGATGCTTCTCAGGCTGCGCCCGGCAATAAGAAAGCGGCCCTCCAGCGTCAGGCTGCAATCACGTCACACATCCGGACCGGGCTTCTGGCGGAGCAGGTAAAGGCAGGCCATAAGTTTTCCGACGCCGAGATCGAAAAGTACGTCGATCGACAATTTGCACGCACAGCCAATCTCGCAGCGCCAGTGCCCTGGCACAACCGCGCCATCGTGACGCTGTTCGGTGATAACGGCGACACCATTCCCCAGCAGCTCATCACGATGCGGGAGCGGGATATCCCGGACGACACCAGGAAAAAGATCAGGGACGGCCTCAAGGCTCGCGGTGTCGAGCCGACTGAGGGTGCTGTGCTGGGTGTGTATTGGGACTGGAAACGGAAGAGGGGCGGATGATGGTGGAGGCCGTCTCGCTGCTCTGGGCGCTGGAATATGCGGTGCTGCGCCTCTGGCGGCGTGGCGGTAGCTGAAACAAAAACTCCCGGAACACGGCTGGGTAGCAGCAAAGCCACTGCCGGAACCGGGAGCATTCCAAGGCCCGCTGGATACTAGCAGCAAAGCCAGTCCTGGAACCCAGAAATGAGGTCGCTGCATCCGCCAAGGAGACCGGTAGCAATCACGGGCTTAGCGGAGCAGCGGACCCGATAACAGTTATAGCAGATGTCACGAAATCGGGGAAGCGGTGCGTAGCCGTCGACGATAGGCCAGCCCGATCATCCCGAAGCCCGATATCATCATGAGCCATGTGGCTGGCTCCGGCACGGGCGGCGGGTAGTTCGTTATCTCAAGGCGGTACGCGAACTCCTGATCGTCTTGCCACATGGGATCTATGTAAAGGTGATGGTCGTTAATTATCCAACCGGTGAACCCCGTGATGCCACAGGTCATACCGACTACGCCCGGCGTCTCTCCGCAGTGATCATAGGAGTTGATGCCTTCAATCCGATATCGGTAGTGCGTAGGCTCGATGATGAGTGGCTGCGGCGTCGTTGAGGGACCAACAAGACGGTGCTCTAGTTTGCCTTCGTTGCTCCAGTACATCTCGTAATATATGCCGAAGAGGTAGACGAACGAGAATGTCGTTGAGATCGGACCCTGTGCTTCCGTTGGAAAGATCTGAAGGTCAAAGATCGTGTGGCCACCGATGCTCGGTGTGGTGTGATTGATCGTGAGATCGTAATTCTTGATGATCCCCTCTCTCACCGTATTGGCGTCGGCAGTTACTGGAACCATGAGCGCCAAAAGGCTGAGCAACCACTTCATGTCTGATCTCCCTGTTTTCAGAGAGATAAGCAAGAACGGGACCAACCAAGGTTAACGGGCGAGTCGCATCAATTCGGCACAGGAACGATAGGGGAACGCTGTAAAGCAGGCCGACATGGCGCGGGGGCGGTACGACGGTGAGCGCCCCCGGCTTACCCCAGGCTCATCCCCTGGAGGCCATGGCATGCTATAATGGAATGAGGTGATTAACTGCGGTGCCAGCAATCGCGCCCAAGATGAGCAGTCCAATGGCGTAAATGACTGGGTGACGTTCGTTCCAAGGCTTTGGGCGGGGCGAAGTCCACCCGTCGCGGAACTCCGCTAAGATACCATTCAAAGTTGCGCGCGCGGCAGCAAGAAGTGGCTCGGCGAGCTGCGGACCGTCCTTCTTGGCGACGAGAAACGTCCTTTTCAGGAAATCAGGCGCGGCATCCATTTGGGCGTCAAGGGCCTCTTGGACGTCATTTAGCATCTTGCGCCATTCCCGCCCGCGATGATCGGTGCGCGTAGTTACGGATTCAAATATCGTCCCGAGAGCTTCCGCTGACCGGGTCTCAAACGCTCGGACAGTGCGCGTGATTGTCGCGCCGCTTTGAAGTCTACCAACTGCAGAATGCTCTGCCAGAATGGCGTTGATGTCATCCTGCACGTTTTCGCGGCATCTGGCGAAAATTTTATCGGCGCGCCGCCGGATCGTCTCCGCCACCTATCGCTCCCCAAGGCCGGCTTCCACCAGCCGCCTGATGGCTTCGGAGCGGCTGGCACTGCCTCGCATGGCGTCAATCTTTGCCAATAATTCGGATGGAAGTCTGACACTAACGGACGGGTCTCTTCCCGTCGCTGGACGCCCTCTAGATTTTTGGTGTGCCGATATTGACGCCTTCATGTTTTTGGCATACCAATAATATCGAACCGAAGCAAGGTTGCCGCCTCGCTCCGGCTCTAACCCCAACCGTCTACACAGGAGACGATCATGGCTGATGCCAATCTACAGGCGGAGTCCGCCGACAGCAAACCCGATACATTCGAGCAGCGCCTGGGATCTTTCACGATCAATGGGGTCCGGGAGTTCTACGAATCTTCAGCTGAAAAGGTCACGCTTCTGACAGGTTTCATTCACGCGCTTAGTGCTGTCATCGGCAGCGCTCACCTTGAATGCGCCCATTGCGGTCAAAGTTCCAGAGCCCATGAACTCAATGGTGACCTGAAGGAGCGGGCTACCGAAGCGATTGGTTATCTGGCTGCGCTGGCGAACTTTTACGCCAGTGAAGGAGGGGACTGACGATGGAAAACACGAAAACCATGTCACCGCGAGTGGAAGCTTTCGTGAAGGCCTTCGCGCTCTATGACGGGAAGACCACGGGTTCTTTCAAAGATGACCCCGAATATACTTTTGCCGTCTACGCGTACACTGGGGCCCAGAACCTGGCGCTCGCTCGGCGGCCCACGACGAAGGACGAAGCAGCATTGGCCGCTCTTATGGCACTCACCAAGCTTCAATCGATCCTGGTAGGGCACGAGAGTGGCGATGGCTATGAAGCCACCGTGGAACTGAACCGCGTTGTGCGGGACGGGTTTGCCGAGGTTCAGAGGGGCATGAAGTACGTGTTCGAATGGCTTGATGGATACGAGATCGGCGAACTGCAATCCTACGTAGCGGAGCACGAGGAGCTCTTGTTCTCACTTGGTTGATCCACCCACACCACAGCCCCAGCCTCACCGCTGGGGCTTTTTGTAGGCCTGAGAAGTTAGCCAGAACGTTAGCCCAGCGTTTGTTAGCCCGGACCGATCCGGAGAAAATCGTTTATTTTCAGTGGTTTATGGTGGACGCACCAGGGCTCGAACCTGGGACCCGCTGATTAAGAGTCAGCTGCTCTACCAACTGAGCTATGCATCCCCATCCGCGTGAAACCTCGGAAATCCGGGGATTTCCGCTGCGTCGAAGCTCATTTAACAGCGGTTTTCGGCCCTGTAAACCCGATCACGGTACCGAAGCGGCCGATGTCTCACGCCGTCTCAGTAAGGTATTAGGAAAAATAGATAATCCTAAGGATTTTGGATCAGGGCGGCGCGGCCTGTCTCTCGGCAGCGCAGAGAAAGTGTGGCCAAAAGTGTGGCCAAAAACATTGCGCTCTCGAGCGTCGTATGAGAGTCTTTTTTGCTATGGAACGCGTCGAATTTACCCCCAAGTGGTTGGACAATCTGAAGCCAGCAATGGGGGCTCCGCAGTACGAAATCGCCGACACGGTGGTCGGCGGCCTACGCGTTCGCGTGGGGAGCAAGTCCGTTCCCGATGGGCGCTATAAGGGCAAGGCCCTAATCATCTCGTTCGTCCTGGTTGCCCGCTTCCCGCCCGCCAAACAACCGACGCGGCGAGTGATCGGGCAGTACGGTCGATCTGAGAGCGGCCTCTCGCTTGGTGACGCGCGCGCCACCGCCATCGCCTGGAAGGAGGCTGTCCGGTCCGGGATCGATCCGACCGCCATCAAATCCGATCCTGATGAAGCGCGAGAAACCCTTGCTCCAGACGCTGAGACGGCGGCCACCACGTCCGTCAGCGACGCCCTCGATCTCTATGAAACCAACAGGCTCAAGCAACTTCAACGAGGAGGGGCCGTGCGGCGGGCCTTGGACGGAAAGGAAGGCATTCTAAAGGATCTCAAGGATTATCCCATACGGGCGCTCACAAGGGCCGACCTTGCTCAGCGTGTTCGGGATCGCGCTAAGATTGCGCCAATCTCGGCCAACCGTCAGCTTTCCTATTTGAAGACATTCATTGGCTGGTGTGTCGATGAGGAACTGGTCGACACAAACGTGGCGGAGACAATCAAGAAGCCCTCCGCTGAGAATGAGCGCGACCGCTATCATACTCTTTCGGAGCTTGCCCAGATATGGAGGGCTGCAGGAACCCTGGAATACCCGTTTGGACCTTTGATCCAACTTTTGATAACGCTGCCCATGCGGCGCGAAGAAGTGGCGGCCATGAAAGTGGGAGAGCTGTTCCTTGGCGATGATAAGCGTCCCGACGATGCGGAATGGGTTCTTCCAGCCGATCGTACCAAGAAGAAGAATGCGCTGCGCGTTCCTCTCTCGGCCTTGTCGCGGGAGATCATCAAGGCCGCCATCGCCGACTCGGAGCGGCCGGCTGATTCTGACTATGTTTTCAGCACGACCTCCGAAACGTCCGTTTCCGGCTTCAGCAAAGCCAGGAAGCGTCTTGATGCCGCGATCAAGACGGCTCGGGAGAAGGTGGCCGCGCTAGAGGGTGCCGAAGCGGAGGAGATGCCCCACTGGGTGCTTCATGATCTTCGAACGACCTTTAACACACACGCCTGTGAACGTTTGGGGGTCGACGCTGCAGTAGCCGACAGAATCCTCAACCACGTCGCAACCGCAACCAGGTCCAAGATCATGCGCATCTACAACCGTTCGGAGCTGTATGAGCCTCGCAAGTCTGCTCTCGCATCATGGGCTGAGTTGCTGAAGCGCGAGGTGATAAAGGCCGACAAAAGACCATCGGCTGCGCGGCGAACTTCCGGACGGAAGCGACTCGAACGAAACCCGCCTCATTCAGCGACGTCATGAGCCTTGTAGTCGCGGGGGTTGGAGACCCAGCGAGCAACCTCGGAGGCATGCCAACCTGATGCGTTCTCGCTGATCGGAAGCTGCCTAGGAAACGTTCCCTTTGAAATCTTGCGGTAGATTGTGGCGCGGCTCAATCCCGTCCGCCGCAGCACTTCGCCAATCCGAAGAATCCGCTCGTCATTCTGCATCTGGCACGACCTCGAAAGGTCTGCCCGCCACACATCTGATATTGAATGAAATGTCGCACATTTGCAATCTGCCAACTCGCGGCGCTGGCCGGCGACAAATAGGACAGTGATCGATCCAGCGGCCCTGCGGGCCGGCGGTTCTTCCCCTACGCTGATCGAACTTGTTTGAAGGGCACTTGCCGGCGTCGCCTAGCAGACCTCGACGCCCAGGCTTTCGGCAATTTTGAGATCATCCTTCGTGTCGAGATCAAGCTCGAACCCGCCGCGTTTGACCACTTCGGCATCCGGACGCTGCTTTCGATGCAGGCGGTAGCTATCGGCGCCGAAGGCGAAATCGATTTCTTCTCCCCCTTTTATCGCTATGCTGTTCGTACCAGTGCCGTGCCGGTCGGGAGCAATCGCGAGGCCTCGCCGCGCCGCCGCCGCTATCAGCGCAATCACATCTTCACTTGCGAGCAAGGGCAGGTCGGCGTGCAACACGATCAGGTCGCCTGTCACTGCCTTGCGCACCAAGTCGAGCTCGGCATTGAGACCGCGCCCCGAATCAGCGATCCAATCGCTGTCCCAACCGGAGGGGCGCTGGTCCGCAAGCACGACGATCCGGCCGATGGCAGGAATATCTGCAAGCACATCAACGACGTGGCGGAACATGCGGATGCTCAGTGCGGCTCGTTCTTCTGCCGAAAGCAATTCGGCGAGACGGCTTTTGCGCTCACCCCTCGTCTTGAGCGGGACGACCGCCGTCCAGCTCATCGGCGGACCGAAGCTGCCAGATCGAGGGCGGTGCGGGCCACGCGAATGCGATCATGCAGCGTCGTCATCAGCGTATCCGCCCGCGCCGATGGGATTGCGAGGTCCTGTGGCGGGTCGCGCTCGTCGACCAGCATAGCGTCGATCACCCCGGCATAATGATCGGCGACCGCCGCCGCGCTGATATCCAGCCCGAGCTCGGTCATCATCTTGGCGGTCGGCCCCTTGACCGCCTTGCCGCTGACGATCGGCGAGACGGCGATCACCGGCGCGCGTGATCCGGCCAGCGCCTCCCTGATGCCCGGCACCGAGAGGATCGGATCGACGCTCAGAAAAGGGTTGGATGGCGCGATCAGCACGGCTTCGCAATCGGGATTCGAGAGCGCCTTGATCACACCCGGCCCCGGCCTTGCCGCCGTCGCGCCTTCGAAGCGGATCGAGCGGACGACGGGCTCGCAGCGGCGGCGCACGAAATAATGCTGGAAGTCCAGCAGCCCCTCGTTGGTTTCGACCTTGGTCGCGACGACATCGTCGGTCATCGGCAGCATGGGCGCCGCAATGCCCCATGCTGCAGCGAAATCAGCGATGATCGCAGAAAGTGGATCGCCCGTCCGCAATCTCTCGCTGCGCAGCACGTGCAGCGCGAGATCGCCGTCGCCGAGCTGGAACCAGTCCTCGCCACCCAGCGAGCGCACAGCATCCATGAAGCTCCAGCTTTCGCCTTCGCGGCCCCAGCCCTGTGCAGCATTGGCCTTGCCCGACAGCGTGTAAAGCAGCGTATCGATATCGGGCGAGATCGAGAGGCCGAGATGCCGGAAATCATCGCCGGTATTGACGATCGCGGTCACTGTGTCGGCCGGGATCGCATGGCAGAGGCCGAGCACGAGCTTGGCGCCACCGACGCCCCCTGTGAGGATTGTGACCCGGCCGCTCACTGGAAAAGATCCTCTTCAAGTGGACGAACGAGAGCCGATGCGGGATTGTCCGCGACGGCCCACTCCAGTCCGCGCACCAGCGCGGCGGGCACGCTTTCTGCTCCCTCGCCCGTGGCAAGACCAGCAGCGGTCGCGATCATGTCGCCAAGGGCGATCTGGGTGACCTCGAGCGTCCGCCCGTCGCGATCGATGTCGCCCCGGCGATCGACCAGCGAGGGCATTCCGCTCGCTCCGATCGCGACGCAGGTGACGCCGTAACGCCAGGGACGCCCGAAACTGTCGGTGATCAACACCGCCGGCGGCTCCGGCCAGATCGCCGCCAACGCCTCGCGCAGCCGCGCAGCGGAAGCGTCGGCATCAACGGGCAGCAACAGCGCGCGCTCGCCACCACCCGGACCGATGTTTGAGCGATCGATCCCGGCGTTGGCCATGACATGACCGGAGCGATGGCGCGTGATCAGCACATGCGGCACCGCCCGCACCACATTCTGCGATTCCGCCAGCACGAGCTCGACCAGCCGCGGGTCCTTGCGCGTCACATCAGCAAGCTCACGCGCCCTGGAACCGGGCGTCACCGTATCGAGGTCGACGAAGCGCCCTTCGGCCTTGGAGACGATCTTCTGGGTGACGGCCAGCACGTCCGATGTGACCGGCGTGATCCCGGCCGCATGGACGGCATCGGCCAGCATCCGCGCCAGATCGTCCCCCGGCTGGACATCACCAATGGCCGGGAGGGGATGGATCTGGATCATGCGGACTTTAAGGCGTCGTGTTCGATCAGCTTTCCTGTGATGGTAATGCCCGCGCCGTCAACCTGATAGGTCTTGTTGATGAAGATGAGGATCGAGGTCAGCGCCTCGGCCGCCGCCGAATTGACCAGCGCGCCGCCATGGATGCCACGCAAGCCCGCCTGGTTGGCAAGTTCGACCACCTTGCCGCGCGCGGCCTTGTCATCCCCGAACACGAGCACGTCGCAGCCGATATCGGCGTCGGTCGCCAACTTGTGCGCGGCGACGTTGTGGAAACCGGAGACGACCGTCACGCTTTCGCCCAATATGTTCTGGGTACGGGTTGCGGCACTCCCTTCCTCGGGCAACTTGACGCGCATCACCTTCGGCGGCACGAGTGGGACGGTCGTGTCGACCACGATCTTGCCTTGGACGAACGGCCTGATCTCGGCGAGCGTTGCGTCCTGCGCCTGGAACGGCACGGTCACGATCACGATGTCACCCGCCTTGGCCGCATCGGCGTTGGCGAGGCCGGTCAGCCCGAACCCAACCTCGGTCGCAGCCTTTTCGGCGCTTTCCGCCGAGCGCGAACCGATGATCACCGTGCGTCCCGCTTTGGCGAGCCGGCGCGCGATCGCCGCGCCCAGCTTCCCGGTCCCGCCAACCACGGCGATCACTGAATTATCCGTCATGCTAGTCCTCTCATTCGGCGGCGGTCATCGGTTGATAAAGTGTCGTGCGCTGCATCGCGAAGCGGCCGGCCGCCTCCGCGATCGTGACCATATGGTCGGCATCCCAGATCTGACCGTTGACCCCACCCGCCGCGCGCGTGATCGATTCGTCCATCAGCACGCCGCCGAGATCGTTCGCCCCCGATCGCAGCGCCGCGATCACGCCCTGCTCGCCCAGCTTCACCCAGCTCGTCTGGATGTTGGGGATCAGCGGGTGCAGCACCAGCCGCGCCACCGCCTGCATCAGCAGCGTCTCGCGCGCGCTCGGCCCCGAACGCGCCTGCCCGCGCCGCCAGATCGGC
Organism: Tardibacter chloracetimidivorans; assembly: GCF_001890385.1. Lineage (NCBI taxonomy): Bacteria > Pseudomonadati > Pseudomonadota > Alphaproteobacteria > Sphingomonadales > Sphingomonadaceae > Tardibacter > Tardibacter chloracetimidivorans. The sequence continues at coordinate 966,126 of NZ_CP018221.1, read as the reverse complement.
GCTTCCATATGGACGAAGGGCAGGGGCACGAACTCGGTGAAGCCGCCGGTCTCTTCCTGCAGATCGCGGATGCGAAGCAGGTGACGCGCCCAATTGGCATAGCGATCGACATGACCGAACATGATCGTCGCGGTCGAGCGCAGGCCGACGGCGTGCGCGGTGCGCATCACTTCGAGCCATTCCGCCGTATTCACCTTGTCGGGGCAGATGATCGCGCGAACTTCATCGTCCAGCACCTCGGCGGCCGTGCCCGGCAGGGTCGAAAGCCCCTCGGCCTTCAGCATCGACAGGAAGTCATGGAGCGACAGGCCGAGCGTGCTCGCGCCATGCGTCACTTCGAGCGGCGAGAAGGCATGGATGTGGATCGACGGCGCCGCCGCGCGCACCGCGCGCAGGACGTTGAGATAGGTGTGGCCGTCATAATCGGGATGGATGCCGCCCTGCAGGCAGACCTCGGTCGCACCGCGATCATCCGCCTCGGCCGCGCGCCGCCCGACTTCCTCGAAATCGAGCTTGTAGGCCGGGCCGCGCAAATCCTTCGCCGTCCCCTTGGAGAAGGCGCAGAAGCCGCATTTGTAGAGGCAGATATTGGTGTAGTTGATGTTGCGGTTGACGACGTAGGTGATCGCATCACCCGCCATCCGGCGCCGCAATCCGTCGGCCGCATTGGCCACCAGCGCCACATCCGGCCCGTCGGTTTCGAACAGCCGGACGATGTCCGCTTCCTCGAGCCGCACACCTTCGAGCGCACGCCCCAGTATCTCGCGCACCGAATTTGAGCGGACGGTCGTGCCGTCGCGATGTTCGATCGGCATGGGCACGGACGTACCGGGGTGCCAGCCGTCGACGATCGGCAGACCCCGCGCATCGACCGAGCGCCGCACCACCTTTGCTAGCGCCGGTTCCATCCACGCCTCGGGCTGCCGCGCATAGGCTGGACCGATCGCGAGCCGCTCGCGCAGCACCCGCCCAGCGGCCGCGGTCGCCCGGTCGAGCAGATCGAGATGCGGCCAGGGCGCTTCGGGATTCACGTGATCGGGCGTGACCGGCGAAACGCCGCCCCAATCGTTGACGCCGGCGCGCAACACCGCCGCAAGCTCTTCGGGCGAATGAAGGTTCGGCGGGGCCTGGATGACCATGTCCGGCCCGAGGATCAGCCGCGCGACCGCGATCGTCCAAAGATGCTCGTCAAGCGACGGCTCGGCGTGATCGGCCATCCGCGTGCCGGGCTTGGCGCGGAAGTTCTGGATGATCACTTCCTGGATATGGCCATGGCGGCGGTGCGTGTCACGGATTGCCAGCAACGCCTCGATCCGTTCCTCGCGCGTCTCGCCGATCCCGATCAGCAGGCCGGTCGTGAACGGCACCTTCGCGCGCCCGGCGGCCTCAATCGCTTCCAAGCGACGCGCTGGCACCTTGTCGGGCGATCCATGATGCGGACCGCCCCTTTCGGACAGGCGATCCGATGCCGTCTCCAGCATCAAGCCCATCGACGCCGACACGGGGCGCAACGCGGCGTAATCGGCGTCATCCATCAGCCCGGCATTGAGATGCGGCAGCAGCCCGGTCTCGTCGAGCACGGCCTTCGCCATAGCGCCGAGATAGGCCAGCGTGCTCTCAAACCCCATCGCCGCCAGCGCATCGCGCGCGGCGCCGTAGCGCGCCTCGGGACGATCGCCGAGCGTGAACAGCGCCTCGCGGCATCCCGCCTCGACACCGGTACGAGCGATCGTGAGGACCTCGTCACGGCTGAGATAAGGCGACCGCACCTCACGCGGGGCCTTGGCAAACGTACAATAATGACAAACGTCGCGGCAGAGCATCGTGAGCGGGATGAACACCTTGCGCGAATATGTGACGACCGACCCGCTGGCTTCGATTGTCATCTGCTCACTTAGGTTGAGTAGATCAGCTAGCGGGCGTTCGTAGACGCATTCAGGTGAAGACCCTCGGGAAAAAATGATCTGGGTCCTATGAAATTTGGGCTACGAGGCGATGGGTGTCATGGTCGGAGAAGGCCACCGCAACACGCTGCATCGCCGTGGCAAGGAGATCCCAGCCGTAACTTTCGGCGGGGCATGGAATCCAGCCGTTGTACAATGACCAGTGCGTTGCCCGGCGATGCTCGTTCCAGAGCGTCTCCTCATCGGGCGGCGATGCGACCCCAAAGCTGAGCAGCTTCTCCCGATAATAACGCAGCAGTTCGCGCTCATGCTTGCGCCGCAAGTCGATCGACAGGGCCGTCGTGATAAAATAGGATACGTCGTTCAGGGCGTAGCCGCGCACGCACAGCTGCCAGTCATGCAATCCTCCAGTGCCGTCAGGCAGCCGATACGTGTTCATGAGGTGGCTATCACCGTGCAGAAGCGTCTGCGGAAGCGTCGCCTGATGCGCCTTAAGCGCGCACATACCTGCAAAGAGCTGCGGTTCGGTCGTACCGAGCCACTCCAGCGTTTCACGTTTGAATTTGTGAAGCGAAAGTTCGTTGCGGATGCCGACAGGGATGGCGCTACGCATGAGCGTTTCGACACCGCCCTCCAGATGGGTTTCAACCCAGGAAAGGTCCTGCGAAAAGCGGCTGCTGCCCCAAAAGGTCGCGTGTAGCTTCGCATAGGTGTCCAGCACGTGTTGGACGTCGCTGACCTCGACGACGTCGAGCATCGTCGGAAAGCTTGCATTCCGCTCGCTGAGATCTTCCAGAACCAGCAGATATTGTTTGGTTTCGGGATCGAAATAGCCGCCGAGCGTCCGCGGGGCCTCGATCTCCAACTCAGGGCGGATGCCGTTGTAAAAGTTCACTTCGTTTCTGAACAGGGCATAGAGTTGAAGATACCAGGCATCAGGATCCTGATCCGGCGATCCAAGCGACAGCTTCAGCATGACGCGTTTTGGAAGGTCAGGCGCACCCGGCCCATATTCCAGCTCGAAAGTCGCGCGCTCGGTCGTGGACACGTTGCCTTCGCCATATGCGTGCAACTTGATGAGCTTCGCGTTCGTGACCGTTAGGTCGGGATATAGTTGGCGGGCGACTTTTGTAAAAAGATCCGGGGTGAAATCAGCAGCCGACTGAGGAATTGCAATCGTCATCAGATTATTTTCCTTTTTTTCCTCGAATATTTGATTTTTCCAACATCCTTGTCGGGTCGATCGAAATGTTGGTCTCGTGCCTATCCGCTTGACGCATACACCCACTACATCTAGTGGCTGCCTTGTGGCGCGCGCCTGACTTTTCCTGCGGCTTGGTGCCACCCAAAGCGGTTGTAAAGGGTGGGGATTGTGGACGTTCTTGACCGCGACAAGCTGCCGTTCCCGAAATCCCTCCCCGAGTTCCAGCGGCTTTTCCCGGATGATGGCGCTTGCGCGTCCTGGCTTGAAAAAGCTCGCTGGCCTGATGGATTTGCGTGCCCACGCTGTGGCGTCGTCGGCGATCCGTTTCGTTTCACCACTCGGCCTGTCATCCTGATGTGCCGCTCGTGTCGCCGTCAGACCGGCCTGATGGTCGGCACGGCCATGGAACGAAGCCACATCCCGCTCAGCGTGTGGTTCTGGGCCGCTTACCTGGTTGCGAGTCAGACGACCGGCATATCTGCCGTCCAGTTGCAGCGCCAGCTTGGCCTGACCCGGTACGAGACGGCCTTTGGCCTGCTCCATAAACTGCGCGCCGCGATGGTGCGCCCCGATCAGGATCGGATCGGCGGGCAGAGCGGTCAGCATGTCGAGGTCGATGAGACCTGGATCGGCGGGCGAACGCGCGGCGAAGGCCGGGGAACCCACCACAAAACGCTGGTGGTCGCCGCCGTCGAAGTTCGTCACCGGGAGCCTGGCACTGGCCAGGACCGCCGCCGGAACGGACGCTATGCCGGAAGGGTTCGATTGGCCATCGGTGCAGACCGCAGTGCCGGTGCCCTTGGTGGCTTTGTACAGAGCGCGGTCGAGCCGGGAACGCTGGTCATCACCGATGATTGGAGCGGCTATAGCGGGTTGCAGGGCGGCGGTTACGACCATCACGCCATCGCCCAGTGTGGCGACCCGGAGGTGTCCGAAGAGTTCCTGCCCATCGTCCATCTGGTGTTCTCAAACCTCAAAGCGTGGCTCAACGGCATCCACCACGGCGTCAGCACCAAGCATCTGCAAGCCTACCTCAACGAGTTCACTTTCCGCTTCAATCGCCGCTTCTACCCGTTCAACGCCTTCCGATCCCTCCTCGGGATCGCCAGTGATATCGAGGCGCCGACCTTTGCCGAACTCTACTCAGGCCAATGGACCCACCATACCATATCTAGTGGGTGTATGCCTTAAGCGGATAGGCACGGTTGGTCTTTCTGAGATCGCGTCAAAGCATTTTGAAAAAGTCACGTATGTCGCTGATCAAGGTGTCAGGCTCTTCCATCGCGGCAAAATGCCCTCCGCTTTCGTGCACACGCAGCTGTTTGACGTTATAGTAGCGCTCCAGCCAGCGCCTTGGCCGAGGAACGACGTCGTGCGTAAAAAGGCCTAGGCCCGTTGGTGCCTCGACCACAGGCATGCGGTTATGCGAGGGCCGCCATGGTTGATGAACCGCTTCGTAATAATAGCGCGCCGACGTCCCATAACTCTGGGTGATCCAGTAGATCATGGCATTGTCGATCAGGTCGTCTTTCGTGAAGCGCCGCTCCACGTCGCCTTCGCCGTGGCTCCACGTGCGCCGCTTCTCAACCAGCCAAGCGAGCAGGCCAGCCGGCGAGTCATTCAGACCGATGGCAGGAGTCTGGGGTTTAGTCGCCTGAAGAACGTAATAGCCCGCTTCGTCCTTCCAGAAAGCTTCGTTGCGTGCCTATCCGCTTGACGCATACACCCACTACATCTAGTGGCTGCCTTGTGGCGCGCGCCTGACTTTTCCTGCGGCTTGGTGCCACCCAAAGCGGTTGTAAAGGGTGGGGATTGTGGACGTTCTTGACCGCGACAAGCTGCCGTTCCCGAAATCCCTCCCCGAGTTCCAGCGGCTTTTCCCGGATGATGGCGCTTGCGCGTCCTGGCTTGAAAAAGCTCGCTGGCCTGATGGATTTGCGTGCCCACGCTGTGGCGTCGTCGGCGATCCGTTTCGTTTCACCACTCGGCCTGTCATCCTGATGTGCCGCTCGTGTCGCCGTCAGACCGGCCTGATGGTCGGCACGGCCATGGAACGAAGCCACATCCCGCTCAGCGTGTGGTTCTGGGCCGCTTACCTGGTTGCGAGTCAGACGACCGGCATATCTGCCGTCCAGTTGCAGCGCCAGCTTGGCCTGACCCGGTACGAGACGGCCTTTGGCCTGCTCCATAAACTGCGCGCCGCGATGGTGCGCCCCGATCAGGATCGGATCGGCGGGCAGAGCGGTCAGCATGTCGAGGTCGATGAGACCTGGATCGGCGGGCGAACGCGCGGCGAAGGCCGGGGAACCCACCACAAAACGCTGGTGGTCGCCGCCGTCGAAGTTCGTCACCGGGAGCCTGGCACTGGCCAGGACCGCCGCCGGAACGGACGCTATGCCGGAAGGGTTCGATTGGCCATCGGTGCAGACCGCAGTGCCGGTGCCCTTGGTGGCTTTGTACAGAGCGCGGTCGAGCCGGGAACGCTGGTCATCACCGATGATTGGAGCGGCTATAGCGGGTTGCAGGGCGGCGGTTACGACCATCACGCCATCGCCCAGTGTGGCGACCCGGAGGTGTCCGAAGAGTTCCTGCCCATCGTCCATCTGGTGTTCTCAAACCTCAAAGCGTGGCTCAACGGCATCCACCACGGCGTCAGCACCAAGCATCTGCAAGCCTACCTCAACGAGTTCACTTTCCGCTTCAATCGCCGCTTCTACCCGTTCAACGCCTTCCGATCCCTCCTCGGGATCGCCAGTGATATCGAGGCGCCGACCTTTGCCGAACTCTACTCAGGCCAATGGACCCACCATACCATATCTAGTGGGTGTATGCCTTAAGCGGATAGGCACGCTTCGTTGATCGCCGGCCAGTGTTCCTCGCCAGGTCCAAAATCCTCGAGAGGGATTGAGCCACCCTCGTACATGTCTAGTGGCGCCATCAAGTGGACATAGCAGCCGATCATCTGGCTCACATATTTGTGACCAAGCTGCGCAGTAACAAATGCGCCATAATCGCCACCGACCGACGCGAACCGGTCATAGCCAAGGACATCGCGCATCAACTTGACCCATAGATCGGCGGTGCGCGCCCAGTTCATGCCGGTTTCAACCAGAGGGGTCGAGAATCCGAAGCCGGGCAGGGAAGGGACGATCAGGGTAAAAGCGTCCTTGCTGTCGCCGCCGAAGGCTGCCGGATCCGAAAGCGGTCCGAGCAGCTTGCGGTAATCCCAGAACGTCCAGGGCCAGCCGTGATTGAGGATCAGCGGCTTGGGATTCGGACCTTTTCCGGCAATGTGCAGGAAATGAACAGGGACGTTTTCGATTGTCGTGCGGAAATGAGGATAGCGGTTCATCTCCGCTTCCCGCGCCCGCCAGTCATAGTCGCGGCGCCAATAGTCTACCAACTCGCGGAGGTAGGAGGTATTGGCGCCGTAACGCCAATCGTCGTTCCCGAAATCCTGGACCCAGCGCGTGCGCTCCAAACGGTGTTGGAGATCGTCCAGTTCGTCCTCGGGCACCTTTATGACGAAGGGTTCCATCTCACTCGCTCGGTTCTGTGGTAGCAAAGCTCCGCCACGACGGATCGGACACGTCGGCGAAGGCGGGGTTGCGTCTCTCGACGAAAGCCGCGATGCCCTCGCGGCTTTCGGGCCGCGCAGCGGCTTCGCAAATCGACCGCGATTCCGCCGCCAACTGCTCCTCTAACGTTGAAGATGTGGCATCGGCGACAAGCCGCCGGATCGATCCGAGCGCGCGAACGGGACCTTCCGCCAGCGAGATTGCGACTGCAAGCGCCTCGTCCATCAGACGTTCGTCGGGAACTACGCGAGTGATAAGCCCGGCGCCTTCGGCCTCGTGGCTCGACATGCGGCGGTTGGTAAGCAGCATGTCCTGCGCCGTCCGTATTCCGACCAGACGCGGCAACAGCCAGGTCACGCCGGCGTCTCCGGTAAAGCCGATCGCAGAGTAGGCGGTCGAAAAATGGGCACCAGGCGCCGCAAGGACCACGTCGCCCAAGGCCGCGAGCCCCAATCCGGCACCGGCCGCAGGGCCGTTCACGGCGGTCACGACCGGCTTCGGCATGCGCATCAGAGCGCTCACGGCGGCATGAAGGTTGATCGTGATCTTCTGGATAAGCGAAGGCAGGTCGGCCCCGGCTGCCTGGAAATCGCCGAGGGCGCCACCGACGCAGAAGAAGCGGCCGGTGCCGGTGAGCAGTACGCATCGCACGTCGGGATCGTTATCAAGCTCTGCCGTGGCGTAGGCGAGCGCCTGCGAGGTCGCGAGGTCGATGGCGTTTCCCGCCGCAGGACGGTTGAGCCGCAATGTGGCGACGCCCCGATCCCGGTCGATAACGATCGCGCTCTCGGTGGTCCCCTCCATATGCTCCCGCTCAATGCTTGTGCATGGTTTCTGACGTTCTAGCGCACGCTGCGCATGTTCGGTGTCACCATCGCCCGTTACAGCCCGAGCAGTCTTCAAAAAGAACTAGATCGAAGTGTTCCCGCCATCCACGGCCATGGCAGAGCCCGTGACGTAGGACGCCTCATCCGAAATCAACCAGCGAATGGCCCTGCCGATTTCGTCCGGTTCAGCGAACCGTCCGATCGGATGCGTTGCCGCCACATAATCTTCGAGCCCGCTTGCCGCCATTGCGCCCTCGAACATCGGAGTGCGCGTCGCGCCGGGCAGCAAGGCGTTTACCCGCACGCCTCTTTTCGAATATTCGCAGCTCGCGCTACGTACCAGGCCCAGCACGCCAGCCTTCGACGCGCAATAAGCGGAGGTCAGTGGAAAACCGATCATCGAGGCCGTCGAGGACACCATGACGATGGAGCCGCCGCCCGTGTCCAGCATGGCGCGTGCCTGGTATTTCAGGCACAGGAACTGCGCCGTCAGATTGATGGAGATGACGCGGGACCATTCTTCCAGCGGCATGTCTTCGATCGCGATCGAAGATCCAACAATCCCGGCCGCATTAGCCGCTCCGTGCAGGCCGCCAAACCGGGAAACAGCGAGCTGCACCAAATCTCGAACCGCCGACTCACTCGTCACATCGATGCCACAGCTTTGGGCAACACCGCCCTTGGCTCCGATCATTTCGACGGTCTCGGTGCAGCCGGCCTCATTCCGATCCGCAACGGTGATCAACGCCCCTGCCTCAGCCAGCAGAAGCGCAGTGGAGCGCCCAATGCCGCTCGCTCCGCCGGTCACGATGACCGATTTCCCGTTGAGGTCGCGCAAAACCCACTCCTGCAATGCTCCGCCTTTCATCGCATGACGCTCCGTTTGCCACTGTCACCCCTGGCTGTGACAGGCAGTGGGAGGAACGGAAGATAATATCCCATAGGTACCGAGCCCCGAGGCTTCGCCTCGTCGATCGGATCCCAAGAGCAAACAGAGATGGGAGACACAGTCTGTGCCGATGAAACCTTATTTGACGCTCGCTCAAGCAGACGCGATCGGTCTCGCTGCGCGTGCGGAAGCCGAGGCACATGGCTTTGGCGTGACCATCGTCGTCACCGACGATGCGGGCAACGCCATTCGGCTGGATCGGCTTGACGCGGCCTCCCTGGTCTCCCTTACGGTTGCTGAAGCAAAGGCGAAGACCGCAGTGAACCTGCGCATGCCGACTTCTGCAATCGGCACGATGGCAGAATCAATGCCGAACATGATCGCCATTCCCGGCCTTATGCCGTTTCCAGGCGGATTGCCGCTCATGCATGAGGGGACTCTCGTCGGCGCGATCGGCGTGTCCGGAGCTCTCGGCCATGAGGATGAGCAAGTGGCCCAGGCCGGCGCGGGCGCTTTGCGCTGGTAGGCGACCAGTTTTCGGTGCGGAACGCCCCTATAGCGGTTTAACGCCCCTATAGCGGTTTAACGCCCCTATAGCGGTTTAACGCGGGAAGAGGGGCGTCGCGGAAGGTGGAGAAGGATGCGATGGGAAGAGCCTCTGGGAAGGTCGCGGTCATCACGGGAGGTGCGCGCGGAATGGGCGCCGCGTTCGCGCGGCGTCTGGTCGAGGAAGGGGCGAGCGTCGTTCTAACCGATGTGCTCTCCGACGAAGGCCTTGCCACCGCCGAGGCGCTAGGTGATCACGCGCATTTCATTGCGCATGATGTCACACAAGCCGATCAGTGGGCGAAGGTAGTCGAAGTGGCGGAACGACGCTTCGGGCCGATTTCGGTCCTAGTCAACAATGCGGGCATCGCGGCCTACGGGCCGATCGAAGATACCAGCGAGGTCGAATTCAGAAGGATCGTCGACATCAACATGGTGTCGATCTTCCTCGGCACAAAGGCCGTGATTCCTTCGATGCGACGCGCGGGCGGAGGCGCTATCATCAATATCTCATCGGCAGCGGGAATTGTCGGGCTTCCGCAGATGCTCGGCTACGTCGGCACGAAGTTCGCCGTGCGCGGCATGACGAAATCCGCAGCTTTGGAACTGGCTCCGCTCAACATCCGGGTGAACTCGATTCATCCTGGAACGATCGACACCCCCATGTCCCAACTGTCCGGGGATCCGGAACTTACCGCAGCGGTCAACAGCGTGACACCCGCCGGGCGCGTTGGTCAGCCCGATGAGATCGCAAGCGTCGTCGTGTTGCTGGCTTCAGACGAGTGCGCCTTTGCCACCGGTGCCGAATTCGTCATCGATGGCGGGCTGACCTGTCACTAGGAGGTGATCCGCAGGCCCAGAATGTGCGTGTATCGTCGGAAAAGCTGAGAGTTCGGGGATGCCCATGAGCGCAAGATCAACCATGAGGCCGTCTTAAACATGGCCGCGCTCTCCGCCATGCCGTCAGCGTCGGACGCACTCCGGCGCTTGCGATCGTCGCGAGGCAAATGTTCGACGCGCGATTTTGAAAATGAGAAGCGTCGGTGGGCGTGAACGCCTTCGCGTCTTTTGACCCCGGTCAAATCGAGACGCTCGGCTCGATGATGCATTACTTCGCCGGCGGCGTAGGGCGGCCCTTGCTGTTTCTTCATGGCAGCCCAACCTCATCCTATCTGTGGCGCAATGTGGCGCCCAGCCTTGCCAAATCGGGTCGCTGTATCGCCGTAGACCTGATCGGCATGGGGCAGTCAGGTAAGCCCGCGATCGAGTATCGCTATAGCGACCATTTGCGTTACTTGGACGCGTTCTGCGACAGCATGGGCCTGACCGATTGCGTTCTGGTGACACACGGATGGGGCGCCGCTCTCGGCGTGGACCGAGCCCGCCGCGTTCCGGGATTCGCACAGAAGATCGTTCTGATCGAACCGATCCGCGCATTTCGCGCTTGGGAAGATTTTCCCCCGCTTGCTGCCGAAACCTTTTGCGCCTTCCGTTCAGCCGACCGAGGCCGCGAAATGGTTATCGACCGCAATTTGTTCATCGAGGAGGTGCTGCCCAAGACCATTCTCCGTTCGCTGTCCGCAGACGAGATGGAAGGGTACCGCGCGCCGTTCCGGCAGCGCGCCGACAGGATGCCGCTGCATCGATTTGCATGCGAAGTTCCCATTGCCGGAGAACCGGCCGATGTTGCCGAGCGTCTGAGCGCGAATGAGAAATGGCTTGTCGACAATCTGTGTCCCAAGCTTCTCCTTTACGCACGCCCTGGCGCGAACATGCCGCCCAAGGACGCGCTGGCTTACGCCGCAAGTCTCGGCAACTGCGAAGCAGCCTTCGTCGGCGAGGCTCTGCACCAGGTGCCGGAGGATTGTCCCGCGGCAATTGCGGCGGCGATCGCAGAATGGCTCGCACGCTGAACCGTGCACGACTGCTTTTCTGAACCGTTCGCGACATTACCCAGTCAAGCGATGGCGACCTCTACCCGATCGGTATCAAGCGGGCTCCCGTCTCCCTTCAGATGCTTTCGATTGCCTGCATGCTGGGATCTATGATCGCGCCGCCGCCATCTGCGGTCAGCGCGGTTCCAGTTATGAACGAGGCGTCGTCGGACGCCAGGAAGGCAATCGGTCCTGCCATCTCCTCCGGCGTGGCCATCCGACGGAGCGGCGTCGGCTTCATAGCCTGCGCGAAAACATCCTCCAGGCTCCTTCCTCGCGAACGCGCAAGGTCACCGAATGTCGCGTCGGTCATCGCGCTACGCACCCAGGCGGGGCACAGCACGTTGCAGCGAATGCGATCTGGCCCGTAATCGATCGCGATCGAGCGGCTGAGTCCCAGCATCGCCGACTTGGCCGAGGTGTAGGCAATCAGGTCAGGGTAGGCAACGAAAGCGGCTTGCGACGACACAAGTACGATGGCGCCGCCGCCGCGCTGCCGCATATGCGGGATGGCGTACTTCGCAGCCAAGAGCGCGCCTTCGACATTGACGGCCATCGAGCGGCGGAACACGTCCATGTCGATTTCGACCACGGAGCCGGACATGGATACTCCCGCATTCGCAATGAGAATGTCGAGCGCGCCGAAATGCTCGACGGTGGCTGCCACGGCCGTGCGTACATGCGCCTCGTCGGCGATATCGCCGGCAACGGCGAGACCGCCGATGTCTTTTGCGACAGCTTCGATCAACGCCTGGCGCCGGCCGGTGACGACCACTTGCGCCCCTTCGGCTGCCAGGCGGCGCGCCGTCGCCTCGCCGATGCCTTCGCCGCCGCCCGTAATGAGCGCCACTTTTCCTTTAAACCGTTGCATTTGTCATTCTCCCGCCATGCGGCAACACTGAATGATGGCCGGTCGGATCGATGTTAACGTTTGCGCGATCAAGAGGTCGGAAAGGCAGCTTGCAAATCAGTCCGATGAATTCGGTCGCCTGCGTGCAAGTCAATCATAGCTGTCCATGGCGTCGAGATCGTCGATCGCGGTGGTCATCCGACCGATGAATTCCAGAGTGGCGTCTTCCGGCTGATAGTATTCGGGTCCGTTTTCCGGCGGTGCGTTAGTCACCGTCCACCAAGTGAGCGCGCTCAGAAAATGGCGCCGATAGAGCAGGAAAGCGTCGTCGAACGACACGGTCGGCCCACCGAACTCCCGCAGTTCTTCGACATAATATCTTATGAGATCGCTCTCCCAAAGGCGCCTGTTCTCGACCGTTAGATTGCAGGAAATCAGATAGGCGAGATCGAAGCCCCAGTGACCGCGGGCAAACGTCTGCCAATCGGACAGGCCCATGCGGCCTTCACCCGTTATGTACCAATTGCGCAGGTGGACGTCGTTGTGAGTGAAGGTGAGGGGTAGGGAGTTTTGCATCTCCACCGCCTTGAGCGTCGGCTCCCAGACTTCTGCCCTTCGGCGAAACAGCCTGTTCGGAATGACGCTTTCTGCGGCCGCAAATCCTTTGTCACAGGCGACTTCGAGTCCGAGCCACCGGTCGGTCGCTCTGAAAATGCCTTCCAAGGTCATTATCTTGGCATCTGCGACCTCGGAAGTCCCATAATAGCGACCATGAAGCTGCGCGAGCGTGGACAACTGGTTCTCGATACGACCACGGGTTATCGGAGTTTCATGGTTGCAAAAACCGGCGCCTCGTTCGTCAAGATCTTCCAGCATGATTATGGAATTATAGCTTACGGGGTCATACGCCGCGAAAATCGGATTTGGCGCTTCGATGTCGAACATTGGGCGATAGCGCGAATAAAACGCCACTTCGCCAATCACTAGCCCGATGTTGGCATGTTGGAGGCGGTGAACGAGTTTTTGCGAAGATTTGCAAAAAACGGTGGACGGCAGGCCCGCGGCTTGCCCGGCTGCGTTGTACCTCAAAAATATCCGTCGACGGTTCGATGTACCGTCATCGGGTGCTCCGAGCGAATAATCGGCGACCACCGCACCGTTCGTGTTCCGACAGAGGATCGATGTCAGCCAATCGGTTGAGATCGTGTCATAGGAATGCGGCAGTTCGCCAATATTTCGGGCGACGAAGCTGCTCTCAACCTCCTGTTGAAACGACTGCCTTATCCGGTCATCCCGCTCCGCCAAGCTAAGTTCCATGGTATCTCTTTCTGTTCGCGCCGTGACCGTCTTGCTTGAGCTCACCTCGAATCCGGTCGTACGCGGACACCGCTTGCCGCCGACGCTTCAATTGCGTCGATGATCTGGTGAATGCCGACTGCGTCTTCGAAGCTTGGTGCACGCTGCGTACCGCTCCGGATGTCGAGTGCCATGTCTGCATACATGCGGGCAACGTTTCCAGGGACAGCCGCGCTCGGCAGATTGTCCAGGTAGCGCTCGGGGATATCGAGCGGCGCTACGGCCGATCCTTCACCCTGGGCGCCGCTCAGTGCGAGGTCGACCATCTGGGCATGGCCTTGGCTTCCGGTGATCCGAAGATCGCCCTTCGTGCCAAGGATCTCCCATAGCAGGCCGGTACTCCGGCTGACGCCGCCCCGATAATGTATCGCGAGCGGTGCGCCGGATTCGAGGGTCGCGCTGACAATGATCTGGTCAGGAGCCGTCATCGGCTTCATCTCGCCGGTCTCGACGACTTTCACCAGGGGAAAGCGGGTCGTCACTGTCGCCAGAACGTCCGCGATCGGGCCAAGCATCTCCACTACCCCAGCGAGTGTATGACCTAGCGGGATTGTCAGCATCGTGGCGCCGTTGGCTCGATCAAGAATATAATCGTAGGCATTCGACGTTTCGGGTCCCCAGCTACCGCCGTCGCCGACAAGCGTGCTGGAGATGACATCGCCTACATAACCCTCCGCAATGAGGTCGGCCGCATACCGGATAGCAGGCGCCGCCGTTGCCTGGAGGCCCGCCACGGCTACGATCGACCGATTTTTCGCCAAATCCGCCAGTTCACGCGCCTCGGCAAGGCCATTGCCGAGGGGCCATTCGCAATAGATGTGCTTTCCAGCATCGATTGCTTGACGTGCGAGCGCGAGATGGTGTGGCACCTTCACCGTGACGGATACGATGTCGATGTCGTCTGCAGTCGCCATCTCGCCCACGCTTCCATAGGCTTGAAGCGAGCCGAGTTCGGCTGCCGCTCGTTTAGCACTCTCGGCGCTGGAATTCGCGACGGCGTTGAACGAGAATGTGTCAGACAATGCCTGTAGCGCGGGAACATGGGCGAACGCCGACCAGCTTCGCCCCGGTGTCAGTCCGACGATACCTACACCCAACTTCTCGCCCATCGCGTCATGCTCCTTCCTGATCGCCGACCACTGTTCAAAAGGGTCGGTAGAACGCATTCATCTAGTTTGCGCCGGCGTCCGCGGAGCCGTAGCTGCCAACGAAGCTGTAACTTCCCGCCGTCATGCCCCCGTCAATGTTCAAAACAGTGCCCAGTATCGGTGCTGCGGAATCGGACGCGAGGTACACGCAGAAGTCCGCCACCTCTTCGACCGCGATGGCGCGGCCCAGCGGGGAGGTTTTCTCGACCACGGCACGGACATCCAGATCGGGGCCACACGATTCAGCGAGCGCTTCCGTGTCCGTCGCACCCAGCGCTACGGCATTCACGCGAACACCGGTTCTCTGTGCCGCAAGCTCGAGACCGGCCACCTTTGACAGTGTCTCGAGGGCGCCCTTGTAGATGGAGTAGGGCGCGCGATACGGAACGGGTTGTTGCGCGGCCATGCTCGATATATTGAGAACCACTCCCTGACCCCGTTCGATCATGCCGGGGACAAGTTCCTGCATCAGCGTCAGCGGCGCCAAGAAGCACAATGCCTGGCTCAGATCCCAGAACGCATCGTCGCGCTTCAGCACACTCTGGAAGGTGGAAGAGGTCTCTGATGCGTTGTTGATCAGTACGTCCACCTCGCCGCAGGCTAAGGCAAGGCTGCGACAAGCCTCGCGGGTGGACAAATCGGCTGGACGCACTTCCGCACAGCCTCCTTCCGACCGTATCTCTTCGGCGATCGCCTCGAGCTTGTCGGCGCTGCGCGCTGTCAGAATGGCTGTGGCGCCGAGCCTGGCAAATGCCTTTGCAGTCGCGGCTCCGACGCCGCGGCTGGCGCCCGTTACGAGCACCCGCTTGCCAGCGAAATTGGGGTGAGAGGTTGTCATTGACGTCCCATCCTATTCCGCGGTCATTCCGCCGTCGACGGGCAGCGCCACGCCGGTGATGAAGGATGCGTCGTCGCTGGCCAGGAAGGCTGCGACCGAAGCGATCTCGCTCGGTTCGGCAAGCCGGCCGAGCGCGTGCTTCTTGATCCACTCGTTATTAGATGCTCCAGCATCCTGCTGTTCGTGAAACTGCCGGTTTAGCGGCGTCAGCACGCCTCCCGGGCAAATCGCGTTCACCCGCACATTGGCGCCGCCATACTCCCAAGCGGCCGCCCTGGTGAGCCCGATCACTCCGGACTTCGCCCCCGTATAAATCGCGAGCGTCGGGACTGCGATCAGTCCTGCCGCAGAAGCGATGTTGACGATCGATCCCCGTCCGGCCGCCTCCATGATCGGCAGGACAAGCTTCATCCCGAAGAAAACGCCCTTAAGGTCGATATCGGTGACTTCATCAAAGTCGGCCTCGGTGGCATCGCCCAGTTTGAGGCGCCTTCCGCTGATACCCGCGTTGTTGCAAAGGATGTCGACACGGCCGCCCCATTGCTCTTGCGTCGCTTCGACCATTGCGCGCATGCCGGCTTCGTTGGTCACGTCGACGACGGTCGAACGCGCGCGGTCGCCATACGCCGCGACGCTGTCGTGAACGGTGCTCTGATGGTCCGCGCACATAACGAACGCGCCTTCCTCGAGGAACCGCTGCGCGATTGCCTGGCCGATCCCCTGAGCAGCGCCGGTGACGATTGCCACCCTGCCTTCAAGTCGTTTCATGCCTCTCTCCCGTTTGACGCTTTGCTGCGCCGGTTGATGCCATCGCTGCCGCCGCTCCGTTCGGCGGGCAGAGGGTCACGCGTTCCTTCGGCGGCGCCTTTGCGCTCACGCGCAAGTCGAACGCAGCCCTTCATAAGCGGTCGCCAGCGCGCCGCGCACCGAGCGGTCGGTCCGAAGGGCGATCTCATCCGCGGACAAGTCGGCAAGTTCGGCGGAGAAGGGCTCGGCGCCCACACATTTCAATCCACCCTTTTTCAGGAGAGATGTCAGGACGCGGTCGACCGCCAACTCGCCCTCGCCAGGGAAGTCTCGGCCGTGCTTGATCAACTCACCGAATGTCGTGGTCTCTCGCATCTCGACCGTATCGTCGCAGAGCTGGAGCGCTCGTAGGAACCGCCCGGGGATCTCGTCGAACAAGGCCATGTCGGCTTCGAAATCGGCAGAGCCCTTTTGTAGATGCCAATTGTCGACAAGGATGCCGCAGTTATCCTTGTCGACCGCGGACAGGAGCCGCCATGCGGCAGGAAGGTCAGGAATTCCCCAGTGAGGAATGAACTCCAGGTCGACCCAAATGTCCTGCGCCTTAGCTTGGTCGCAAAAGTCCGCAAAGGATCTACAGATTTCGTCGAAGCCGATCGCCCCCTTCGAGAATGCACCTACCGCCGCGACCGACCGAATGTTGAACTTGCCCGCGAAATCGAGCAACTCACCAACGGAAAAGTCAAAAAGCGGATGCACTAGGCCGTAGGATGGATCGTCGCGATCAGGATGGCGCTCGGCCGCCCAACTCGACACCCCGTCGAGATGGCTGACATAAAGTCCCGCTGCCGCCAGTCGCTCCCCAAATCCTGCGCTCCCGTCCTTATCCTTCTCAATATCACGCAGAGTGAGAGGACTGAGGGAAATGCCGTCCATTCGGGCACGAGTGGCAATATCGATCAAATCGCGCCACGGTCGATTGATTCCTGCAGGCCATAGGATGAGCGCAGGATCCTCAGCCGGATACGATTGTTGATCGATGGTCATGCGCTGGCGCGCGTTCGAACGTCACCCAGCCTATTCACGAACTCGCCCGCAGTGGCTGCGGCCAGTTGCTCGTAAGAGACGCCCTCGGCGAGTTCCACAAGCTCGAATGGGCTCTGACGGTCAGCCCGTGACATCACGCAAAGCTCGGTGACGATCATATCGACGACGTTCTTGCCGGTCAGGGGCAGCGTGCAGGAGGGCACGAATTTGGGTGCGCCGGATTTCGACGAATGCTCCATCAGGACGATCACCCGCTTGACCCCTGCGACCAGGTCCATGGCGCCGCCCATGCCCTTGATCATCTTGCCGGGGATCAGCCAATTCGCCAGGTCACCGCCCTGCGACACCTCCATCGCGCCCAATATCGTCAGGTCGATATGCCCTCCACGGATCATGGCGAAGCTGTCCGACGACGAGAAATAAGAGGAAGAGGGCAGCTCCGATATCGTTTGCTTTCCAGCATTGATCAGATCGGCATCTTCCTCACCTTCAAAGGGGGAGGGGCCGATGCCGAGCATACCGTTCTCGGACTGGAACGTGACCGTCATCCCTTTCGGGACGTTATTGGCGACGAGCGTAGGAATGCCGATGCCGAGGTTTACATAGAAGCCTTCTTCAAGCTCCTGTGCAGCTCGGACGGCCATTTGGTCGCGGGTCCAGGCCATCATGCAATCTCCCGAGGCCGCGTCACGCGGAATTCAATCTTCTTCGGCAACGGCGTTCCGACGAACAGGCGCTTGATAAAAATTCCCGGCACATGGATTGTGTCGGGGTCCAAGGTCCCGATCGGCACGATCTCTTCGACTTCCGCCACGGTCATGGAACTCGCCGTCGCCATCGGTTGATTGAAGTTGCGTGCCGTTTTGCGGAATATGAGATTGCCCGCCTCGTCCGCCTTCCATCCCTTGATGATCGAAAGATCCGCCCGGATGCCCGTCTCGAGAAGGTACTCTTCCCCTCCGAATTCGCGCGTTTCCTTGCCTTCGGCGACCTGCGTCCCAACGCCAGTCTTCGTGTAAAAGCCTGGGATGCCAGCACCGCCAGCACGGCATCGCTCGGCAAGCGTGCCTTGCGGGCAGAACTCGATCTCGAGCTCCCCGGCAAGGTACTGCCGCTCGAACTCCTTGTTCTCCCCGACATAGGAAGAAATCATCTTGGCCACCTGCCGACTGCGCAGGAGCTTGCCCAAGCCCACGCCGTCGACGCCTGCATTATTGGAGACAATGATGAGGTCGCGCACTCCGGAATGCTCAATCGCGTCGATCAATTGTTCTGGAACCCCGCAGAGCCCAAATCCGCCGGCGCAAATCGTCATGCCGTCAAACAATAGTCCGTCCAACGCAGCAGCTGCGTCAGGATAAATGCGCGTCACCTGGTGACCTCCAAAATTTCAGGAAATAATTAGCTAGGAGCGAGCTCGGCAGTTGTGTCCGCCGGAGTAGCCACGGCGCTCTTGTAGCGCTCGACCCGTTCGGGCGCGACCCGAAGGGGGCGAGCATAAACGGGATCGTTCCGGTCTCTGCTTCCCTTGGGTGCCGTATCCATAATGGCTAGTTCTCGAGGGTCGATATTGCCATAATTCGTTTGGCCCTCGGGCGTCTGGGAGCCCTCGACCGTGTTGATAGACGGCGCGATCCAATCGTTGAGCATGAAGCGCTCGACGATCCCCCACTTGCCGTCCCGCTTTTCTAGCCGGTCGATGTAGCGCCCGCCGATGTAGGTGAAGGGCGCACCTTCCCGGTTCATGCCACCGAAGGAGTAGTAGGTTTCGGCGTGTGCGACGTTACCGTCGATCTCGGCGAGGTGATTACCGATCAGATGCTGGGTCGACGACTGGGAACCGGCGTGCATCGGCTCGACCCAGCGCCAGAATTCCTCTCTGTTTCCGACGAACATCGCATGATCGTCCAGGGCGTCTTCGTGATAGCAGGAGAGGACGAGATCCTTGTCCAGACGGTCTACGCCGCGGCAGTAGCGCGCCATAAGATCATAGATTTCCTGGCGATCGAGAAGATAGGTCAGTGTTTTCTCCATGTCCTCCGGCGTCATACGGCTCTCCTTGTCCTGCCCAGCATCCTGCATCCCGGATAGATCGCTATTGAACGATCGGCTTTCCCGGCGTGAATTTCACTTGAAGATGATCGAGCGTGTGTATCTGGAAATGAGGAATGAATTGCGGTTCGGGAAACTCGTCGGAGAACCGCAGATCCTTCAGCCTTTCCAGCATGGTGCGAACGGCGATCCGCATCTCGCCTCGCGCAAGAAGGCTGCCTACGCAAAAATGGATTCCGCGGCCGAACGCCAGATGATTGCGAGCGCCTTTGCGATCGATGTCGAACTCGTCAGGATTGTCCCACTGCTCGGCGTCGTAGTTGCCGGACATATAGCTGACTTGGACGATCGAATTTGCGGGAATGGTGACCCCGCCCACTTCAGCGTCTCTCGTGGTCATGCGATATTGATGGGGTACCGGGCAGTGCGAGCGCAGCATCTCTTCGATAACGTTGGGGATGAGGTCGGGATTCTCGCGAACACGGGCCAAGAGTTCAGGCTTTTGGAGCAGCATGAACATCGTGTTGCCGATGCCCGTCGTGGTGGTCTCATTGCCCGCGACGAGGATCAACTGCACGATCATGAGCAGCTGCCCCATCTCCAGCCGCTTCCCGTCGACCTCGACATGCACCAGCTTGCTTAGCAAGTTATCCTGCGGCTCCTTGCGATAGCGTTCCGCGCGTTCCGCGAGGTAGTTCTGCATATCGATCATGTGATCGGTGAGCTCGAGCTCGCGATCCGGAGGGCAGTGGGGATCATTGCGCTCGACCCATGCCGAGGACCAGATTTTGAAACTCGGGAAATCCTCACGATCAACGCCCAGCTGGTCGGCGATGATATACATAGGAAGCGGAACGGCGAGATCCACGCTGATATCGGCGTGACCTGCTTCGATGAAAGAATCGATCAGTCGATCGGTGATGTCCTGGATGTAGGGTTCCAGCTGACGCACATATCCGGGCGTGAATATCTTGTCGACCAGTGCTCGGTGCCAGCTATGCTCCGGCGGATCGGTAAACGCCAGAACATGTTCTTCCGGCCAGCCGCGTTCCTTATATCGGCGACGGACCTCGTCAGACACCGACGACTGCTTGTTGATGATCATCGGTGTGCGGTTGGAGAAGATCTCGGTGTTCTGGTTGACGTAGGCAATGTCTTGGAACTTCGTGATGATATAGAGGCCCGTGGCCGGATCGCGATAGACCGGAGCCTCTTCGCGCAGCTTTTTGAGAAACGGGAACGGGCAGCTCTGCACCTCGGGCGAGGAGTAGGTGCCTAGATCCACAGCCACTTCACTCATTTTCCTACCTCTACCTATAACATTGTGAGGTGCGCTGTTTCAGGGGCAGTGCACCCGGTTGGTCATAACTTGGTCTTCGCGACGCCGGCTGTGCCAGGGATTGCCGGATCCAGCTATCGCGAGATGATTACGGGCTCAGCCTGCGTGATCCCCGCCAAGATGTCTGTCACCCCTTGGCGGGACATCCGCGCCGGCGGCTTTTCGCGCTCTCGCGAGCACCTAGAGGGAGCGGCTGCGAGAAAGTCGCGGAGACCGGAAATTCTCCCGAAGGGCTCACTGCAGTTCGTCAGCTATGCCCGCCAGATCTTCCGCGTATCCCTTCTTCTTCTCGACATCCATGGCCCGAAGAATCTGAATGCGCTGGGCTTGCGGGCTGCCCGCGCCGTGCAACGACTCCGTGAGATATCCTACGGCATTCCTGCCGAGGGTCATATTTTCGATGAGCCGCAGCATGCGCCGACGATGTTCGACCGGGATATTCCCGCGTCCCTTGAAATATTTTTCGAGCAGGGGGCCTGCCACGTCATTGTTGAAATCCGCCTCGGACGGAAGGGTGACGAGCAATCCGCCGGCGAGATCCTGCGCAAGCCGCGAAATCTCATAGGGAAAGCGCGTGACATTGTGCTTGCACACGTTGGCGAGCATGCTGTCGTTCATATAGATGCCCGACGCAAGCGGCTTGGCCTCGTGGCTGGACGCAATCGCAGACGAGTAGATCGTCTCGTTGAGGTGCGTCATTTCCACCAACTTGTCCTTGATATGGCTCGCCTCGGCGGCGCCGTTGTAATCCGCGATGGCGGCTGCTGCCCCGACCATGACGTCGCCAAGGCCGGTTTTGCAGACGTAGCTCGCGCGGTGATATGAGGTGAAACGGGCCACCATGTCCTGAGCGAACTCGTACTCGCCGTCCATGAACACGTGCTCATTGGGAATGAACACGTCGTCAAAGACAACCAGCGTTTCCTGGCCGCCGAAGCGAGCATTGCCCTTGTCGATGTCGCCTGCTTCCATCGCGCGCGTGTCGCACGACTGGCGGCCATAGATATATGTCAGCCCGGGAGCGTCGCCCGGAACCATGCCCACGACGGCATAATCACGGTCGTCCTGGCCCATATTCATGGTGGGCATGACGCAGATCCAGTGTGAATTGAGGCCGCCTGTCATGTGCGCCTTGGCTCCCCGGACGTAAATTCCTTCAGGCACACGGCGGGTCACGTGCAGGAAAAGATCGGGATCGTGCTGCTCGCTCGGTCGCTTCGACCGATCTCCTTTCGGATCCGTCATGCCGGCGCCGATGATGACGTTGTTGCGCTGTGCATGTCGCATGAACGCCAAGTAGCGCTCATGATATTTCGTCCCATGCTTCTGATCGATATCGAAAGTGATCGAATGGAGCACGCTGATCGTATCTAGACCGGCACAGCGCTGGAAGCACGTCCCGGTCAGCTGTCCCAGTCTGCGCTGCATCCGGTTTTTCATGACGAGGTCGTCTGGCGAGCCGACGATGTGAAGGAACCGGTTGACCGGCGCATCGATAAGCGCCGACCACGCTGTCGCGAGCTCAGGTTCGTCGAGCGCCAGATCATAGGTCATCTTCAGGGCATTAATCGAAGGCCTGATGATGGGGTGATCAACCGGTTCCGCGATTTGCTCACCGAACAGGTACACAACGACGTCGCGATTTCGAAGGCTGTCGAGATAGTCATCTCCGGTTACGATCGGTGCGAATCGTGCCCATTGCTCCGCCGCAGTCGTTACTTTTGTATCGTTGATTGCCATTGTTCTTCACCCTCAGCCAGCCTGCATACTCGCTTAATAATACGCCCGGCGGTGCGTTCAGGACAGGGCACGCCGGAGCGTCAAAACTCACCAAATCGATCACTGAGCGCCAGGCTGAAAGCGACGTGATCGCTGCGTATCATCGCCCGGTGAGCGAAGAAGCCCAGAAACCCAGCAGGTTGACGCAGTCGCTGGCCGCTAAGCGGGCTTCGGCCTGGGCCGGAAGGCCGCAGGTCAAGTCCGGTGCCGTGTTGGGACTGCGTCAGCTCAATATCGCTAGGCGGGACTTCGGAGCGCGCCGCAGAGGCGATGGCGCTGCCGCAGCTCCAGCACCGTCTCAGCTAAGAACGAGCCCGCCGTCGATCGATACGATCGCTCCCGTAGCATAAGAAGCTTCGTCTGAGCACAGCCAGACTACGGCTTGGGCAAGCTCGTCGGGGCCAGCCATGCGCCTCAGGGGCACGCTCTTCATGAACTCGTCCAGCGAAAAGCCGGCGTCGCTGGATTCGGATTTCGTTCGAATGCCGGGTGTGTCCGTAGGGCCGGGGCACACGACATTCACACGGATGTGCGGTGCGAATTCAAGCGCGGCGACCTTCGTAAGGCCGACGACTCCATGCTTGCTAGCGACATACGCCGATATCTCCGGCAATCCCTTGAGAGAAGATCCGGAACCCATGTTGCAGATGGCTCCCCCATGACCCGATGCCATCATCGCGGGTGCTTGGTGCTTCATGCACATCCACATGCCCGTCAGGTTGACCGCGAGGATTTTGTCCCAAACCGCACGTTCGCAATCGACGATCAGTCCGGTGTCCGGAGAGATGCCCGCGTTGTTGTGCGCAATGTCGAGCCGCCCAAACCGTTCGACGATCCCGTGAACCGTCTCCTGGATGGATTGCTCCTCTGCGACATCGCACTGAAAGAACTCGGATTTCACCGCCATTCTGCAGGATTTGGTTGACGGTTTCGGTACCAGCGGCACGATCAAGATCGGCCACGCCGATCCGCACGCCCTCGCTGGCGAAGCGCATCGCAGAAGCTCGTCCAATTCCGCTCCCCGCCCCCGTGATCATAGCGACCCGCTTTTCGCCACTATCAAGCGGTCCAAGCCTCGTTGTCATCGTCCCCTCCTGTGCAATATCATTAGTCGTCAAAGCCGGCGTAACGCCCGTCTAGGAAGGACGAAGCCCCGCGGTTCATGGAGACGAAGGCGGGCGCTCATCAACGACGACATTCTCGATAAATCCGATACCTTCGATTTCGACACGAACCACGTCTCCGGCCCTCAACCATGTCTTCGGGGACATCAGCGCGCCCACTCCTCCGGGCGTCCCAGTGAATACGATATCACCCGGTTCCATTGTCATAGCTGAGGACAGATCAGCAAGCTGCGCGGCACACGAAAAGACCATGTGGCGCGTGTTGCTGGACTGGCGGACTTCACCGTTTACTAGGCACCGGATCGAGAGGTTTCCTGAATCGATCTCATCCGACGTGACGATAAATGGTCCGAAAGGTGCGCTTGTGTCGAACGATTTTCCAAGCGTCACCTGGCTCGTTCGGCGTTGCCATTCGCGCACGCTTACGTCATTTCCAGCGCAATATCCAAAGATAGCGTCGTGTGCCCGATCAGGAGCAACATGCTTGCAGCGCCTGCCGACTATGAAGACTAGTTCCGCCTCGTAATCCAGCGTCTCGGAGATCCGAGGCACCTCGATAGGGCCGTTAGGACTGTTAATAGATGTTGGTGCCTTCGTGAACCACATCGGAAATGTCGGCACCTCGAGCTTGGCTTCTTCGATGTGATCGCGATAATTGAGCCCAAGTCCCATGATCTTGCCAGGACGTCCAATCGGGGCTTCTAGAGCGGTTTCCGATCATGCTGCATCGTATCCGCAGGCGGTGAAATAGTTGGCGCATTCTTGCGGGGTGTAGAGGTCGAGGATGCGGCCGATAGCGGTCCAGAGGCCGTGGATAGTGCGTTCGGCGGCTTTGCGCAGGTGCGCTTTGAGCTTCGAGAATGCTTTTTCGATCGGATTGAAGTCGGGGCTGTAGGGCGGGAGGAACAGGAGCGTTGCGCCCGCCGCCTCGATGGCCTCGCGCACCTCGGCGCCCTTATGGCTCGACAGATTGTCCATGACGACGATGTCGCCGGGGACGATCTCGGGGACGAGCACCTGGGTGATATAAGCGGTGAAGGCGTCGCGGTTAATTGGCCCGTCGAGCACCATCGGCGCGACCATGCCCGTGTTCCTGAGGCCTGCCACGAACGTCGTCGTCTTCCAGTGTCCGTGCGGAACGCCCGCGCGCAGCCGCTCGCCCTTGCGGCAGCGACCGTGGCGGCGCGCCATGTTCGTGCTGGCCCAGGTCTCGTCGATGAAGATCAGTCGGTCGGGGTCGAGATCGACCTGGCTCTCGAACCAGTCCCAGCGGCGGGCGAGGATGTCGGGCCGGTCCTGTTCGGTGGCGTGCGCGGTCTTTTTTTACGCGTGATCCCGTGCCGGTCGAAGAACCGCCACAAGGTACCGATCCCCACCGACACACCGTGCCCGCGCAGCATCGCCATCAACTCTTCGAGCGTCATGTCGGGCGTCTCGGCAATGGCGGCCCGGATGAGATCGCCGTGCGCCTCGATCCGCGCCGAACGGCGGTCGCCGCCCTGCGGGCGCGGTGCTACCGAGCCCTTGGCAAGCAGCCTTTGCCGCCACCGGATTGCGCTCGACACGCTGATCCCGAACCGCGCCGCCGCAGCACGGCACGACAAGCCGTCTTCGACCGCCGCCAAAACACGCTCGCGCAAATCCACAGACAAGGCTCGACCCATCCCATGCCGACCTCCTCACCGGCAAATCGGATGAATCAGAAAATATGCCGCTTGGGAATCCCTCGCGATTCAATCAGCTCGGAAACCGCTCTAGAATGACTTCTTCCAGCCGATAGTCAACAACGGGCGGCAGTGATCCAATCTGGTCAAAAAGCTCCACCCATCTCTCGATAACGGCAATCATGTCGGCACCGACCCCAGGAACGCGGTCAGTAAGCGAAAGAATTGCAGTGTCCCGGACAACCCCGATTTTGATCTGGCCGTCCGACTTGAACCTAGCAAGCTTCATCTGCTCCTCGTTTCTGGCCGCTGCTTGGCAAAAGAACCGCGCTCTTCCTCCAAGGTTGTTCGCGCGCCGCTCCCAAATGTTGTCCGCCGATCGCTTTTGAGCCGAATTCTGCGGTTGAGGCAGCGAAAGCGAGTTCCTATCTCGGGATCGGCGTCCTTCCCAAGCCTCGGAACGGATCATTGGCGTTTCCAAATGCGCGTGATGGCTCAGCCTTCCAGCCTGCCGGTGGAAAAAAAGCGCTCAAACATAGGCTGAAAACGCCGGTTCATATACTCGATCCGCAGGCCGAGCGGCCCAAAAGGTTCTGTGAAGATGGACAAGGCTTGATGGTCGGCGCTCCAGGAAATCGCAGAAATCCCGATTCCCATGTCGGTGAGATGCGCTCGCATAGCCTGCTCGTCATCCATCCACATTCCAAGATGGTGAAAGCCAAAACCCTGCTCGGGTTTATAAATGTGCGAACCGACTGCCTCGATAAGCTCATAATAAGGCGGTCCCTCAATCGAGTAGGAATAGCGGACCAGACCCTCGTCGTCATCAATGCCAATCTGATCCAGATCGGCGATCGGAAATGAAAGAGGTGCATGGAAACGGGTGCCGAACGTCGATCCAAACTCCTCAATCGCGAGCTCGAGATTGGGAACGAGGAAGCTCGCGTGCAGATATGTTTCCGGGATCATACCATTAGATTCCCTCTGCTCGATGCTGAAAATCTCGGGCAAATTCCTCGGGATCGAACGCAACGCCAATGGGGTTCGCTGCAAACTCGGGCGTCTGGAAATATTCGCGGGTCCTGCCGGGCTCCGACCAATTGTCGACCTGCAATTCGATCTGATTGCCATCCGGATCGCGATAGTACATCGATGTGGTCGGCCCGTGGTTGATGCCCCAGTAAGGCAGTATCTCAAGAGCTTTCAATCGTTCATAGTTAATGACCAAGTCGTGGATCGAGGCCATACTGTAAGCGACGTGATCGATGCCCGCGTGCTGCGGCGTCGTCGGGATAAGATCGGGCCGATTGACGATCGCGACACGATGGTGCTCATCGTCGTAAGTAAGAAACGTGGCTCGATCATTGCTGAACACTCTCTGCGCTTGAAGAAAATCCTCATACCACTTCACCATGGCTTCGTAATTCGAAGTTCGAATTACAAAATGAGCGAAATATGAGGGCTTCGCTTCTTGGAAGATGTTATCGACAATGCTCATCTTAATTCCTATCGTCCCACCGTCGCCCAGCTGATGTTATGCCATAGCGCCTATCCTGCCTTTTACTATTCTCGCGGGAAGGGCATCTTCATAAACTTGAGGTTGACCGTTTGAGATGCAGACACGTTGCAGCGTTCGTTCGTGTTGCGGGTCCAATGCACCCCTGGCGTGTTGGTATCGGAAGTTGGACCAGATGACGAAATCACCCTTGCGCCATTTGTGCTCGTAGATGTTCTCTGGTTCGTAAAGATATCCGAACAACTCACAAAGCAAGGCTTCGCTTTCTGATGGCGAGACGCTTGCGACGGCTGCGGTGTGCATTTGCAGCGCATAGAGCGATTGGACACCGCTGACGGGATCGGTGATGATCAATGGATGGACATAGCGTGGGCAATCGTCGGGATACCCTTCGAGGCGCTGTCGATCCGCCTGCGCCTCGTCAGACGCCGCGAAGAGATTGATTCCGTGGAGCCGTGAGATCCGCTCCCGCAGGATCGACGGCAACTTCTCGAGCGCGCGCGTGCCGCTTGCGAAACGCGTGCTCGTCGTCTCGTACGGCGCTTCTATCCCAAACAGCGATACGGCCAACAGCGGATCCTACGTATAGGAATTGTCTGAATGGAAGGAGACTTCGGCGTTTCCAAGGATGCCGCCGGCTCGCTTGTTCGAGACATATCCTACTGTTGACCAATGCTCGCATACCGGGCCCAGATATCCCACTATGCGTTTCTGTTCGTCCATCGATAGCTGCTGTTGGCGGAACACGAGCAAGCCATGTTCAACGAACGAAGCGCGCACTGCATCGGCGTTGGCGGGATCCGCCAGATCAAGGTCGAGCTCCACGCCGAACGGCATCAGCGGTGTCTGTTGAAGGATGGCCGACATTTTTGGAGGTCTCCGGTCACACGGTCTGCCGCCTAAACTACGTTTGCCACGAGGGATGACAAATACTAAGCCCCGCCCGAGCTATATCGCTTGCATATAGCACGAGGAAGGGAGGTGGGCGGCGTGGACCTTAAGCAGTTGAGGCAATTTGTCGCGGTGGCCCAATCGGGAAGCTTTTTGAACGCTTCAACGATGATCGGCTTGGCACAGCCGCCACTGTCCGTTTCGATCCGCAAGCTCGAGCAGGAACTTGGTGTCACGTTGTTTGATCGACATCCCCGCGGGGTCGTTCTCACGCAAGCTGGCCAGGAGATGCTGGCTTATGCCCAGGACATCGTCACGCGCGCAGCTAACCTGCGGAAGTTGATGGCGGAAATTAGCAGCGGTGCCCGTGCACCGCTCAGCATGGGCTTCGTTGGCTCCGCGACTTTTTCATTGTTGCCAAGGCTGATGCAGGCTTTTCAGCGTCTCCACCCGCTCGTGGAGGTAAGCCTGTCGGAAATGACCACGCAAAAGGCGATCGCTGCGATATCCGACGGGCAGCTTGACGTTGGCATCGTTCGCGTACCTCTTCTGGAACCCGCACCAATCGACATCTTGCCGGTCGAAAATGACCACTTGGTCCTGATGGTTCCACCGGGCCACCCGCTCCCGGCAAACTGCGTGGCGCGATTGGAGGACCTGAGCGGTGAGCCATTCGTCATGTATGATCGTTCAATGGTCCCGAACCTCCGGGCAGTCGCCGTGTTGGCCTGTCAGACAGCGGGCTTCGTGCCGCATGTTACGCAGGAAGCGGTGCAGGTTTGCAGCGTTATGTCGCTTGTCGAGAGCGGCTTCGGACTTGCGTTGATACCTCATAAGGTGGCCCGCAGGATGAGGACACGCGCCCGATTTCAAGAGGTCACATCTGGTGGAACTTTGATCGGCATCGGCCTCGCGCTTGCTACATTGGCCGATGGCGCCACGCTGGCGACCCGGCGCTTTCGAGATGTTGCTATGACCCTGGACGAGGAGGAATACGAGGAGGCTCCGACTATCGGCTCCTAACAGCCTATACCCGCGCGATATAGCAAGCGGCCGTTATAATATTTCACGCGTCAGTCCAGCGTGCCTAGTTTGCCCGGGAGCAATGGGCGATAGCGCCGTTTCGATGGCGCTGACGATCCCTGCCTCAGTCTCGAACGACCATGTCTGTGGTTAATTCGGACCGATCGGAGATGGGCTATCATGACGGATGAGCAGGTTGTGCAAGCTATCTGTGAGCATGAGCGGCAGAGATGTGCTGCGCTCGTCGCCAAGGACATTCTCACGCTTCAAAACCTTATCGGAACAGATCTCGTGCACATCCATGCAACGGGACGGATCGACGATTATCAAAGCTACATGGAAGGGGTCACGACCCGGCTCGATTTCCTTTCTGCCGATCGGCGAAGTCTCGCTGTACGGCCCTATGGGCATTTTGCCGTTGCGACAGGGGAATTGAGCCAGATGGTTCGGATTATGAGCAGCGGTGAAGTCCGCGATTTGCAGATTGCGACAAGCCAAGTGTGGGTTTGGCGCGAAGGAGGGTGGCGGCAAATCAGCTTCCAAGCGACATTGCTGCCCACCGCGGAATAGAAATCGATGACAGATATCAGGAGCCTTCGTGAATGCGACCCGCAGGCCGCGGTCGGCGGTGACGTTGTTTCGAACGCCGTTGGATCGACGCCGAGCGCAGCTCACGCGCCCGATGCTCGCAGTCCGTTGGCGGGAGTTCGCGTTCTCGAACTGGGCAGCGTCGCCATGGCTCCCTACGCCGGCCAATGGCTCGGCGACCTGGGCGCCGACGTGATCAAGGTCGAAGCGCCCGGCGGAGACACGACCCGCAAGGTAGGTCCATCGACCGAAGCTGGGATGGGAGCACTGTTTCTTGGCCTTAACCGCAACAAGCGGAGCATAGAGCTTGACCTCAAGACGGGATCTGGAAGAGCCGCGCTCATGCGTATCGCGGACGGGGTGGACGTCTTTCTGCACAACAATCGCCAGCATAAAATGGATGCCCTGGGTCTGGGCCCCACGCCGCTGCTCGAGCGCAACCCCCGCCTCATTTATGCTGCGTTGCAGGGTTTCGGAGCGGGAGGCGCGTATAGTGGGCGTCCAGCGTATGACGACGTCATTCAGAGCATGTGCGGCCTAGCCGCGATTATGGCCGGGGCCGACGGGCAGCCACGCTACGTGCCGACCGTGCTCGCAGACAAAACGACAGGATTGATCGGCGCTATCGCCATCCTTGCTGCACTGCAAAAGCGGACATCGACCGGCCATGGCGGTCTGGTGGAGATCCCGATGTTCGAGTCAATGGTTTCCTTCACCGCCGTTGAGCATCTCTACGGCAAACAGTTCGTTCCACCGGTCGGGCATTCTGTTTATCCGCGCACGACGGCGCCTGGCCGCCGGCCATACAGGACGAAGAATGGCTACCTTGCAGTCTTGCCGTACAGCGACCGTCAGTGGCGCGATTTTCTGACCGCTGCGGGTCGAGAGGATCTTACCGTTGATGCGCGTCTCGCGAACATGAGTTCTCGTACAACCCACATCGCAGAGCTCTACGACCTTTTGGCGGAAATCATCCTGACAGCTACGACTGAGCATTGGATTGAGATATGCACCGAAGCCCAAGTGCCTCACGCTTCTGTTCTCAGTCTGGATGATTTATTAGATGATCCGCACCTTGAGCAGACCGGTTATTTCGAAGGCTTGGAGGACCCGGGCCTCGGGAGGCTCCGCTTGCCCGGCATTCCGGTGCGCTTTTCGGGGCTGAGACCCGTGTTGAAGTGCCCGCCCCGCCTGGGTCAGCATACCAAAGAGATTTTGGACGAAGCCGGGTTTACAGCCGAAGAGATCGCAAAGGTCATGTTGTGACCGGATCGGTAGCAGCGTTGCCGGTACTGGGGCAGGGGCTGTTTTGGCAGCAGTTGTCGCAAGGCGCTCGCTTTAGGACGTTTCGTCGCTTGATCACGGAAGCAGACCTGGTTGCGTTCATCTCGTGCACCGGCATGCTGGAGTCGATTTTCATCGACCCCGAGTTTGAGGGCCGGGCGATTGCAGGGCGGCCCATTCCCGCCGCTCTGACCTATACGCTGATTGAAGGCTTTCAGCTCCAGTCGATTTGCCAGGGTACCGGTCTCGCACTGCTTGAGGTGTCGATGAAAGCGCACCGCCCGGTGCAGGTCTGCGACACCATCTCAGCGATTGTCACAATCGAGTCGATAAGACCCACGAGCCGCGGTGGCCGAGCCGTCGTTACTTCCTTCGTGGAGGTTTATAATCAGGACGAGACGCTCGTTTTGAGCTATTGGGTCTCCCGCCTGATTGCTGGCCAGCCATTACTTCCATCCCCTTCGATCTGGGCTGCAGATGAGGCATCACCATGAAACTTGTGACATTCCGTGTCGCTGATGGGGCGGAGCGGCTTGGTCTTCTCCTCGAAAAAGTCGTTGTTCTCGACCTGCAACGCGCGCATCTGGTTGCGGCAGGGTGCGGTCACCCTGCTTTGGGAGGGATGCAGGCTCTTATCGAAGCAGGAAAGGAAGGGTTGAGTCTCGTCTCGGGACTCCGCGACGTGGCGACGCCAGATTGCCGATACGAAGTCGGCGTGGATGCGCGGCTTCTCGCGCCATTACCACGACCCCAGCAGATCAGGGACTGCTTATCGTTCGATCAACATCTGATCGGTTGCGCGGAGGCCATTCGCGTCCGAATGGACCTAGCTGAAATTCTACCACGCCATGTCTCTATGATTGAAACGATGAAGAGCCGGCCGATCTACTATAAAGCCAATCGGTTCGCCGTGACAGGACCTGACACTGAAGTCGTGTGGCCAGCCTATTCGCAGCTGCGGGACTACGAACTCGAGATGGCAGCGGTGATCGGCCAGAGAGTCAAGAATGTCACGCCGAGGGAGGCGTCGGGGTCGATATTCGGCTATACGGTCTTCAATGATTTCAGCGCGCGTGATACTCAGGCTCTAGAAGCGGGAGGCGGGCTCGGTCCGGCCAAGGCAAAGGATTTCGACAACGCCAACGCCATGGGCCCGTGCATTGTAACGTCTGACGAATTCGACCCGTATAATGCAAGGATGACCGCCTCGATCAATGGCGAAGTACAGTCCATCGGTCACAGCAGTTCGATGAATCGCTCGTTTGAAGAGTTGATTAGCCACATCAGTCAGAGCGAGACGATCTACCCGGG